>WHSL01000064.1 GCA_009380095.1 Streptosporangiales bacterium | reverse complement strand
GGGCCGCACGACCGCCGCGCCGCCCTCACGAAAATCGACCAGGAGCTCCACACCATCGAAAAGCTCGCCACCCACCAGGAGTGCTGAGGTCTTCCGTCATGTCGACGGGGGCTGGTCGATCAGGCGGTCCCAGTCGAGGCTGCTGCTGCCTTCGCCCCGGCCGGTCATGCGGTGGTAGGAGTACCAGAGGACAGGTTTTCCGTCGTGGGCCCGGGTGCGGTTGTAGGCGGCGGTCAGGCGGGTGCCGGCGCGGGGCACTTCTTCCTCGTGGACGAAGTACGGGTCGCCCGCGTCCAGGCCCTCGCGCAGCAGCGTCGTCCGGGGGCGGACCTTGATCGGCGGGCTGACCTGGCCGTTCAGCACTCTGGGCATGGCGCCACGCTGGAGCTGGATCTCCCGGTTGCTGTCCGGGACATGGACGGGAATGAACGGGATCCAGTTCTCCGGCACGGTGTTCATCGCCTCGTACGCGATGGGCGCGGAGGCCGGTGGGCGGGTGTGCGGGCCGTGCAGGCGGCGGCGGTGCGCGAGGGTCTCGTACGCCGCCTCGCGGCCGGGCAGCGGGTCGCCGGTGGCGAGCAGCACCGACCGCTCGATCCCCCACACCATGTTGGCGTTCTCGTCGCGGATCAGCATGACCTCTTCGAGTGTCGGCCCGTCCATGACCTGCGGCATGCCGGGCGGCAGGAACAGCCCGGGCACCGCGGCGACCGGCTCGGCGGACGGCTCCTCGCCGGGGATGTTCTGCACGTCGAGGTTGAACATGGTCCAGCGCTGCCAGTCGTCGTCCTCGCCCGACCCGGCGGCCTCGATCCAGTGCCGCCGCCCGAACACGTCGGTGACGACCATCCCGTCGATCCGCGCCAGGGTGCCGTCGTCGAGATCACAGGGCAGCAGGTACCAGTCATTGCTGTAGACGAGGGCGAACTCGAGGAACAGCATCTTGATCAGGTCGGTGGTGTCGGCGGTGATCGCGCCGAAGTCGGTCTTGCCGTCCTCCATCGCCCACAGCCGCGGGTGCGGCATGCCGGAGTACCGCAGCGTGCCGGGAACGACGGTACGGATGACCTCACTCGCGCCGCCGGTGGTGCCGAGCGCCGTCCCGGACCTGTCGTAGGAGAAGCCGTGCCAGTCGAGCCGCCCACCCGGGTACTCCTCGGCGGCGAGTACGGTCTCGCCGCCGCTCTCGGGGGCACCCAGGTCGAAGCGGTGCTCGAGCCGCGACGGGTCATAGGCATGCCCGGCGGCGGGTTGCGTGATCAGGTCCTCGAACCAGGCGACGAATCTCTCGCCCAACTCGTCGAGCCGCTGCTTCTGCAGCAGTACGAGGACTCCGCCGATGCCGTCCCAGGCGTGGCCGCCGGCCTTCAGGTGCAGGTAGAGCTCGTACCCGTCCATGGCGCGCCCGGCCACGGCCTGCATCGTCGCCCATACCTCGGGGTGCGCGACCAGGTGGGTGTCGGCCTCCTTGAGCGGGTCGGGAACCTTGATCGGCCAGCGCTTGAGGTAGCCGGAGTGGTGCAGCCCGGGTGCCATTTTCAGCCACCGGCGGCCCATCGTCAGCCTCAGGTCGAAGGAGACCGGGTCGGCGCCGATGCGGAACGGCAGCGCGCGCCGCTCGACGACCGCCTCCAGCGGCAACCCGCCGGGCAGGTCGCCCGGCGGGTCCTCCTTGGCCCGGTACCGCTTCGGCTTGCTCGTCCGCAGCAGGTACTTCGCCGTTGCCGGGGTGCCGGCGTCCTGCGCCTGGAACTCGCCGAACTGCCACTGCCGGGTGAGCATCCACAGCGGGTCGCGTACCTCGGCGCGCAGCGCACGGCCGAACTCGGTGCTGCGCGGCCGCCCTTCGATCCGGTTCCAGACCGTGACCGTGGGGAATTGCCGCGCGGTCAGTGCGGCCCGGATGTCGGCGATGACCGGACGTGCCATGGCTAACCCCTCGAGGGTCGCAGCGGACCGGGAGCGGGCCGCTCGTTGTTGATGGAAAGGTCGGTGGCGATGGTGATCGGCGAGGCGGTCGCGGCCATCACCGTGGCGGGCAGCAGCTGGGCGTACACGGTGTCGTCGATCTGCGTGGGCTCCACGGCACGCGAGCGGGCGAGCGCGAGCGTCTCGTGCAGCGCGGCCACCACGTCCTCGGAGCGCCACGCGCCGGTACGGGCGGGCGGCACGACGAGCAGCATGGCGTTCGGCGGCTCGGAGTTCGGCCGGTCGTAGTGCATGGCGATGCCCGTGGTCTCCTGCCTCGCGGGCACCGACTCGTTCCACTCGTCGATCAGCAGCGCGCAGTAGGTGTCGTTCGGGCTCGGCTGGTCGCTGTAGGCGGCGGTGTAGAGGAGCCGGTCGCCGGTGAGCGTGTGGTCCTGCGGCAGCTCGAGGGCGAGCCACGGGTCGCGGGAGTCGAACGGGAACTGTACGGGGACCAGCTCCGGCTCCTGCTGCCCGACCGTGTCGGCGAGCAGCGTGACGCGTTCGAGTACGGTCATCCGCGGCCGTACCCGGGCCAGGCCGTGCAGCCAGTCGTCGACCGGGTAGTCGCGCTTCAGCTGCTTGGTCAGCTTGCCGAGCCTGGTCGCCAGGTAGGCGTCGCGCCACTGCTTACCGAGCGCCTCGGGCACCCTGAACTCGCTGACCGCGAGCGCCTCCGGCCCGAGCATCCCCTTGATGGCCGCGGTGGCGGCGGTGACGCGATCCGGGCCGGCCGCGGCGGCGTCGTACGCGGTGATCGCCTCGTCCGCCTTGCCGAGCCGTTCGATGACCTCCTTGCGCATGTCCTCGGCGCGCGCGGCGAGCGACGTGACGAAGGCGACCACGGAGTCCAGCTGGGCGGTGATGTCGAGTCCGGCCGCGTCGAAGGCGGTGATCGGCTGCAGGTCCTCGACATCGTCGAGCAGCCCGGAGAGGCTACGGCGGTTGGTCTTGGCGATGTCCTCCACCTTGGCGAGCCGGTTGGCGAAGGCGGACCGCCGCGAGGCGACGATCGCCCGCAGCTGGGCGGGGCTGTTCGGCCGTGGCGTGGTCGGCGTGGTGGTCAGCAGCCGCTCGGCCTGCTGCAGCAGGGCGAACCTGGTCTCCTTGTCCGCGCTGTTGGGCAGGTCGTCATACGCCTCGATCTTGGCCTCGGCCTCGGCCAGCGCCGGCTTCATCCGCTTCGCCACCACCTCGACGGCGGCGAGGACCTGGCGGAACACATCGCGCCGCCACTGGGTGAGTTCGCCCCAGCCCGCCCGCACCATGCCGAAGGTCGAGGCGGTCGCGGCGAGCCCGGCCATCCGCTCGAGGAGGTCGTCGACGTCGGAGATGGTCTCCGCGCGGTTCCCCGCCGGGTCGGCGAGCTGCTCGGCCAGGTCGCCGATGAACTCCTCGAGCTCCTCCTTGAAGTCGCGCAGCGCCTCCCGTACGGAGACCGGCCGCGCGCGGGGCAGGTCGACGTTCGCGTCCATCGCCGAGCCGGTGGTCTCCGTTCCGGACGGCCGGAGCAGGTCGCTGGGCCGTACGGAGCGGGCGCTCAGCAGCAGTTGCCGCAGGCCGGCGATCAGCGGTGACAGCTCGAAGAACGTCAGCCTGCCCTGGATGCGCTCGGTGTAGCGGATCAGCGGCTCGGCGTCCGGGCGCAGCGGCCGGGTCTTGATCACCCGGCCGATGATGCGGTCGTCGAGGTCGGTCATCGCCGCGGCGTCGTCCGGGCGCAGCGCCCACAGCAGGTCGATGGGCTGTAGGTCGAGCTCGGCCAGGTTGACGACGTCGTCCTCCTCGTCGCCGGTACGGGGATCGGTCCACGTCACGCGGGCGGCGATGGTGCCGGGACCGGGCAGCAGCTGTGACAGCCACCGGTTGACGCCCGGCTCGCCGCGGCCGCGCGGGGTCATCGACGGGCCGAGGATGGGCGGGTTGCCCGGCGGCAGCCCGGCCTTGAAGTGCAGCGAAACCCGGTGGTTGAGGCTGATGCCGCTGCGGGGCGTACCGGCGACCATCGGCTCGGGCGGGAAGCCCGACTTCGTGTACGCGTCGAAGACGGCGGAGGCGCGGTCGGGGTTGCCGAGTACGGCCTGGTGCACTCCCTCGGCGGTGGCCAGGTCGGCCAGGGCGTCGTGCACCGCGACCAGCTTCTGCACCTCGGTGTTGATCGCCTTCTTCTGTGCGTCGGTCATGCCCTGGGTCGGCAGGTCGTCGCGGCCGAACGGATACTCCGCCGGGCCGGTGCGCGTGACGTGGATGACCAGCTGCAGCCCGTCGATGACGTTGCGCGCCTCGACCTGCTCGATGGCGGTGCCGTCCGGCGGCTCGGTCTCCGGCAGCTTGGTCGCGACCAGCGGGAACGCCATCCGCAGCGCCGCGATGTAGAAGTCCACCTCGGCGATGGTGTGCGCGTCGTGCAGGCCCCGCTCGAACCGGTAGCCGAGCAGCGCGCCGAGCGACTGACCGGAGCGGATGCCGTCGATGACGGACAGCGCGATCCGTACGCGCTCGGAGCTGAGGTTGACCGCCAGCGGATCTGGGTTGCCCCGGGAGGCGTTGGCCAGGTAGCCGGTGCGCAGCAACGCCGCGGTGGTCGCGTGGTTCAGCGACGGCGCGTGAATGTGCCCGCCGTTGCCGGAGTCGCGCAGCAGCGGGGTCGACCCGGCCGGCTGGAAGACCTGCGCCGGACGCCCGCTGAGCGTCACCTCCTCCAGCGGCTCGGACCGGGGCCGTACGTCCTCGAGCCAGCCGAAGGCGCCCAGGTGCAGGCCCGTCGTGGCCGTCGTCGACGGACTCCCGCCGCCGTCCGCCCCGTACCGCATCGTGAACAGCCGTTCGGTGGCCAGCCCGAGCCGCCACGCGTCCAGCCGGTACGTGCACAGGTCGAGGTGTTCGGTCAGTGCCCGCTCCAGCCGGGCGGTCGGTACGGTGGCCAGCTGGTCCACGGCGTCCAGCTGCGCGGAGAGGTCGGCGGTGGCCGGGCGCTGCCCGAGCACCTCGGGGATGAACCGCACGAGCAGCTTGTCCGGACTGCCGGTGACCTGCTGGTCCGGCGCGTACAGGGTGCCGTACCGGCTCTCGGTCACGCTTGTCCGCGCGCTGACGTGCACGAACGGCTGCTCCCGCCGCGCGGCGAGCAGCTGCGGCTCGGTGGTGCCGTGCGTGGCCGCCGCCAGCCGCAGCCCGGCCTCGCCGTACGCGACGAGCATGGCGTGCCGCGCCAGCAGGTACAGCAGGGCGACGGGCAGGTCACCGGTGAAGCCCGCCTCCTTGCGCACGGTGTCGAAGTCGGTCCGCGCGAAGTGCGCGAGCCACGCCAGATAGTTGCGGCCCTCGGCGGCACTGGGCCGTACCGGCTCGCTCTCCGACATCGGTATGTCGTCGACCAGCGGCCCACGCAGTGCGTGCTGCCTGTCGGTGAACAGCCGGGAGGAGGCGTCCGGGTCGGGCGCGCCGGCCGGATGACCGAGGTGGGTGAGCAGGGCCCGGATCTCTTCCCTGATCTGCAGGCTCGCGAGCGCGTCGACGACCTTCGTGCCCTCGCCCTTGAGATTGTGCCGGTTGAAGTAGTCGGCCGCGCTGGACGCGTAGCGCTGGTAGAACTCCACCGAGGCCGGATGGGTGGCCAGCAGGTCGAGCAGCAGCTGGTGCGGGTCGGCGTCCTTGCCCAGGTACGGCACATCGTCCGCCAGCGGGGCCCAGTCGGCGGCGACCGTCTCCAGCAGCGTGTGCAGCCCTCGCCGGTGTGCCGCCGCCGGGTCGTTGCCGGCCCAGGCCAGCTTGGAGAACGCCGTCGTGGCGAGGATCCCGTACGGCTGCCGCCCCACCTGGATCGCCGGCAGCGGCCCGCGTCCGCTCACGTACCGGGTGAAGAACCGCCGCGTGTCGTCGACCGCGGCGGTGCCGAAGATCGGGTTCAGCATGGTCTGCAGGTGATAGCCCCAGGTGGCAGGCCACAGCGCGGTGTTCATGGCGCGCGCCTCGCGCTGGTCGCCGCCCTCGGCGCCGATCACCGGCCGCAGCACGGCCGGGTCGATGCCGAGCAGCTCGGCCAGCCACTGCCCGTCGGTCTTGGCCTTCCAGTCACCGGGTGGCACGGGGCCGGACGGCCCTTCGAACAGCGCGGCATAGGTGGCCTCGATGTCGTCACCGGACCCGTACCCGGACCGCGCGTCACCGGTGTTGTTGGTCGCCGTGCCCTGCCGCATCAGCCGGTAGCCCGCACGGCTCTGCGACTGGTGCGAGATCAGCCCTTCGAGCTCGCCCTTGGCCTTGGCCGGATCGGACTTGGCCCGTACGCCGATCGCGATCAGCCGGTCGAGGCCCCCGCTGATCGCCTCGGTCAGTGGGATGCGGAAGCCCATGCCGATGTCGACGGCACGGCCGAAGTCCGTCAGCCACCTCAGCGGCTGCGGCACCTTCAGGTCGCCGCTCATGGCCTGCAGCTGCTGATCGGGCGGCAGCGACGGGTCGGGGCCGACGTCGAGGTCCCCGGTGATGTCGCGGCCGGTGACGTCCAGCACCAGCTCGCCGCCCACGTACCCGAGCAGCGTGAACCGGTCGGGCAGCAGCTTCGCCCGGGCCGGCGTGGTCCACGACGACGCCTTGCTGTCCGCCTCGGCGACCTTGGCCAGGTCGAGGAAGGCGACCGCGACAGTGGCGGTCTGCACGCCGCCGGACGGAACGAACGTCATCCCGTACGGGCGCTGTCCGCGTATGCGGTTCGCGCGGGTGGAGCCGACCGCGGAGGTCAGCGCCGCCTCCGCGGCCTGCGTCTTGGCCCTGTCGCCCGCCGCGCGGTAGATCGCCGTCCAATAGGTACGGGCGGGCGGCCGGTCGGCGGCGGGCAGCGGGGTGTCGCTCGCCACCACGAGGATCACCTGGTCGGGCCCGGTGCGGTGCGGCTCGTCCTGGGGGTTGAGCGGCTTGCGCATCTGCGCGACCCACTGGGCGCGCTCGGCCCCGGCGCTGCTCACGAGGTCGCGCCAGGCGGCGACGCGCAGCGGCCGGTCGCCGCCCGCCTGCCACATTTTGCGCCAGAAGGCGAGCGCCTGCTCGCTCTCGTGCTCCGTGCGCCGTGGCTCGAACGCGTCGACCTGCCAGTCGTCGGGGAACACCCGGACCAGCAGCTCGTCCTCCGTGAACGCCGTCTCCAGCCGTACCGGCCCGAGGAGCAAGGGGAAGGCGTCCGAGAATTCAGTAATCTCGGTCAGCCCCTGAGGGATCGGGTCAGCCATCGCCGAGCATCTCCTCCGCGTGCACGGCCACCATCACGGGCGCCTGGTACAGGATGTAGGCCAGATCGGCGGGGCTGATCGTGGCGCTCCACTGGATGTCCTTGTCCTCCTGGTACTGCTTGGCCTTCTCACCGTCCGGGCCGTTCGGGTCGGGCGCGTGCAGTACGGGGGTGGTGATCGGCGCCGCCAGGTCGAGGTGGCGCGGCGCGCCGTTCGGGGGCGTGGTGAGCACGTCGGTCCAGGCCAGGTCGTTCCAGACCTGCAGCTCGCCCTCGCGGTTGATGTCGAGGCCGAACCGCGGGTCGCCGGGCCGCTCCTTGAGTACGAAGAACCAGCCGGCGTCGGCGTCCGGGTCGGTCAGGGGATCGCCGCCCTTGGCCTCTTCCTCGGTGATGTCGAACCCGAAGAAGTAGATGTCCGGGTCGGCCTTGGCCTCGTACAGCGGCATCTGGATGACGTTCGGGTCGGGGTCGCCGGTGGTCGGGCCGGGGTCGACGAGCCTGCGCTCCTGCGTGGGGTCGGGCTTGCCGTCCGGGCCGAGCTGCCACCGCGCCTTGTGCGCGTACACGACCGTGGTCGGGTACTTCTTGAGCAGCTCACCGCGGATGACCAGGACGAGCTCGTCCTCCTTCTCGCCGAGCAGCTCACGGTTGTCGTGGTCGCCGAGCTTCGATGCCGGCGTCCACGCGTGGATCGGCGGGATGTCGAGCAGCCGCTCGCGCCGCTCCTCCGGCGACTCGTCCGGCTTGGCCCGTACGCCGCGGATATCCCAGAACTGACGGAACAGCGTGCCCCGCTGGTCGGTCGGGAACTCGCGCCACAACAGCTCGCGAGCCATCTCGTGGTTGAGCCCCACCATGTACGACTCGATGAACCGCTGGCTGGTCTCGAGCAGCGTGATGCTGTCCGGCGGTATCAGGTTCAGGTTGGGCAGGAAGAACTCCTCGCCCAGGTCCATCAGCGGTTTGAACATCGGCAGGTCGATGGCCGGATAGGCCATGACCTCCTGCATCTTCTCCGGGGTCGGCGGCACCAGGGTCCGGATACGCGGGGGTGCCGATGGCGGCTCCGGACCCGGGTTGTCCTGGGCGAGCTCCGGCGTGTGGATCACGGAGAGCACCCGGTGCGGGATGGTCTGATCGGGGTGCAGGCCTTCGAGCAGCCCGGTAGCGACGGCGGTGAGGTTCACCGCCGGACGCGCCGGCGTTTCGCCTCGGAGCGCGGAGGTGTTGAACGTGCCGTACGCGGCGTTGAGCGCCGCCTTGAAGTTCGCCGCCTCGGCGCTGTCGGTGCCGCCGGCGTGCGGTACGACGCCCTCCCCCGGCAGCGAGATCACGAAGTCGCTGCTCGTGGACAGGCTCGGCACCGGGTTCGGTACGACGATGACGGTGCCGCCGTCCGACGTGCCGCCGCCGTTGCCAGGCGTGTCGGCGGCAATGTGGGGGCCCGGATCGGGTGGCGGGGTGAGCACGCGCTCCAGCCGGTCGACGCCGGTCACGCCGTCCGGCACGACCTTCTTCGGGGCCGCGCGCACCTCCTCGTCGTTGATGCGGTCGAGCAGGCTGGGCGGCGGCGTCTCCAGCGCCACGCCTTCGTCGTCGACGTCCGGCGGCACGTACGGGGGCAGGTTGCGCATCAGCCGCGAACCGGGCCGGGTCTGCCTGCGCATCACCACGCTGAGCGGCGCGCCCGCGATGCGGCTGCGGGTGAGCTGCGTCGCGACACTGGCCGGCGGCGGGTCGCCGACGGCTCTGGCCCCCTGGGAGCCGCCGGGCACCACACGGGAGGCCAGCGGCGCCATCATGGCGAGCGCCTTCGCCAGGTGCGCCTCCTGCACCTTCTTCACATGGTTCTGATGCAGGACGAACGCCACCTCGCGGGCCAGCTGCCCGCCGCGAATGCGCCGGTTCGCCTCGAGCACCTGGCCGATCTGGGCCCAGGCGGCCTGCATGTACTCCTCCTGGTGCTCCCGTACGACGCGGGCGCCGATGCCGGCGGCGACCCGGAACCGCGGGTCGAGGTTGAGCTCGTGCACCCAGTTGTCCCGGTTCGGCAGCGGCTGGCCGTTCTCGTCGTCGAGCAGCCGGTCGGTGAGCGCGTGCCAGCGCCCGTACAGCGGCGGCGTGACCAGCGGGTCGGCGTCGTCCTCGGTGACGTTCGCCAGCTCCACCGGGCCGGTCGCGATCTGCTGGTGCGCGGCGAGCGGCTGTTCCTCGGTGTAGGTCTCGCTCAGGTTGATCAGCGTGGCGAGCGCGGTCTGGAACGGGTGCGGGAACGGGGTGTCCCATGCCTCGTACTTGTCCCGCTCGGTCTTCTGCTCCGGCTTCAGCGCCTTGTCCGGCACCTGCAGCGCCCCGCCGAGCCGGAGTACGCGGTCGAGCTCCGGGTCGGTCGGCGTGGCCGGCGGCAGACCGACACCCGGCTCCTGGGTGTCCATGGGGCGCTGGCCGACCAGGGCGTCCGGCTTGCCCGGATTGAGCAGCCGGACGAGGTACTCGAAGTCGCCGGTCGGCGCCGTACGGAACGACCACCGGTGATAGACCGGCATGCTGCCCGACTCGGGCCGGCCTTCGTAGGCGACCCAGCTCGAGTGCGTCGCTCCGGGCGAGCCCGCGGGCTCGAGCCCCAGCCCCGCCAGCCGCCCGGTCTCGAAGGCCGGGACGACGAAGGCGTGGTAGGCGACCACCGGATCGAGCCGGCGCGGGCACATCAGCCGCGCGCACGCGTTGTCCGGATTGGCGATCACGGTGCCGGCGAACTCGGCCAGCGCCGCGTCGATATCCGGCGCGACGGTCTTGTCGCCGGTGATGTCGCGGTTGACGTGGACGTGCGTGAAGGCGCCGAGCTGGCCCGCGGGCGGCAGCCCGGCCAGATCGTTGATCGCGATCTGCGAAAGCGGGCGGCCGGGCAGCTGGCCGGTGTCCTCGAACTCCTCCTCGGTCAGCACGATCAGCGCCAGCCACGGCGCCAGCCTGCCGCCCGCGCCGGGAATCGCAGGGCTGTAGCGCCAGACGTAGTCCTCTTCGTAGAACTCCACGAAGGCCAGATAGTTCGGGTCGAAGTTGGTGATCCAGTCGCGCGGTTCGGTACGCACGATCGCCCGTGGGTCGATGCCGATGACATCGCCGGGCCCGTACAGCTCGACGTTGTGCTGCACGTCCTCGGTGAGCGTGCCGCCTCCGTCGCGCTTGGCCCCCTCGACCTTGAGCTTCACCTGGACGTGCGCGCGGTCGGAGGTGCCGGGGTCTTCGGTGATCTTGGTGGAGATGCCCCGCCGGAGCCACGGCAGGAACGAGTACGAGCCGGTCCCGCTCATGACAGGGCCTCCAGTTCGGGGATGACGTGGAGGGTGCCGGTGAGTGCCGGGTCGGCGGTGACACGCTCCTTCAGATCGGTCTCGGCCTGGGCCTGGCTGGTGAAGGGGCCGCCGACGGTCTCGTTGTCGGCCGTTGCGGCGACGACGTAGGTGTCCTCGGTGATGGTGATCTGCTGCCCGTACGGTTCCCGCAGTCGTTTTTGCTGGTAGGCGAGCGAGGAGCGGGCGGTGCTCGAGCCGGCGGTGAAGTGGTCGAACAGTGCCTGGTTGTAGTCGCTGAAGTGAGAGATCGGCGGCGCGTCCGGCTTCGTCACCGTGTCGAGGATGGATTCCTCGTACCGGGCGCTGCGGCGTACGGCACGCGGTGAGGCGTAGGGGTTGCCGTCGGGGGCGATCTCCAGGCCGGCGTGCTGACGTGCGAAGGCCCGGCTGGCGAGTTTCGCGGCGTCGTCCATGTTCTGGAACTGGGCGAGCGCGAAGTTCTCCTCGGGGTCGGAGATCTTCGCCAGGCCATCGGAGACGGGGGCGACGGTGAGCCGGTTGACGTCGGCGGCCGCCTCGGAGCCGATCTTGTCTATGGCGATGTCCAGGGGGACGACGCGCTGGCGCACGAACAGCGTCCCCAAGGGATGGAGCACCAGCCTGGCCTCGCCCTCGGGCAGTTGGCGAAGGGTGACGAGGGGAGCGCCGCCGGTGGGGGCCCGCGCCGACCACGACTCCGGCTTCCGCAGCTCCTCGGCCAGCAGAGGGAGGACGTTGACCGGGGGGAGGGTGGTGTCGCGGTCCTCGCCCCAGGTGATGTCGAAGTCGGCCTCGATCTCGAAGAAGAAGAACGAGATCGACCCCGACCCCTTCGCCCGCCACGGGGAAGGGCCGGAGAGCGCGAAGTTGAGGCTGATGGAGAAGACACCGACGCCGAAGGCCTTCAGGGCGACGGAGGCGTGGATGGCGATGATGAATTGGAACGGGGAGAACTGGAACAGCGCGTCGAAGCCGATGTGGCCCTCGATGCTGAACCCGCCGAACCCGAAGAACAGGTCGGCCTGGGCGCCGAACTGGGCGGTGTTGGAGGTGACGGCGAAGTAGCCGGAGACGGTGATCCGTCCGATCCCACTGTTCAACACGTCCACACTGACCCGGCGAGGTGCGGGGAAAGGGAGCGGCGGGGGCGCGAAGGCGGGGTGGAAACCGCCGACGGTGACCACGAAGTTGGGGTCGTCGCCGTAGGCGACCAGCAGCCCCATCTCCCCGTCGATGCTCATCGTGAGCACCCGGGAGCCGTGCATCGAGGCGAAGAACCAGACGCGTTGTTTGTCGAACTCGATCGCCCCGATGAACGACACCTGCAGAAGGAGCAGGGCGACCTTTTCGTCGGGGAGGGCGACCTTGAGCTGGCCGATGATGGCGATGTTGCCGGGGATCTCGATGATCACCCCGAGGGAGACGGTGATCAGGGTGGGGGTGCCCCAGCCCAGTTTCGCCATCGGGCCGATCAGGAACGTGCCCTCCTGCGGCGGGAAGAACGCCCGCAGATCGGACAGGATCCGGGGCGCGTTGGCGACGACGTCGCGGGGGAACATCACCGACTCGATCGCCCCGGTCCGCACCCCCTCGGCCAGGGCCTGCAGCCGCATGGTGCGGTTCAGCCCGATGATCCCGCCGACCGCGACGAGCTTGAACCCGTACCCCAGCTGGATCCCGATCGGCCCGAACTCCGCGTTCAACACCAGCAGCAGGCTGAAACCGCTGGACCCGTCGGGCATGCGAGTGGTGATCAACCCGATCGCGTTCACCGCGAGGAAGTTCGCGAACTCCAGCTGCAACGCGCCCGCGTACTCGCCCCGCTCCGGGTCCGCGTACAGGAACCCGCCACCGGCCACCACACCGGCGTCCAACGACAGACCCACACCGGACGGCGGCTTGAACCCCAAGCTCAGCTGGGCTGGACCCAGATTCCCGCCGCCGTCGGGGAAGCTCAGGTCGGCCTTGATCCCGATGCGGTCGACGGACGCGGCGATCGGCCCCAGCTTGGCCGTGAACGCGGCGGAGAGCTCCAGCGGCACCTTGCCGTCCGCGATGGCCGCCATCAGGTAGATCGCCTGCAGCTGGATCGGGCCCAGCTCGACGTGCACCGGGATCTGGATCTCCAGCCCGCCACTGCCGTGGAACCGCAGGCCCTCCTCGGGGGTGAAGGAGAAGCCGATGCCGAACCGGCCCTCCAGCTTCAGGTCGCCGAGCAGCGTGGAGATGAAGCCGTCGCCATTGGACGTGTCGATGATCAGCTTGCCGCCGCTGATCTCGCCCTCGGCTACCGGGCCGCCGCGCGCCTGCCCGGTGGCCGGGTCGAAGACCAGCCGGAAGCCGCCGGACAGGTCGGCCTCGGCGAACTCCAGGCGGCTCCCCCCGGCCTCGCCGAACAGCAGGAACGGCGTCGGCGGCCTGGCCTTGACGCCCGCCGTCAGCTCGGCGCTGAACGGCCCGGCAGGCGGGGTGAGGCCGACTTGGAACGGCGGCCGCAGCTCGCCGTGCGCCCCCATCGGCAGCGTGCCGGCGATCTTGACCTCGGCGTTCCAGGTCGGCGGCGAGACCGGGAACGTGAAGGTCGTGGTCAGCGCGCCGGGCAGGGCCACGAGCACCTTCAGCCCGGCGCCGTCATCGGTCGGTTCGAGGTCGACGGCGAACGCCTGCAGCCGCGGCGGATCGGTGTCCGTGCCGGGGGTGAACAGCACCGGCAGCCCGAGCCCGCCGATCACCGACTCGATCACGACGAGCAGCTTGGCCGCGTCGAACTGCGGAGTCCCCCACCCGTACTGCATGCCGAGATGGTCGAGCGGGTTGGAGATCGCGGGTAGCAGACGGTCGAGCCGTACGGACACCCGCTCGTGGTCCGGCCGCGCGGGGTTGGCCGGGTCGCCGGGCACGTACGTGCGCTCCAGGATGCCGAAGATCTGGAACAGCCCGGCCGCGGGTGCCGACAGTTCGAGCACGTCGGCGAGCAGCAGGTCGGCCAGCTTGCGCGGCAGGTCCTCGTTCAGCTCGTCGATCTGTTCCTTGGTGATGCCGGGCAGGTTCGGCCCGGCGGTACCGAGGGCGTTCGCCAGCTCGGGTAACGACGCCGTGACGCGGCCGCACTGGGTGACCAGCGCGAACGAGGCCGCCGCGACCGAGGTCTCATTGCCGGAGGTGATCGCGGACAGCAACTCCTGCGTGAGCGGCCTCAGCTCGGCACCGCAGTTGTAGATGGTGGAACGCGCGGCCGTGATCGTCGGCTCGGTCAGGAACTGCTCGGGGAACCGCACCCCGAGCAGCTCGAACGTGTCGAGCACCGAGTCGTCGCCCAGCTTGTTGGTGATCCTGGTGAGCACGTCGGCGAGCTCGGTCGCCACTCGCTCGATGCTTCCCGCGACCTCAGGCATGGCCGGCCTCCTCGGGCACCGCGCCGAGCGCGATCATGATCTCGGCGAGCGTGCGGCCGCCGATGTCCGGTACGGCGGCGCGTAACGGCTCGAGGTCGGTGGCCAGCGCGGTGCCGCCGCGGGCGGCGAGCACGTCGGCGAACCGGTGGGCGCAGTCGAGGACCGGCACGCCGTCGATGGTCTCCGGCAGGACGAGCTCGGGCCGGGTGATCATGCGGAGCAGGTACTGCAGCACCGCCGCGCCGCCGCCGCGATGCCAGGCGATCGTCACCCGCCGGTCGGTGCGTACCAGCCGGAGCAGCTCGTCCTGATGGGTATCCCAGAAGGCCAGCAGTTGCCGCCCGACGGCGGTGGCCGCGAGCTGGGCACGGAACGCGGCGAGTAGTTCGTCGGGCGGCCTCCCCTGGGCGTACCAGGACCGTGCGAGCGGCGCCCGCACCCTGCCGTCGCCGCCGGTGCCGCCGACGAACGCCGGGTCCCCGGCCAGCCGCGCGGCCATCTCCTCCGGCACGGCGACGGTCGTGCCGCCGGGCACCGTGTGGACCTGGTCGAGCGCCGAGGCCGTGGACACGACGACGTCGACGTTCTCGATGTCGGCGAATCGCTTGAGGATCTTGGCGATCGGCAGTACATAGCCCTTCACCCGCTCGATCCCGTCCGCCGGCAACGGCGGCAGGCTGCTCGCCGGGACGCCCTTGGCCAGGAGCTCGGCGCGCGTGGAGCTGCGCGCGTAGACGAGGCCGACGACGTAGTGTTTGTCCTCCACACCCTCCCGCACGGTGCGGATGAGCACGCTGCCGGAGTCGCCCTCGGCGTCGAAGAACAGCGGCTCGCCAGGCCCCCGGCCGGGGTTGTCACTCGGCTCGACGATGATCAGGTTGTCCGGGTTGGCCGCGGTGCTCCCTTGCACGGAGATGACCTTCCCGCCGGTGAGCCGCGTGCGGGCGCCACGCTTGCGCACCAGGTAGGGGTTGGCGGGGTCGTGCACCTCCGTGTCCAGGACAGTCTTGGACCCCGAGATGTAGCCGATCTCGGCGACCTGAGCCAAGAACTGGGTGCCGGGCAGCAGCTTGATCAGCGCCTCGTCGCGGGCGGTGCCGTCCTGCGGTGTCACGATCCGGGAACCGCCACCGTACGTGCCGATGATGTCGTTGCAGCAGGTGCTCGAGGAGTTGGACGGCTGCCCCATCTTGGTGTTGGGGTCGGTGATGCCGGTCAGCCGGAACACGTGCTGGTTGGTGAGCCCGTACGCGATGCTGACATCGGCCGGGTCGGAGACGAAGCAGCCGAGCGTGCCCTCGCCCGGGCCGCCTTCGGCCTGGCATTTGACCCCGCCGACCAGGGCGGGACGCGGCCGATAGTCGTCCATGCTGCCGTCGCGGACCAGCCCGCCCTTGGGCGGGTCGACCACCAGGACGATGTCGCCGCCCACGTAGACATCGGTCTTGACGCCGTCGATCTCCGCTGGGATGCGCTCCTCCGGCGGGATGTCCTCCAGCGGACGCTTGACGTCCACCCACACCTGGATGACGAGCTCGCCGGTCTCCCGCCCGCCGGTCGTCTTGCCGCCCAGCGCCACGATGTTGACGCCCGGGATGGCGAGCAGCCGCTCCTCGGTCTCCTGCTTGACCCGCCTGATCTCGGCGGGATCCGGGTTGTAGGGCTCGCTCATGTCAACCCCTCAGGCCCTGCGCAGGGCGTCGAGGATCTGGGGGAAGCTGAGGCCGGCCAGGTCGGGGAGTAAGCCCCGGGCCTTCAGCAGGTCGTCGCGGAGCGGCGGGGTCGCGTACGCGGCGAAGGTGTCGCAGATGCGGTTGAGGCTCTCCGACAGCGGCCGTCCGTTGATCGTCTCCGGCATCCGCAGCGCCGGGGTGTGGACCATCCGTACGAACATCTGCAGCAGGGCGGGCCCGCCGCACCGATGCCATACGAGGGCGACCCTGCGGTGGCCGTCGATCAGCCCGATCAGCTCCTCGTGGTGGCGTAACCAGAGGGTGATCAGGCTGCGCCCGGCGGCCGACTCGTCCAGTTGCCGTTCCAAACCGGTCAGCAGCTCCGGGGTGGGCAGCGGCACGCCGGGCAGCCACGCGGCCTCGACCGGCACCCGTACCTCCTCGCCGGCGGGCGCGCCGGTCAGCGCGGGCACCAGCTCCTGCGGTAGGGCGACCGTGGTCGCGCCGGGCACCGGGAAGACGACGCCGAGGGTGGTCGCGGTGGCCATCTGGACCGGAACGTGGTCCTGCGTGTCGAACAACCCGAGCATCTGCTCGATCGGCAGCGACAGGCTCTTGTTCATCTTCAGCGCCGCGACGAACGAGCCGCCGTAGTGCAGCGTCACGGCCTCGCCCTTGTCGTTGACGAGGACGCTGCCCGAGTCGCCCCGGTCGTTGAAGTACAGAGGGTCGCCGGCCTTCACCGCGATGTTCAGGTTGGGCTTGGTGACCATGACGTTGGTGCGGGTGAGGCCGTCCTTGGTCGTGTGCGTGGTGCCGACCGCCTCCACGATGCCGCCGGTCAGCCGGGTCCTCGCGCCGCGCTTCCGTACGGCGTAGTTGAGCGGCGTCGCCTCCGCGACGGTCACCGTGTGCGTGCCGGTGACCGTGCCGATGCCGATGATCTCTTTCTTGTACTCGATACCGGCGTCGAGCTGGATCAGCGCGGCGTCCCGCACGGTGTCCCTGCCGCCCGCGACCAGCGTGCCGATCATGTGCGAGCAGCACTTGGTCGCGCTGGACCTCGCCTCCGACTGGCCGGCCCGGGTGGTGCCCTTGACGGGTTGCACCTTGCCCCCGTCGGCGGTCACCACGTGCCAGTTGGTCAGCACGTAGATCTTGCCGGGGTCGGTCTTGTGCAGCAGGACGCAGCCGAAGGTGCCGTACCCGCCGCCGGTCAGATCGACCGCGACGCGGGAGCCGCCGATCAGCGGCCGGTAGCGCCCGTCGTCGGTATCGTTCTCGGAGACCAGCGGGGAGCCCGGCACGACGTGCGGTGGCGCCTCCTCCTCGACGGGCGCCGTCTCGAGCTCGCCGGGGACCAGTAGGCACACGTCGATGCCGAGGCCCTCGAACTGCTCGGGGATCGTCTCGCCTGGAGCGAGTTCGGCCGTCGGCCGTTTCCGCTCGACGAAGACCTTGAGCACGGTCTCGCCCGTGGGTCTGCCGTCTCGCTCGCGGCCGCCGAGGCCGACCCCGGTGACGCCGGGGATCCGCATCAGTACGGCGGCGGCGCGGTCCTTGAGCGCGTAGAGCTCTTCGTCCGGCATGGCCGGTACCCCTCCCCGCCCTCAGTGCGAGCGCGCGAGCGCAGGCGCATCGTTGAGTGCGGGGAGAAGATGCGACTTCGGACCACCCGCTGAGGGACTCGACCGGGTGGAGCGAAATTGATTAGACACCTGGCGGTGCTTCCTGTCAGCCCTGGCGGTGGGGATTTCCGATTTGTCCCCCGGCCAAAGCTGGCCACGCCGACACAGATCATGAAGATCGGCGATGAGGTCCTTGAAAAATCATTCCTGACCCATGAATCCTCGGCCCTCTGACCACAGCAGGGAACTCTTTCCGGCCTTGATCTGTGCTGGTCACAGCCGTGTCGCGGCTTCGCGATTTGGATCTTGGATGGGTCCCGCGAACCAACGCATAGGCGTTGGCGAATTGCGTGGCCAATTCGGCGAAGGGACGGCGTCACCACAGGCCACAGTCCTGATCAACGCCGTCTGGGCTGTGCGAGCGCTGCCGGTGCGCTGTTGGCCGCGGTGGCGCCCTTCGCGAACTGCGGGGCGTACATGTACACGCATTCGAAGACGCCGTCGGCGACGAGCGCGTCGGTGATGATGCCTTCACCGATGCGGATTCCGAACCTGCCGAGCAACTCTTGGTGGACCGGGAACAGGTTGCCCTGGTTGACGTCCTCGTTGAGCGTCTCGAGCGCCCACGCGTCGCCACCGACGATGGCCGGGCGGTGCTTGGCCAGATAGCGCGCTTCGCGCAGGTAGATTCCCGGCTCGTTGGCCAGGTACCGCTCCGGGTCCACGCGCACGAGGTTGTGCCATCCGGTGCGGAACAACACCACGTCGCCCGGCGTCGGGCCGCGGACGCCTTGACGGTCAAGCGCGGCCTCGATGTCCTCCACGGTGATCCGGTAGTTGTCGTTCAGCACCGGTTCGCCGTTGTCGGCGACGAAGTAATCGCCGGTGGCGTCGGTGGCGACCTTCAGCCCGAGTACGTCCACAACGAGACCGCGCGTCACGATCGGGCCCATGTGCTCGCCGCCCAGCTTGGTCGTGCCGTATCCGGCGGCGATCTCCGGGCCGGTGAAGCCGTTGTAGAACATCCGCCCGACGCCGACGTGCGCGAGATTGTCGAGCTGGGTGGCGATCTGATACGTGCCGCTGCGCGGGAACCGCTCCTCGTGCGCGCTGATCCGGTTGGGGCCCATAGGTGTTGGGCTCTGCAGGATCCCCTCCTCGGCGAAGAACTCGGGCGGCGGCTGGTAGCCGAGTACCACCAGGCGCTGCTCGTAGACCCGTTCCGGCGTGGTGACGTACGCCGGATAGCCGTTGAACATCAGGTCACCGAGGTTGTACGTCTTCACCGGCCGGCGGTCATCGAGCAGGCGCAGCGCCCGCGCCGTCTTGGCCGGCGTGACCTCGTTGAAGGCTCCCCGCTGATCATCGGGCCCGTACGGTCCGGGCGCCCATGCGCCGTTCTCGACGGCCGCCACGTCGAACATCTCGTCCCCCTCACCGGGGGATGGAGACGCGTTCCCGGTCGCCGGCCGCGCAGCCGCCTGGGCGGTGCCGCCGGACAAGCCTGCGCCGGCCACCGACAGTGCGACGCCGGTCTTGGCCGCCACACCGAGGGCGTCGCGCCGGTTCATCGGCTTCGTCCGCTGCAGATAGGCCGCGAGATTCTCGAGGTTCATCAGAACTCCTGGAGCCGTGCCAACAGACCGAGATGATGGACCTGAGACTCCAGCATCAGGCGGTCGGCCTCGCCGACGGCCACGGCGAAGTCCGCGGTGGGCTTCTTCCCCGATGGGCTGGCCAGACCGTATACCGAGGTCGACGCCACATCAAGATCCTGATGGGCGGAGCACTCCAGAGGTGCATCAAGATCGCTCCGCTTCCACCAACCAGGCGCACAGCAAGAAGCCGCTGGTCAGAACGTCTCTGACCAGCGGCTTCAGGAGCAGTGGACCTGATCACGGCCTACTCGCCCGACCTGGGTTCAGTGGTGATCGAGCTGCCCTCTGAGCTCTCCTGTGGGGTACAGGCTGCTGTGCACGTTCACGTACGTGGCGCCCGCACGGATGGCGGCGACGAGTTCGTCGAACTCGCCGGCGCCGAGGCCCTGTCTACTCAGGTCGAGAACGTCGGCCTCCGTGATGGTTCCCGTGATCGTCGCCGGAGCGGCGGGGCAGGGCTGGGTGCCCTCTGGGCCGTCGCCTCCGTTGGTGCACAGGAAGACACTGATGCCGCCGCTCTGCGCCTTTGCCCCGAAGTGGATGTGCGCCGCGGCGACGTCTCCCTCCAGGCCCGCGTAGCTGAGCGTGTATTCGATCTGCTGTTCCCGCTCGTTGATCTCGGCGCGGAACCGGCCGGAACCGGCCGTGGAGAGCGCAAGTGGGGTTTCCTCGTAGCCCGTGAGTCTCTCGTGCACGGTGGCACGCACACCGTGCGACTCAACGTCGGCCGTTGCCACCGGTTCAACCGGCGGTCAATAAGCACGCGGCCATTCAGAGTCTGCGGATCAGCCGTCAGTCGTCGGGTCCGGCATGCGTAGATCCGCATCGAAGCGCGCCGCCCGTAGGCGCACGATGTCGGCCAGGACCACGGCACCGGTCACGACCTCAAGCACCAGCGTGAGCCAGAACCCGCCGGATACACCGGCACCATCGCCGACACCGAGCCACGCCGACGAGGAGGCATCGACGTAGACGAAGACCGAGCCGGTGTGCGCGGCGGCCAGGGCGGCGGTCGCCACCAGCAACACCAGGCTCAGGGCCGTGGCGGTAGCGCCGGCCGTCGCACGACGATGGGTGTCAGGTATCAAGACGCTGGCCGCGCCGGCGAGCAGCACCAGCGCGGTGAGTGCGGCCACCAGCCGGATACCGGCCGGAAGCGTCGCGGCCGGGCCGACAACGGTGGCCGGGTCCGGGGACATCACGAAGGGCGAGGTGATGTCCGGCGTGCCCGAAACCGCGCCCCAGCCCGGGTAGCAGATGCGTATGAGGCCGTGTGTGTCCGCGCCGCAGGACACGCCCGCCAACGGCAGGAGGGCCTCGGCCAGCAGCGCGAGAAGAAAGCCGGCCGGTATGAGCACGCGCGAGAGGGTGATACGCGGATCGGATGGCGAGTTGACCATGTCGCGACATTAGAGCCCGCGGTACGGGACGGGTCCCGCCCAGTCGCCCGGCTCAGCTGGGCCGGACACAATTCATCGGGGCGGTAGCCGGCGTACGACGACGCCGAGCACGCCGTCTCCGGAAAGGTAGCCGAAGTCGCGGGAGTCGCTGCTGCCGACGGTGTTGTCGCCAAGGACGAGCAGGCGGCCGTCCGGCACGGGGGTGCCCGCGGCGGCCGACACCACGGCGGCCATCGATGCGGGCACTGGATCACCGGGCAAGGCGGCGGCCCGTTTGATAATCCAGAAATGGCCGGAGAGGCTCCGGCTTCCGCGCGCGGCGGCGCCCGGGTGACGGCTCGTCCCACCGTGTTCGGCGTTCTCGATGACGACGATGTCGCCGGCCCGGATGTACGGCAGCGGCCGGCGCCGCACCAGGACGCGGTCGCCTGCGTAGAGCGTGGGTTTCATGCTCGAGCCAGCCACGTCGATCACGACGAAAAGACGGCGGAGCCAGGCGATGAGTGCGGCGGTCCCGGCGAGCGTGGTCACGGCGGCGAGGGCGGTCAGAACCATGGCGTCGCCACGTCCATGGCCGGGCCCGCCTGGTAGCCGCGTGCTTGCAGCGTGAACATTCCGGCGTACGTGCCGGCTGTCGCCATCAACTCGGCGTGGGTGCCTTGTTCCACGATCTGTCCTTGGTCGAGTACGACGAGCCGGTCCGCGTCGCGAACCGCTGCCAGCCGGTGCGAGATCAGCACGCTGGTCCGGGCCGCGCGGTGCTCTCGTAGCCGCGTGTGGATCTCGTGCTCGGCCTCGGCGTCCAGGCCGGAGCTGGGTTCGTCGAGGATCAGCAGGTCCCGCTGGTCGCGCAGGAACGCGCGGGCCAGCGCCATCCGCTGCCACTGGCCTCCGGAGAGTGCGACACCGGCCTCCGAATCAGTGTCGTCCTGCCCGGCTTCGCCCGCGAAGAACTGGCGCGACAGCAGCGTGTCATAGCCGCGGGGCAGCGCGGCCAGCGTGTCGTGCACGCCGGCCCTGCGTGCCGCGGCCTGCACACGGCCGGCATCCCGGTTGTGGATGTCGCCGAGCCCGATGTTGTCGGCCGCTGTCAGGTCGTACTCCATATAGTCCTGAAACACCACGCCGATTCGCGACCGCAGCGCGGCCGGATCCATGTCACGCAGATCCACCCCGTCCCAGAGGATCGCGCCGCGGTCGGGGTCGTAGAACCGGCACAGCAGCTTCACCAGCGTGCTCTTCCCGGCGCCGTTGCGGCCCACCAGGGCCACCGACCGGCCGTACGGGATCGTGAGGTTCACCTCACGCAGCGCCCAGGGATGCTCAGGCGAGTAGCGAAACCACACCCCGCGGACCTCGATACCGCGACGCAACGGCGCGGTCACGCGCGGCTTGGCGGGCACCGGAAGGTCCGGCCCGGCTGTGGTGATGGTGAGGTAATGGTCGAAGAGCAGCAGCTCATGGTCGACCTGGGTCACCTCGCTCACCAGGGAGGCCGTGGCGCCCTGGACCCCCGCCACGGATGCGATGAGCAGCGGGATGTCGCCGGCCGTGAGCCCACCGGCTCGGGCGGTGAAAAGCGCCCACAGCAGGCTGGCCCCGGCGATCCCGGCGGCCAGCACTCCCAGGCCGGCCTGGGTGATCAGGTCGCGCTGGTCCATCCGGCGCCGCTGCGCGTTGACCTCCCGCCGGTGCGCGGTCATCAACTCGCGGAAGTAGCGGGCGGTCCCGAACACGCGCAGTTCCTTGGCCGCCTGCACGCTGCCCAGCAGCCGTTGGAAGAAGATCTCCCGCCGCTCCATCGGGCTGATCCGCCACATCATCGCCGCGCGGAGCCGGGACAGACGCAGCTGGGCGACCAGCGCGGGGATGGCCGCGAGCGTCACCGCCAACGCCAGCCAGCGATTGATCATCAGCAGCGAGCCGAGAAACGCGACGATGGTGATCGCGCCCCGGCAGATGGCCAGCACGCCGAAAACCACCATGGCGGATGTGCTGCCACCGGCTCCCTGAGCCAACGCCAGCCGGTCCAGGAATATCGGGTTCTCGAGCCTGGCCAGACCGGGGAGGCGCTCGACCGCCGCAAAGAGCCGATCCTGGGCGGTCAGGCCGATCCGGCGCTCGAGCTCCTGCCGAAGGTAACCGGACGCCTGCGGTAGTACGGCGGCCGCCAGCCCGGCCACCAGGAGCCCGCCGCCCATCCAGGCCAGAGCGTAACCGCTGATCGACCGCCCCACTATCGCGTCCAGCGCGAGCTTGGTCAGCCACGCCACCCAGACCGGCACCACCGCCGCCACCAGCTCCAGCGCCCCGTAGCCGAGGATCTGATACCGGCCGGCGCGCCATGCCAGAGCCAGGGCGTGCACGATCCTGGCGGCGCCGGCCCTGGCTCCAGTTCTGACCCCGCCCAGGCTGTTGCCCATAAGCGGTGGTCACACGCCGACGGTGGCGGTCGATCCGTTCAGCTCCATGCCACTGGTGACCACCGTTCCGGATTGGTCGAGGACGCCGAACGCCGGAAAGGAATTCAACGCCAGCGCCGTGCCGATCTCACCGGTCATCGGCGGCTCGATGACGACGCGGGCGACCGGCTCCAGCTGCTCGCGGTGGGCTTCCGCCTCGTTCTCCGATCCCACGACGACGGCGATCACCTGGTCGCGTCCGCCGGGGAACGTCTTCGCGAAATCGACGAAAGCGGGCAGCTTTTCCTCGCAGGCAGGGCAGTGCGGCGCGAAGGCGCCGACCAGGGTCCGGCCGGACAGCCGGTCCCGGGACACCGGCTCACCGGTGGTGGCGACGGTCTCGAACGGCCCGGCGGTCTCCCCCTCGGCGAGTATCGCGTAGGGCCGCATTCCGGACGACAGGTTCGAGATCAGCTCGGTGTGCCGGCGGAGCCGCCGGATCACGCCGAGCGTAAGTACCAAATCCAGCAGGCAGACCGCGAGGGCGAGGAGGGCCAGCGCCGCAACAACGGTTATCATCGCAAGATTCCCTTCGTGGCATGGTGTCCATCGAGAGACACCACAGGTCGGAACAGTTCGGCCACGTCGTCAGCGGCTACCACGAAGGCGCCGACCACCGCACCGGCGACCACCGCAACGATGACGCCCGCCGGCTCCAGCGACCCGGCCGCAGCCGCGCCGCCGGCCATCCCAAGGCCGGCGGCGGCAGCGAGCACAACGTTGCGGACGAGATGCACCCCACCGACCGGACGGGCCGAGACCCCAAAGCAGCGGCAGGGTGCGCGATCCCCACGTCGCAATGCGGCCAGGACCGCCGCGGCGAAGGCCATCGCCAGCAGGCCGGCAAGGGCGAAACCCATCCACGCCGTACCGGGCAGCACGAGTAGCACCACCACCGTCGCCTCAGCGGCGATCACGCCACCGGCCATCACACCTGCCGGGACCCGAGAGAGCACCCACCCGGGTCCCAGCCGACCTGTGGCCGCCACGAATCCGGCGTAGGACTCGCGGCCGCGAAGCTTGCCTACCACCGAGGCGACGAACACCAACCCGACCACGCAGCGGCAACCCAGCACGACATAACTCATCGCAAACTGACCTACTCAGCAGGGATAGGGGTTCGAGTAAGAACACCTGCGGAAGTCGCATCTTCCGGGTGCGGTTCCACCCTCCTGGTTGCAGCACCACCAATCCCGGGTGCGGTCGCATACGCCATCCCAATAGCAGCAGGTTCTGGCAGCGGACGCGTGTGCGTGGGGGACCACCAAGCTGAGCAGGCGGTCTCCGAGCTCTTCGATCTTCGTGAGCATCTCTTTTTCCAGCCTCCCTGGTCCACCTCGATGCCGCGATGTCGGCTATCGAAATTCGCGCCAGGAGGGCCAGTCGCAGAGCGCCACCCCCGAGACCGTCTGACCTGACGCGGAGGTAGATCCTGGCACCGGTCGTTGGCTGGAAAGTGGACGAAACGTGGATGTGAACCGGGAACGCACGGCGGGAACGGCCTGATGGGCCCAGAATGGTGCGCTGTACCGAAAGGCACGGCCATCGGGGAGGCCTTGTGGAGTTTGGGGTGCTCGGGCGACTCGAGATCACCCATCAGGGTGGATCTGTGGTCGTCGAGACGCCTCGAAACCGGGGCGTATTGGCGATCTTGCTGGCGCGCGCCAACGACCTGGTCAGTGTGGAGCAGCTGGTGGATGAGCTGTGGCCACAGCGGCCCCCGGCGCAGGCGCGGGCGCTCGTACGCGGTTACGTCTCCAGAGTCCGTCGTGCGCTGCGGAACACCCCGGCGGCCGATCGGCTCGTCACCCGCAAGCCCGGTTACCTGATGCGGGTGGAAGACGGAGAGCTCGACGTACACCGGTTCGAGAAACTGATAGCCGACGCTCGTATCGCCCGTCAGGCGGGCCGGTTAGGCCATTGTGTGACGTTGTTCCGCCAGGCGCATCGGCTGTGGCGTGGAGCGCCGTTCGCCGACATGCCGCCCACCTCCATCATCACCGCCTCGGCCACCAGGCTGGCCGAGCTTCGCCTGGCCAGTCTCGAAGAGCTGTACGACACCGTGCTGACCAACGGCCACGACGCCGAGATCGTCACCGACCTGATCGATCTGGTTGCCGAGCATCCGCTCCGCGAACGTTTCGTGGCCCAGCTCATGCTCGCCCTGCATCGCGGCGGTCGCACGGCCGACGCTCTGACCGCTTATCAGCAGGTCAAACAGCGGCTGGCCGATGAAATCGGTATCGACCCCGGAAACCAGCTTCAACAGCTCCAGCTGGCCATACTGCGCAACGACCGTGACCTGGCACCCGGCCAGACGTCGCCACCGTCACCCCTGCTCCGCCCGGACGATGAGATGGCACAAGAGGTGCCGGTTCCGCGGCAGCTACCCGGCGACCTGTCGACGTTCACCGGCCGGGAGGTCGAGCTCGCCCGGCTGCTCACCATCGCCGGGCGCAACGCCGGCAACGCCGACGTACCCGCCGCACCGGTGATCGTGACGATCGACGGAATGCCCGGCGTCGGTAAGACCGCGCTGGCGGTACACGCCGCGCACCGATTGGCCGATCGATACGCGGATGGGCAGCTGTTCGTCGACCTGCACGGGTTCACCCGGGAGGTGACACCGGTCGATCCGGCCGGCGCGCTCGATCAGATGCTGCGCGGCATGGGTGTGCGCGGCGAGCAGATCCCCCAAGACCTCGACGCCCGTGCCGCGCTCTATCGCACCAGGCTGGCCGATCGGCGAATGCTCGTCGTCCTGGACAACGCCATAGACGAGGCCCACGTCAGCCGCCTCCTGCCCGGCACACCGGGCTGTCTGGTGCTGATCACCAGCCGACGGCGCCTGGCCGGCCTCGACGACGCCCACTCACTGTCTCTTGATGCCCTCCCGCTCAAGGACGGGCTCGGACTGTTCAGCCGAATCACCGGCGAGGACCACACGTCCCCGACGGTGGCTGAGATCGTTGAGCTGTGCGGACGGCTCCCGCTGGCCATCCGCATCGCCGCCGCCCGCCTCAGCGCCCGGTCATGCTGGACCGCCGCGGATCTGGCCGACCGGCTGCGCGACCATCAGCACCGGCTGAGCGAGCTCGATTTCAACCCGCGCAGCGTCACCGCGGCCGTCGACCTGTCCTACCGGCAGCTGAGCACCGCCCACCGGCGGATGTTCCGGCTGCTCAGCCTGCACCCAGGCGCCGACATCGACGCGTACGCGGCCGCCGCGCTCGCCGACACCACCGTACGCGACGCCACCCGACTGCTCGACGACCTGACCGACGCCCACCTCCAGCACGAACCGACCCCAGGCCGGTTCCGGTTTCATGACCTGCTACGCGTCTACGCCACCCACGCGTCGGTGGACAAGGACAGCGAGGCTGCCCGGCGCGCCGCCCTGAGCCGCCTATTCGACCACTACACCCACACCGCGTCGGTCGCCACGGACGTCGTCTATCCCCACCTGGCCGCGTACCTGCCCCGAATTCGCCGACCGGCAAGCCCCACCCCGGCGTTTGCCGAGCAGACGAACGGACGGCCGGAGGGACAGGCAGACCGGCGGACCGGTGCGGCGGCATGGCTGGAGGCTGAGCTGATCAACCTGCTCGCCGCCGCCTCGTACGCCGCCGGCCACGGCTGGCCGGCCCACACTCTGCACCTGTCGGCCACCCTGCGCAGGCACCTTCATCGCCGCGGCCGCTACACGCAGATCGTCGATCTGGTCGGCCATGCCCTGGACACCGCCCGCGAACTCGGCCATCAGCTAGGTGAACTCGACGCGCTGTGCGGACTCGGTGAGGTCCACAAATTTCAGAGCCGGTTCGAACCCGCCGCCGACTGCTTCAGCCAAGCCCTGCACATCGCCCGGCGCATCGGCCACCGGCTGGGCGAGTACGACGCGCTGCGCGGACTCGGCTACCTCCACCGTTATCAGAACCGGTTCGAACCCGCGGCCGACTGCTTCGGCCAAGCTCTGCACATCGCCCGCGATATCGGCAGCGACCTCTGTGAACTCACCGCGCTATGCAGCCTCGGCCACCTCCACCGATCCCAGAAACGGCTGGGAGCGGCCGCCGACTGCTTCGGCCAAGCCCTGGACATCGCCCGCGATATCGGCGACCGAGAAAGCGAACTGATCGCGTTGCACGGTCTCGGTGTGACCCGGCGAGCGCAGGGCCGCTACGGGTCGGCCGCCGACTGCCTCGAGCAGGCACTGAACTTCGCGCTGGAGACCGACGACCACAACTACCAGTTCGAAGTCCTGCACAACCTCGGCTACACGCGCCGTGCGACCGGCCAACCCGCCGCAGCGTTCACCCACCACCGTGTCGCCCGTGACCTCGCATGCGACCTCGGCCAACCCGCCGATCAGGCCCGTGCCCTGTACGGGTTGGCGCGCGTACACAGTGATCTCGGCCGGCACCGGCAAGCACGCGAACACTGGCAACTCGCCCTGAACATCCTCACCGACCTCGGTCTCCAGCACGCAGAGGAAGTCAGCATCGACCAAATCCGCGCCCACCTGGACGATCCGCGCGACCGACGATGATCGTTTCGGGCACGCAGAGGGCTTGTCCGGCGAACGGTGTGACTCAGTGGCGACGAGTGGCCTTAGCACACAGGC
>WHSL01000358.1 GCA_009380095.1 Streptosporangiales bacterium | reverse complement strand
GAGGTCGCCGCCGGCCAGCCGGTCCAGGTCGGCGGGGACGCTGACCTCGCGGATGTCGATCCGCAGCCCGGGCGTACGTTCCCGCACGGTCCGCGCCGCGGGGATCAGCAGCGAGGAGATGGTCGAGGGGAACGAGCCGACGGTGATCGTGCCGAGCTCCCCCTTGGCGGCGGCCTGGACCTCGCCCACCGGCCTGGGCACGCTCTACGCGCCCGGCAAGGGCGAGGAGCACCGGCTGACCACGGCCCACGGGCTCCGGGTGATCTGCGTCTTCAGCCCGGCGCTCAAAGGGGACGAGAACCATCGGCTCGTGCCCGGACGGCCGTCGGGATTCTGACGGCCGGCCGGGATCCGGATCGGTGGGCGGGGGTGTCGAAATCGGCGAGGCCCCGTTCGTCTAGGGGGTGAACCGGGCCTTCGGGCCCCCACTCCGTGGGAAAGGAGCGGGTGATGAACCCGTCCGCGAACAGCGCCGACACCGGTACGGCCGTACCGGTGATGGACACGATCGACATCATCGTGTCCGACATCCAGGCCGCGATCACCTTCTACGCCCGGCTCGGGCTGGACTTCACCGTCGACCCGACCTACCCCGACCACGCCGGCTGCGACCTGCCCAGCGGGCTGCACCTGATGCTGGACACCGAGAAGTTCCGCGGCGCCGCCCAGACCGCCGGCTGGCGGCGCCCCGACGGGGACTCGCGCACCTACCTGTCGTTCCAGTACCCCTCCCCCGCCGCCGTGGACGCGGCGTACGCCGGCCTGACCGGCGCCGGCTACCCCGGTGTCCAGGAGCCGTGGGACGCGTTCTGGGGGATGCGGTACGCGAGCGTGACCGACCCGGACGGCAACGGGGTCGACCTGTACTGCCCGCTGCCCCAGGATGTCCCTGCGGGGGAAGGGAGCGAGAGGTGAAGTTCGTACTGTTGTTCATGGAGACCGAGGAGTTCGCGCGCGAGCTCGAGGCGATGAACGAGGCGGAGCGCCAGGCCGCGTTCGAGCGGGTCGGGCAGTGGTTCGCGGAGCACGCCGCGGAGATCACCCACCACGCCCACCTGCGCCCGGCCGAGACCGCGACGACGATGCGGCTCACCGGCGGCGAGGCGATCGTCACCGACGGGCCGTTCGTGGAGGGCAAGGAGGTCGTCTCCGGCTACGCCGAGATCGAGGTCGCCGACCTGGATCAGGCCCTGGCCATCGCCCGGAGCTGGCCCGCCTGCCCCCTCGTCGAGATCCGCCCGATCGACTGACACGCCGTGGACGACCGGCACGACGAGGTGCACGGGGAGCTGGCCCGCGTGGTACGGGAGCACGCGGGCCGGCTGACCGCCTGCCTGGTACGGGTCCTCGGCGACTTCGCCGCCGCCGAGGACGTGGTGGCCGACGCCGTGGAGACCGCGCTGCGCCGCTGGCCCGAGGACGGCATCCCCGACCACCCGGACGCCTGGCTGCTGACCGTGGCCCGCCGCCGCGGCATCGACACGCTCCGCCGACAGGCGGCGTACCGCGACAAGCTGGCCGCGCTGCGCTGGCCGCCCCAGCCCGACCCCGACGACCGGCTGAAGCTGATCTTCACATGCTGCCACCCGGCCCTGCCCCGGGAGGCGCAGATCGCGCTCACCCTGCGGACCGTGTGCGGGCTGACCACCGCCCAGATCGCCGCCGCGTTCGTGACCGGCGAGGCCAACATCGCGCAGCGCATCACCCGCGCCAAGCGCAAGATCACCGATGCGGGCATCCCGTACCGGATCCCGCCCGACGACGAGCTGCCGGAACGGCTCGACCAGGTGCTCTCGGTCATCTACCTGCTGTTCAACGAGGGGTACCTGTCCAGCGGCGGCGATCGGCCGCACGCCGCGACGCTCGCCGGCGACGCCGAATGGCTGGCCGCCCAGCTCGCCTGGCTGATGCCCCGGCAGCCCGAGGTCCTCGGCCTGCTCGCGCTGATCCGCCTGCACCAGGCCCGCGCCGCGGCCCGCTTCACCGCCGAGGGCGCGCTCGTACTGCTCCGCGACCAGGATCGGACCCGGTGGGACCGGCCCGCCATCGCCCAGGCCGTCACGCTGCTGGAACGCGCCGCCGCGGCCCGCCGGCCGGGCCCGTACCAGCTGCAGGCCGCCATCGTCGCCTGTCACGCCGAGGCCGAGGCCTGGGAGGACACCGACTGGCCGCAGATCGCCGTGCTGTACGACATGCTGCTCGGGCTCGCCCCGTCCCCGATCCACCGGCTGCACCGCGCGATCGCCGTACGCTACGCACGGGGCCCGGCCACCGCGCTGGCCGCGCTGGACGAGCTCACCCCGCCCGAACGGCGCGCCCTCGAGCGCTACCCGCTCTACCACGCCACCCGCGCCGAGCTCCTCCGCGGCCTCGGCGACGCGGAGGGCGCGCACGCCGCCGACCGGCGCGCGCTCGAGCTTGCCACCAACCCCGCCCAGCAGGCCCTCCTCCAGGACCGGCTGGGCCGGCCCCTCGTCTAACCCGCCACACCGAGAGGACCAGCGCATGACGCACGTACGGCATCCGTTGTTCGCGCGGCTCTACGCCCGCGTCGTACCGCTGATGGACCGCGGGCTCGCGGTACACCGCGCGCGGCTGCTCGCCGGGCTGTCCGGGCGCGTCATCGAGGTCGGGGCCGGCACCGGGGCCAACTTCCCGCACTACCCGCCCGAGGTCGCGGCGCTCCTGGCCGTGGAACCCGAGGCGCACCTGCGGAAGCTCGCCGAGGCCGCGGGGCGGGAGGCGCCGATCCCCGTCGAGGTCGCCGACGGGGTCGCCGACCGGCTCCCCGCCGAGGACGGGACCTTCGACGCCGCCGTCGTGTCGCTCGTGCTGTGCACCGTGCCGGACCCGGGCGCGGCCCTCGCCGAGATCGCCCGGGTGCTGCGCCCCGGCGGTGAGCTGCGCTTTCTCGAGCACGTACGGGCCACGACGCCGGGCCGCCGGCGGGTCCAGCGGCTCGCTGACGCCACACTCTGGCCGCGGGTCAACGGCGGCTGCCGTACCGGCCGGGACACCGCAGCCGCCATCGCCGCGGCCGGCTTCACCATCGAACGGCTGGACCACCTCGACTCCGCCGAGAGCGGCGTCCCGTTCCCCGCCGCCCCCCAGATCATCGGCACGGCGCTGCGAACCGATCGAGCCGGCCGGGCCTGAGCATCAGGCCGGTTCGCCGGGCTCGGCCACCGGTGCCGCACCCGGGTCGGGCTCGTCCACGGGCCGGAGAAGGGGCGCGCCCGCCAGCGCGATCGCCAGCAGGCTCACCACGGAGACGACGGCGACCAGCGCCGACACGATCACCCGAACTGGTAGCACAGGGACGCCCCGCTGTACCGCAGCCGCACCGGGAACATCTCGCTGATCAGCGCGGCCTGAGGCCCGGCCATGACCGCGTTGGCCACGGTGATGACCAGCAGGCCGCGAAGACCAAGGGGACCGCCGCGGTGTCCACGAGCAGGAACATCGGGAAGGCCCACAGCACGGCG
>WHSL01000198.1 GCA_009380095.1 Streptosporangiales bacterium | reverse complement strand
GTGTCCCGGGTGCCGGTGGGTGAGGCGATCCGGATCCTGATCAGTGAGGGTTTCCTGGAGGCGCTGTCGCCGCGGCGGATCGTCGTACGGCAGCTGTCCCGCCGCGACGTCGTCCAGCTCTTCGACGTACGGGAGGCGCTGGAGGTGCTCGCCACCCGGCTGGCCACCGAGCGGGCGGACCCCGCCGGGCTGGCCCGGCTGGGACGGCTGGTGGAGCGCGCCCGGCAGGCCACGCTGTCCGGCCGGCCGGACCGGATCAGCCGGGCCAACGCGGACTTTCACCACCACATCGTGGCGCTCGCCGACAACGAGCTGCTCGGCTCCGTACTGGAGCCCTTGGAGGGCCGGCTGCGCTGGCTGTTCCAGCAGGTGGACGACCCCGGCCGGCTCTGGCAGGAACACCAGGAGCTGTACGAGGCCATCACCTCCGGCGACGCCGAGGCCGCCGCCGCCCTCTCCCTAGTCCACGTCCGCCAATACCGCGCAATAGCCCTCGACCTACTCTTCGCCGAGACGTAACCCGCCGCCCTCCGCTTGGGGATGCGGCTGGGGAGCGGGGGTGGTCTCGCTGGCGGGGCGGTGGCGGCCGTGGTTCTGCTTGGGGATGCGGCTGGGGAGCGAGCGTGCCTCCGTCGGCGAGGTGTAGCCGCCGCCCTCCCGCTTGGGCGAGCGGCTGGGGAGTGAGGGTGCCCGTCAGCGGCCGATCCACTCCCCGGCCCGCTCCCCGGCCCGGCCCCAGCCCACACTCCCCAGCCCACTCCCCGGCCTGTTCCCCAGGCCGTGGCCATCCCCGGAACTGCCGGCCGGTGGTGGGCGCCTATCCCAGGTCGCGCCTCCAGCGGGCGTTGGTAGGAGACTATCTAGACTTGTTTGGTAGGTATATGGGACTATTCCTCGTGTGGACTTGACCTGGCCGTTGGTGCTCGCCGGTGTCCTGGTCGGTCTCGCCGTCGGGATGACCGGCATGGGCGGCGGGGCGCTGCTGACGCCGACCATGGTGCTGCTCTTCGGCGTGAACCCGACCGCCGCCGTCGGCAGCGACCTCGCCGTCTCCGTGGCGATGAAGCCCGTCGGTGCCGTCGTGCACCATCGGGCGGGCACCGTGCGCTGGGACATCGTGCGCTGGTTGCTCCCCACCGCGGTGCCCGCCGGATTCCTCGGAGCCTGGCTGGTCAGCCTGCTGGGTTCGGGAGCCGAACTGCAGGACCGGCTCAAGCTCGCCATCGGTGCCGCACTGCTGCTCGCAGTGGTGGGCATGGCCGTCCGCCCGATGCTCGCCCGTCGCCGGGAGGCCGAGTCGCCGGCCTCCCCCGTCGTGGCGCGGCCGGTGCCGACGTTGCTGATCGGCCTGGCCGGTGGGCTGATCGTCGGAATAACCTCGGTCGGATCCGGCTCACTCATCGTCGTGATGCTGATGCTGACCCACCCGCGGCTGCGGCCCAGCGAGCTGGTGGGCACCGATCTGGTCCAGGCCATCCCCCTCGTCCTGTCGGCCGCGCTGGGACATCTGATCTTCGGCGACACCAGGCTGGCTCTCGCCGGCACGGTGCTGCTGGGCGCGATCCCCGGCATCTACGCCGGAGCCAAGCTCGCCACCCGCGTGCCAGACGGCGCGCTCCGCTGGGTGCTCGCCATCCTGCTCGTCGGCTCCGGCCTGTCCCTCTGGGACGCCCCGGGCCTCCTCATCGTGGTCGTCAGCGTCGCCCTGGCCGCCATCGCCTGCTGGCACACCTACGCGCGGCGCTCCGGATCACGCCATCGTGAAACGCGTGATGCCGAGGCCGGAGTCGAAGTCTCGTGAGTCGGCGGGAACGAAGGTCTGGGGCGCGAACGGGCCGTCGAAGAGGGGGATGCCCGAGCCGAGGACGAGCGGGTTCCGCTTGAGGATCAGCTCGTCGATCTCGTCCCGCAGGGTGGCGGCGAGCTTGCCGCCGCCACCGAGCCAGATGTCCAGGCCGTCCTCCGCCTTCAACCTCCGCACCAGGCCCACCGGATCCTCGCGGACGATCGGCACCGCGGGGTCCAGCTCCTCTTGTGTGGTGGACACCACGTACTGCCGCAGGTGCGCGTCCGGGCTCGTGATGCCGATGGCGAGCCCGGGCTCGTACGTGCCCCGGCCCATCACGACCGTGTCGAAGCGCTTGTTCGGCGAGTCGGTGAGGCCGAACGGGCCGCGATGTTCGAGCTACGCCTGGAGGGCACCCGCCGCCCCGAGCTCCAGGCCGAGCTGAACGAGATCTTCGGCGCCGAGCTGGACAACAACATCGCCTTCCACCTGGACCACCGGGAGTTCGGCCTGCCCGGCGACCGCGCCGGCGTGATCCTGCTCTACTTCGCCATGCTCGGCCTGATCCTCGACGAGATCACCGCCCCCGCCGTGCTCGGCCGATTCGACCTCGACGACCTCCTTACGACCATGGTCACCCGCCTCCTCCCGGAGAAGGAGGCGGGTGACTGAGGCCTAGAGGGCTAGAGCCAGCCGGGCGCGACGAGGAAGAGCCAGGCGGACAGCGGGCCCACGGCGACGATGACGGCTCCGTAGGCGAGCAGGCGGCGGTAGAAGACCTGACGGTCCATTCCCTGCACGTTCGCCACCAGCAACGCGCCGGTGGTGGAGAACGGGCTGACGTCCACGATCGTGGCCGAGACCGCGAACGCGGCGACCATGCCGACCGCGCCGATCTCACCCTGGACCAGGAACGGTACGGCCAGCGGGATCAGCGCGCTCATGATGCCGACCGAGGACGCGAACGCGGACACCACGCCGCCGAGGTAGCAGATCAGCAGGGCGGCCACCAGGGCCGTACCCATCCCGGCGATGCCCTGGCCGATGAAGTCGACGGTGCCCATCTCCTGCAGCACGCCCACGTACGTGGCCACACCGCCGACCAGCAGCACGACCGGCCAGGCGATCTTGTCGACGGCGCCCTTGCCCTCCCTGGGTGAGATGAGCGTGAGCGCGACCGCGACGGTGACCGCCACGAGGCCGACGTCCAGGCCTAGGGCGAGGGTGAAGACGCACAGCAGGACGATGCCGAGGAGGGTGAAGCCCTGGTGCATGGTCAGCCGGAGGTCGCTCGCGCTCTCCGGCGCCTTGACCGCCCCGGCGTCGCCCGCCGTGGCCGGCCGGCTCGCCGAGGCGGCCTCGGAACCGCCGCCACTGTCCTCGTCACCCTCCCGCCGGCCCATCAGCTTGGGCCCGCCGAACAGGAAGAACACGATCACGATCGCCGCGGTGTTGAAGATGAAGCTGCCGAGGAACAACCACAGGTCGTTCTGCGGCACCTGCGGGCTCTTGTCCAGCACCTGGCTGACGATCGTGCCGAGCACGCTGATCGGGGAGAACGCGCCGGCCTGTGTGCCGTGCGCGACGGCGAGACCGACGAGCAGGGGATGGATGTTGTAGCGGTACGCGAAGCCGAACGCGATCGGCGCCAGGATCGCCGCGACCGCGGGCGCCGCGGCGCCGATGCCGGTGAGCAGCGCGGCGATCAGGAACATCACCAGCGGGATGGCGACGAGCCTGCCGCTGACCGCGCGTACGCCGGCCCGTACGAGCCAGTCCACCGTCCCGTTGTTGGAGGCGATGGCGAACAGGTACGTGACGCCGACGAGCGTCACGAACAGGTCGCCGGGGAACTGGCCGAGGATGTCGTCCTCCGACATCCCCGCCACGTAGAGGCCGACGACACCAGCGCCGACCAGGGCGAGGGCGCCCAGGTTGATGGGCATCGTGGTGGCGATGACGAACATCACCACCAGTGCCAGGACCGATATGAGCTCGGGCGACACGGTGCTCTCCGATTCTCCCCCGAGGCGCTGGGTCAGGGCGGCGGGAGTGCCGCGCGGACGAGTTCAACGGGGTGCCGGGCGCGTCGCCCGGCACCGTGCGCGATCTGCTGGCGGCAGGACACCCCGGTCGCCGCGACGAGGACGTCGTCGTCCTCGCGAGCGAGCCGGGGGAACAGCCGCAACCCCCCGATGCGCATGGACAGGTCGTAGTGCTCCGATTCGAATCCGAACGAACCGGCCATCCCGCAGCAGCCCGCGTCGATCTCCTCGACCCGGGCGCCCGGCAGCCGTTCCAGCAGGGCACGGGTGGCGGCGGTGCCCACCACGGCCTTCTCATGGCAGTGACCGTGCAGCACGACGCGCCGCCCGGCCACCTCCGTCTCCGGGTCGAGGACGAGCTCGCCGTCGTCGATCGCCTCGACCAGCAGCTCCGGTACGAGCCGCGCCGCCGCCGCGACGACCGGCACACGCTCGTCGTCGGGCAGCAGCATCCGGTACTCGTCGGCGAGGGTGAGCAGGCAGGAGGGCTCCACGCCGACGATCAGCACGCCCCGCTCCGCGTACGGGGCCAGCCGCTCCACCATGGCCGCGGCCATCCGCCGGGCCTGGCCGAGCACACCCTTGGACAGGCTCGCCCGCCCGCAGCAGCCCGAGTTCTCCAGCCGTACGCGGTATCCGGCCCGCTCCAGCAGCTCCACCGCGGCCCGGCCGATCGCCGGCTCGGTGAAGGTGGTGAAGGAGTCGGCCAGCAGGACGACCTCGCCGCGCGGCCACGGGCCGGGGGCCTCCGGGCGCCGGGCGAACCAGCGGACGAGGGACTCGCGCTCGAAGCGCGGCAGCGGTCGCGCGCGGGCGATGCCGAGGCGGCGGTCCATCAGCGCCCGTACGCCGGGGAGGCGCAGCGAGGCGTTCGCCAGGGGGGCGAACGTAGAGCCCAGCCGGTTCAGGCCGCGGATGCCGGAGAACGCCCGCGACCGCAGCGGCACGCCGTGCGCGGCTTGGTACTGGTCGAGGAACTCCGACTTCATCGTCGCCATGTCGACACCGAGCGGGCACTCGGACTTGCAGGCCTTGCACTCCAGGCAGAGGTCGAGGATGCCGTGCAGCCGCTCGTCGTCCAGCCCGGCCTTCGGGTCCGGCTCCGACAGGGCCTTGACCAGCGCGTTCGCCCGGCCGCGGGTGGAGTGCTCCTCCTCTCGGGTGGCCATGTAGGAGGGGCACATGACCCCGGCGTCGTCCTTGCGGCAGGCACCGATGTTCATGCACCGGTCGGCGGCGCCGCGCAGGCCGCCGTGCGCGGCGAAGTCGAGCGTCGTACGGAGCCCGGCCGCCGGGGGCAGCGCGGGGTCGCGTAGGTGCTCCGTCATTGGCGGCGCGTCGACGATCTTGCCGGGGTTGAGCCGGTTCTCCGGGTCGAAGAGCCGCTTGACCTCGCGCATCGCCTGATACAGCCGGTCCCCGAAGAGCTCCCGGTTGAACTCCGAACGGGCCAGGCCGTCGCCGTGCTCGCTGGAGTTGACGCCGCCGTACTTCGCCGCCAGGGCCGCGATCTCCTCGGCCACGGCGCGCATCCGCTCGATCCCGTCCGGCTCGCGCAGGTCCACGAACGGGCGGATGTGCAGGCAGCCCACCGAGCAGTGGCCGTAGAAGCCGGCGGTCATGCCGTGCGCCTCGAGCACCGCGGCGAAATCCCGGACGTACGGGACCAGGGCCTCCGGCGGCACCGCCGTGTCCTCGACGAACGCGAGCGGGCGGCGCGTACCGGTGCTGGAGGCCATGAGCAGGCCGAGGCCCGCCTTCCGTACCTTCAGCACCGCGGCCTGCTCGCGCGCGTCCGCGGCCAGCAGCGTGTGGTAACCGTGGCCTTCGGCCTTCCAGCGTTTCGCCAGTTCCTCGGCGTGGGCCGCCGCCTCGTCCGGGTCGTCGGCGAAGAACTCCACGAACAGCAGCGCGTCCGGGTCGTCCACCAGGATCGTGCCGAGCTCGGCGAAGTCGACCCGCTGCCGGGACAGGTCGAGGATGGCGCGGTCCATGAGCTCGACGGCGTCGGCGTCCATGTCCAGAGCCTCGTGGGTGGCGGCGATCGCGTCCAGCGTCGAGCGGAAGTGGCCCACGGCCAGCGCCCGTGCGGCCGGCTTCGGCACCAGCCGGACCTCCGCCTCGGTGACGACGGCCAGCGTGCCCTCCGAGCCGACGACGAGCTTGGCCAGGTCGAGGCCGCCTTGCTCCGTGCGGGCCCGGTTCAGCCGGTATCCGCCCGAGTGGCGCCAGAACGGCGGGAACGCGTTGATCGCGTCGCCCGCCCGGTCGAGGATGTCCGGTAGCTCGGACACGATGCGTCCGTGCAGCTCACCCTGTGCGTCGGTGCCTGGCGCCAGCCGGGTCTGGGACCCGTCCGAGAGGACGACCGATACGGCGTCCACGTGGTCGATCGTGGAGCCGTACGCGATGGAGTGGCTGCCTGCGGAGTTGTTGCCGATCATCCCGCCGATCGTGGCACGGTTGCTGGTGGAGGTGTCCGGGCCGAACATCAGCCCGTGCTCCGCCGCGGCCCGATTCAGCTGGTCCTGCACCACCCCGGGCTGCACCCGCGCGGTCCGGCGCTCCGGGTCGATCTCCAGGATGCGGTTCATGTACCGGGAGAAGTCGAGCACGACGGCCCGTCCCACGGTCTGCCCGGCGAGGCTGGTGCCCGCGCCTCGGGGAAGCACCGGCACGCCGAGCCGTCCCGCCGCGGCGACGATGGCCGCGACGTCGTCGGCGTGCCGCGGGAACGCGACGGCCAGCGGCTCGATCGCGTACATGCTCGCGTCGGAGGAGTACAGGTGCCGGGTGAGGGAGTCGATCCGTACGTCGCCCTCGATGAGCGGTCTCAGCGCCGTACGGATCTCCTCGGGGGCCGCCGTCGCCGGTGCGGTCACGCCGAGGCCTCCAGGTACTCCATCGCCGCGTCCACGCCGCCGCGCTTGATCGGCACGCCGGCCACCGACAGCCCCATCTCCACGCCGCCGAGCGTGCCGATCAGGCTGAGATCGTTGAAGTGCCCGAGGTGGCCGATCCGGAAGACCTTGCCGGCGAGCCGGCCGAGGCCGGTGCCGAGCGACATGTCGTACCGGTTCAGGATGATCCGGCGCACCTCGTCCGCGTCGTGTTCGTCGGGCAGCAGCACCGCGGTCAGGGAGTTGGAGTGCTCGCGTTCGTCGGCGCAGAGCACCTCAAGGCCCCAGCCCCGTACGGCCCGCCTGGTCGCCTCGCCGTGCCGGGCGTGCCGGGCGAAGACCGAGCTCAGGCCCTCCTCCTCCAGCATCGTGAGCGCCTCGGCGAGGCCGTAGAGCAGGTTCGTGGCGGGGGTGTACGGCCAGAAGCCGTTGCGGTTGGCCGCGAGGATCGGCTTCCAGTCCCAGTACGAACGGGGGAGCCGGGCCCGCTCCGCCGCCGCCAGCGCCTTCTCGCTCACCGCGTTGAAGCCCAGGCCGGGCGGCAGCATCAGGCCCTTCTGCGAGCCGCCGACGGTGACGTCCACGCCCCATTCGGCGTGCCGGTAGTCGATCGAGCCCAGCGAGGAGATCGTGTCCACGAGCAGCAGCGCGGGGTGGCCGGCCGCGTCCAGGGCGGCGCGGATCTCCGGGATCCGGCTGGCCACGCCGGTGGAGGTCTCGTTGTGCACGACCATGACGGCCTTGTACGTGTGCCCGGTGTCCGCCGCGAGCCGTGCGGCGGCCTGCTCCGGGTCGGCGCCGTGCCGCCAGTCGCCCGGGACGATGTCGACCTCGAGCCCGAGCCGTTCCGCCATCTCCCGCCACAGCGACGCGAAGTGCCCGGTCTCGAACGCGAGCACGCGGTCGCCGGGGGAGAGCGTGTTGACCAGCGCCGCCTCCCAGGCGCCGGTCCCCGACGAGGGGTAGATGATCACCGGCGACTCGGTACGGAAGACGTGCCGGACGCGCTCCAGCACGTCGCGGCCCAGCGTCGCGAACTCCGGCCCGCGGTGGTCGATCGTGGGGCGCGCGATGGCCGAGAGGACGCGGTCGGGGACGTTGGTCGGTCCGGGGATCTGCAGGAAGTGCCGCCCGCCACTGATCACTGGGCCGTGCTCCCGTCGCGCTCGTGTGGTGCCGTGCTAATGTTCCGTCTCCCGGCACGATGTGCCGGGAAGTAGTACGCGGATCGTAAGGGGGGGAATCGGCGCATGCAAGTGGTGAGCAACGCGCTCCGCGTACTCGAGGAGGTCGCTGCCCGGCAGCCCGTCGGCGTCAGCGCGCTCGCGCGCGAGCTCGGCATGCCCAAGAGCACCGTGCAGCGTTGTCTCGGCGCGCTCCGCGACGCGGGCTGGATCCGGCCCGCCGGGGGTGAGCTGCAGCGCTGGATGGTGACGACGAAGCTGCTCGCGGTCGGCCGGCTCGCCGGCAGCGAGCTCGGCCTGCGGGACGTGGCGCTGCCGGTGATGGAGGAGGTGCGGCGGCGTACCGGCGAGACGATCCACCTGATGGTGCCCGAGGGGGACACGGTGGTGCTGATCGAGCGGCTGGAGACCGCCAAGCCGCTGCGGATCGTGCTGCCGCTGGGGAAGGGGCTGCCGCTGCACGCCTCGGCGAACGGCAAGGCGGTGCTCGCGGCCTCACCGCCGGAGTTCATCGACCGGTACATCGCCGCGGGGCTCGACCGGTTCACCGAGACGACCATCGTGGACGAGGGCACGCTCCGCGAGGAGCTGGCGCTCGTCCGCCGCCGGGGGTACGCGACGAACGCCGGGGAGTGGCGGTCCGACATCGCCGCGGTCGCCGCGCCCGCGCTGCACGGGCGGTACCGGCCGTTCGCCAGCCTCAGCATCTCCACCCCCGGCGCCCGCATGCCCGAAGAGCTCCGCCCCGAGTACGGCCGCCTCATCGCCGAAGCCGCCACCGACATCTCCGAAGCCTTCCGCGACGCATAACCCGGCCCCGCGCGACGCGCGGTTCGCTCTTCCGCGACGCGTGACCTGGCTCGGCGCGATGTGCGGCTTGCCTTCTGCGACGCGTAACCGGCCCGCGCGATGTGCGGCTCGCCTTCTGCGACGCGTAACCGGCCCGCGCGATGTGCGGCTCGCCTTCTGCGACGCGCGACCGGCCCGGTGCGATGTGGGGCCGGCCTTCCGCGATGCGTGGGGGGCGCTGCGGAGTGCGTGGCCGGTCCGGACCGATGCGTGCCGGCCTGGCGCCCGGTGGGCGGCCGGTCGTGGGGTGGAGGGGGCGATCGACGTACCGTAGGGCCGTGACCCAGCAAGCCCGGCCGGCCGTCGCGGTGTTGGCGGACGACCTCACCGGGGCCCACGCGAGCGCGGCCCGGCTCCGTGCCGCGGGCTGCCGCGCCGTCGTCACCTGGCGCCTCGGCGCGGCACCCGAGGACACCGACGCCCTCGCGGTGGACATGCGCACCCGGGACTATGGCGCGGATCCCTACGCCCGGGCGCGTCGCTGGGCCGGGCATCTGCGGGCCGCGGGCGTGGCCCGGATCGAGCTGCGGATCGACTCCACGCTGCGCGGAGATCCCGGGGCCGAGCTGCGCGGTGTGCTGGACGGTCTGGCCGGAGAGGACGTGACGGTGCTGGCGGTGCCGGCCTTCCCCGGCGCCGGCCGGCTGGTACGCGGCGGGCGCCTGGAGACGCCCGGCCTTGAGCTGCCCGAGGAGCGGCGCGACCCCGGCCGGCTCATCTTCGGCACCGCCGCGGTACGGCCGATCGGCCTCGGCCTCATCGCCGAAGGCCCGGAAGCCATCGCCGCCGAGATCGCCGCCCGCCGCGGCGCGGGCTCACGGTTCTTCCTCGCCGACGCGGACTCCGAAGCCCACCTCCGCGTCCTCGCCACCGCCGCGGACCTCCTCGAACACCCCCCGACCTCTGCGCCGTGGGGACCCGCCGGCCCAGGCCGCCTGGTCACGGTCTCCCCAGGGGCGTGGCTGGCCTACCGACGCTTCCCCCAGCCGCGTACCTACGCGCTCGTCGTACTGTCCAGCCGAACCGAGACGAACCGCACGCAACTGGACCGCCTCGCCAAAGACCACAACTGCCTGATCCTCAGCGCCGACGAAGCCTTCACCGGCCACCTCCCCACCCTGAACACCCCCACCGACCACATCCCCGCGCCCGCCGACGACCTCTCCGCGTCGCCGGATGGTCTCCCCGCGCCCCCCAACCACCTGCCCGCCCCGGCGGACGATCTCCCCGCCCCGGCGGGCGACCTCCCCGCCCCGGCGGGCGACCACTCCGCGCCGGCGGACCAATACTCCGCGCCCGGCGGCGGCTTTCCTGCGGTGGTTGTGGTCGAGACGCTTTCGCGGAGGACGCGGGACGGTGCGGAGGCGTGGGCGCAGTCGACGATCGCGGCGCAGGCGGCGGCGCGGGTGCTGGAGACCGCCTTCGCGGCTGGGGCGCGCTGTTCCGGCATCGTTTGCGGGGGCGGGCAGACCGCGTCCGCGCTGATGGACGTGCTGGACGCGGAGTGGCTGGAGACCGAGGCCGAGGCGGCCCCGCTGTGCCCGCGCTCCCACCTGGGCTCGGGCCCCTACGCCGGCCTCCCGCTGATCACCAAGGGCGGCCTCGTCGGCACCGAGACCACCCTGTCCCAACTGGTCACCGAACTGATCGGCGGAAACG
>WHSL01000136.1 GCA_009380095.1 Streptosporangiales bacterium | reverse complement strand
GGGGGTTCGCATGTTCGGGATGCTTTCCCGCAACTGGTGGGCGATCGCGCTGCGGGGGGCGATCGCGATCATCTTCGGGGTGCTCGCGCTGTTCTGGCCGGGCATCACCGTGGCCGTACTGGTTCTGCTGTTCGGCGCGTACGCCCTGGTCGACGGGGTCTTCGCCCTGATCTCCGCGTTCAGCGGCAAGAACAACGCGGAGTCACGGGGGCTGATGGCGCTGCTCGGAGTCCTCGGCATCCTTTTCGGCATCGCGACGTTCGTGTGGCCCGGCATCACGGCGCTCGCGCTGGTCTTCCTGATCGGCGCCTGGGCCGTGGTCACCGGGTTCCGGCTGCACAAGATGGGCGAGAACACCGGGCGCACTCCCCGCGTCGCCTGACCGACCCGTACGACCGCCCGCACAGGCGTGAGGCCCCGGGAAACCCGGGGCCTCACGTACGGTTCGGACCGCTACTCGCCCTTCCACTGCGGCGGGCGCTTCTCGGCGAACGCCGCAGCGCCCTCCATGGCGTCCTTGGAGACGAAGACGGGGCCGATGACCTCGTTCTGCTTCTCCCACATCTCCGCGGTGGACCAGTCGGCCGACTCCACGATGACCTGCTTGCTGGCCACCAGCGCCAGCGGTGCGTTGGCGCCGACCCGCGCGGCCAGCTCCTTGGCACCGTCGAGCGCGCCACCCTCGGGGGTGACGGCGCTGACCAGGCCGAGCTCCTTCATCCGGGGCGCGCCCCAGAAGTCGCCGGTGAGCGCCAGCTCCATGGCCGCGTGGTACGGGATGCGGTGCTGCAGGCGCAGCACCCCGCCGGCGCCCGCGACGAGGCCGCGCTTGGCCTCGGGGATGCCGAACTTGGCCGTCTCCGCGGCCACCACCAGGTCACAGGAGAGGACGACCTCGAAGCCGCCGGCCAGCGCGTACCCCTCGACGGCCGCGATCAGCGGCTTGCGGGGCGGGCGCTGGGAGAGGCCGGCGAAGCCGCGGCCCTCGATGCTCGGCGACTCGCCCTTGAGGAACCCCTTGAGATCCATGCCGGAGCAGAACGTGCCTCCGGCCCCGGTGATGATGCCCACCGAGAGGTCCTTGCGGGAGTCCAACTCGTCCAGCGCGGCGGCGACGCCTTGGGCCACGGCCGCGTTGACGGCGTTCCGCGCCTGCGGCCGGTTGATGGTGATGACGGCGACCGGGCCGTCGATGGACAGGAGGACTTCGTCGGACACGGGTACCTCCGGATGCCTGATCACTGAAGCGATGCCGTTACTTGGGCTGGAAGCGGATGCCGCCGTCGAAGCGGATGACCTCGCCGTTCATGTAGTCGTTCTCGACCAGGGAACGGACCAGGTGGGCGAACTCCGAGGCCTTGCCCATGCGCTTGGGGAACGGCACCGGGGCGTACAGCTTGGCCTTGAACGCCTCGCTGTCGGGCCCGCTGCCGTAGATCGGCGTGTCGATGATGCCCGGGCAGATCGTGTTCACCCGGATGCCCACCGCGGCGAGGTCGCGCGCGGCCGGCAGCGTCATGCCGATGATCGCGCCCTTGGAAGCCGAGTACGCGAGCTGGCCGGTCTGGCCCTCGATGCCGGCGATGGACGCGGTGTTGACCACCACGCCCCGCAGCCCGTCCTCGTCGACCGGGTCGGTCTTGGCGACCGCCGCGGCGCCGATGCGCATGAGGTTGAAGGTGCCGATCTGGTTGACCGCGATCACCTTCTTGTACGCGCCCAGGTCGTGCGGCGAGCCGTCCCGGTTGACGGTCCGCTGCGCCCAGCCGATGCCGGCGCTGTTGACGATGATCCGCAGCGGCGCCCCGGTGGCGACCGCGGCGTCCACCGCGGCCTGCACCTGCGCCTCGTCGGAGACATCGGTCTTGGCGAAGACCGCGCCGAGCTCGTCGGCGAGGGTCTTGCCCTTCTCTTCGTTGAGGTCCGCGATGACGACCTTGACACCGGCGGCCGCGAGGTCGCGGGCGGTGGCCTCGCCGAGCCCGCTCGCGCCACCGGAAATGATGGCTGCTGCTCCGTTCAACTGCATGGCGGCATGTTACGCCAGGAAACCGAATCCCGTTCAGGTGGCGTCGGACACAAGTGGGTACTTATTTCGGCGCCACCCGGCCACGCTGAGTCCCGGTGGGCAACTCAGCGCTATGATCACCGCCATGCAGTGGGCCGATCTCGACAGCAGCGCGTGCTCGGTGGCCAGAACCCTCGCGGTGGTGGGCGAACGCTGGTCGCTGCTGATCGTCCGCGACGTCTTCAACGGCATCCGGCGCTTCGACGACCTCCAGGGGCATCTCGGTATAGCGCGGAACGTGCTCTCCATGCGCCTCGCCACGCTCACCGACGGCGGGATTTTGACCAAGGTTCCGTACCGGGAGGGCCGGCAGCGGCAGCGGCACGAGTACGAGCTGACCCAGGCGGGGCGGGAGCTCGTACCGATCATGCTCACGCTGATGTCGTGGGGCGACCGGCACCGCCCGGGTGGGGACGGGCCGCCCGCGCAGGCCACCCACGACGGCTGTGGCAAGCGCGTACGGATGGTGCCGGTGTGCGGCGCGGGCCACGTACTGCCCTCGGCCGAGGCCATCGCGCTGGAGCCCGGCCCCGGAGCCCGTACCGCTGAGCCGCCGATATCCGGCGAGCCCTCGGTCCCGGCCCCCACCCCCGACCCGGACCCCTACGGCGTCCAGGCCTCCCTCGTCTAGGCCCCGCCCGGAGATGGGTCGGTGAGTTGTTCGGCGATGCGTTCGGTGGCGGAGCCGGGGGGTGCGGCGTGTTCGAGTTCGTGGCCGAGTTGTTCGAGCTCGGCGCCGCCGGCCATGAGGCGGGTGAGCTCGTCGCGGGTGATCTCGGCCTTGGCGTACTCGCCCATGCTGCGGCCGCGGTTCAGGACCAGGAAGCGGTCCCCGACCGGATACGCGTGGTGCGGGTTGTGCGTGATGAACACGACGGCCAGCCCACGCTCCCGCGCCGCCACGATGTAGCGCAGCACCACCCCGGCCTGCTTGACGCCCAGCGCGGCGGTGGGCTCGTCCAGGATCAGCACGCGGGCGCCCAGGTAGACGGCGCGCGCGATCGCCACGGACTGCCGCTCGCCGCCGGACAGCGTGCCCACCGGCTGGTCCACGTCGCGCAGCGCGATGCCCATCTTGAGCAGCTCGGCGTGCGTGGTCCGGCGCATGAACGGCACGTCCAGCCGGCGCAGCGGCCCCTTCCCCCGGCTCGGCTCGGAGCCGAGGAAGAAGTTCCGCCAGATCGGCATCAGCGGCACCACCGCCAGATCCTGATACACGGTGGCGATGCCCAGGTCGAGCGCCTCCCGTGGGCTCGCCAGCCGCCGTACGGCGCCGTCCACGCGCAGCTCGCCCGAGGTGTGCCGGTGCGCCCCGGAGAGGATCTTGATGAACGTGGACTTGCCGGCGCCGTTGTCGCCGAGCACGCAGGTCACCTCGCCGGCCCGTACGGTCGTCGTGACGTCCCGCAGGGCCACGATCCCGCCGTAGTTCTTGCCGATCTCCGTGGCCTCCAGGATCGGCGTGCCGGATGCGGGAAGGGTCATGCCGGCTTCCTCCGCTCGGCCTCGGCCTGCCTACGGACCCAGGTGTTGACCAGTACGGCCCCGAGCAGCATCACGCCGAGGAACGCCTTCAGCCAGTTGTTGTCCCACTGCGCGAACACGATGCCCTGGTACGTCATGCCGTAGATGAGCGCGCCCAGCGCGGCGCCGATGGCCGAGCCGAACCCGCCGGTGAGCAGGCACCCGCCCACCACCGCGCAGATGATGTAGATGAACTCCTCGTTCACCCCGGTGGACGCCTGCACCGTGCTGGTACGGAACAGCGACAGCATGCCGACCAGCCAGCCCGCCGCCGCGGTCGTCATGAACAGCCCGACCTTCGTACGGAACACCGGCACGCCGGTCTGCCGCGCGCTGACCGGCGCCCCTCCCACCGAGAAGATCCAGTTGCCGGGACGTGTACGCAGCAGCACCCAGGTGGCGAACGCGGTGAGCCCGAGCCACCAGAAGATGGAGATCTGCAGCCCGGCCGCGCCGAGCTGGATCACCGAGCCGAACAGCCAGCGGACGTCGTAGAAGCCCGGCACGTCCTCCATGCCCTGCACCGCCACCTGGCCGATGACCACCTTGGGGACCGCCAGGTTGAGGCCCTGCAGCACGAAGAACGTGCCGAGGGTGACGATGAAGCTGGGCAGCCCGGTACGCGTCACCAGCAGCCCGTTGCCCGCCCCGACGAGCAGCGCGAACACCAGCGAGAGCAGGACGGCGAGCCAGATGTTCAGCCCGGAGCTCGTGCTCAGCATGCCCACGATGAGCCCGGTGGAGCCGACCATGGTCCCGGTGGACAGGTCGAACTCGCCGCCGATCATCAGCAGCGCGACCGCCACCGCCATGATCCCGAACAGCGAGGCGGACTCCAGCCAGGTGGCGATGCCCCCCGGGGTGAAGAACGCCTCGGTCACCGTCGCGAAGAACACGAAGACCACCAGCGCCGCGACCGCCGCGCCGACCTCGGGCCGGCGCAGCAGTCGCGTGACGAGGTGGGCCCTCGCGGGACCGACCGTGACGGCGGCCGTTTCGGTGCTCATTGGTCGCTCACCTGCCTCACGCGCTCCGCGGGCCCCGCGCTCGTCACGGGGTGCGCGCCGTGCGGGGGCGGCGCCCACTCCGCGCGCTGCGTACGGTTCGCTTCCGCGGTCATGCGGACCTCCCGTGGCTCACAGCGTTGCCTCGGTCATCACGGCTTCCCCGGCTCAGCGGGTGCCCCGCGCCGCGAACTCCTTGACCTGGGCCGCGTTGTCCTTGGTGACGAAGCCCGGGCCGGAGTAGACGGGCTGGCCGCCGCCCACGTCGTTGCCGTTGCGCGCCTTCAGCGTGAGGAACTGCACCGGCAGGTAGCCCTGCAGGTACGGCTGCTGGTCCACGGCGAACAGCATGTCCCCGCCCTCGATCGCCGAGACGATGTCGGCGGACACGTCGAACGTGGCCACGTCGGCCTCGCTGTTCGCCTCCTTGACCGCGGTCAGCGCGGACTTGGCGATCACCGGGTTGAGCGTCAGCACCGCGTCCACGCTCTCGTCGGAGAGCAGCTTGCTCTTGATCGTGCTCTGCGCACCGGCCGCGTTCGACACGTCCACCTGGATGTTCTCCACGGAATTGCCGAAGGTCTTCTTCGCGCCCGCGCACCGCGACTCCAGGCCCACGTTGCCGGCCTCGTGGATGACACAGATCATCTTGGTCTTGCCGGCCGCCTTGAACCGCTCGCCCGCGGCCTCGCCGGCGAGCTCCTCACCCTGGCCCACGTGCGTGATCGCGCCGAACGCCTTGGACTGCTCCAGCCCGGAGTTGATCGTGATGACCGGGATGCCGGCCTGCACGGCCTTCTCCACGCTGGACCGTACGCCGCCCGGGTTGGCCATCGAGACCACGAGCCCGTTCACCTTCTGCGCGACCGCGTTGTCGATGAGCTGGCTCTGCTTGGCCGGGTCGCCGTCACCGGTGTACGTGACCTTGACGTTGAGGTCCTTGCCGGCCTGCTCGGCGCCGGTCTTCACGATGTCCCAGAACGCGTCGCCGGGCTTGCCGTGGCTGACGACCGCGACGGTCAGCGCCGCGCCTTCGTCACCGGCCTTGCCCGCGTCGCCGGACGGCGCCGAGGCCTGCTCGGGCGCCTGGTTGGTGCAGCCCACGAGCAGTGCGACGGCGGCCAGCGAGGCGAGAACAGGAATCCGAACCTTCATGTTGCCTCCAGATCGGTACCCAAGCTCCGCCGCTCCCCGATGCGCGGCCGGTGATCATTGCATGTGATCGTTCAGAGAAACGAGCGATCAGAGATAGGGACGCTGGTCGCGCTTGCCCTCCCGATAGGCCGTACGGGCGCCGCGCGTGGACGCGAGCCCCGAGACCTCCGCGACCGGCACGTCCCACCAGGCCTCGGAGTCCGGTGCGCCCACCATCGGATCGGTCTCCACGTGCACCAGGACCGGGCCGTCCGCCTCGCGCGCCTTGGCGAGCGCCGTACGGAGCTCGCTGATCGTGCCGGCCCGCAGCACCTCCACACCGAGGCTCGCCGCGTTGGCCGCGAGGTCCACCGGCAGCCGCTCGCCGTCGAAGTTCCCGGTCTCCGCCGAGCGGTAGCGGTACGCGGTGCCGAACCGCTCGGCGCCGACGGACTCCGACAGCGCCCCGATCGAGGCGAAGCCGTGGTTCTGCACCAGCACCACGATCAGCTTCACGCCCTCCGCGACGGCGGTCACCAGCTCCTGCGCCATCATCAGGTACGAGCCGTCGCCCACCAGCACGTACACCTCGCGGCTGGGGTCGGCGAGCTTCACGCCGAGGCCGCCGGCGATCTCGTAGCCCATGCACGAGTAGCCGTACTCCACGTGGTAGCCCTTGGGGTCGCGGGTGCGCCACAGCTTGTGCACGTCGCCGGGCATCGACCCGGCGGCGCAGACCACCACGTCGCGGGGCTGGGTGGCGGCGTTCACGGCACCGATGACCTCGCTCTGCGCGGGCAGCGGGCCGTGGCCGCGGGTGTAGGCGCGCTCCACCGCCGCGTCCCACTCCCGCGCCCGGCGGGTCGCCTCGCCGCGCCACTCCTCCTCCGCCGACCAGCCCTCCAGCGCGGCGCCGAGCGCGCCAAGCCCGGCGCGGGCGTCCGCGACGAGCGGGGTGGCGGCGTGCTTGAACGCGTCGAAGGCGGCCACGTTGAGGTTGACGAACCGTACGCCCGGGTCGGCGAAGACGGTGTGCGAGGCGGTGGTGAAGTCGCTGTACCGGGTGCCCACGCCGAGCACCACGTCGGCGCGGCGGGCCATGGCGTTGGCCGCGGCGGTGCCGGTGGCGCCGATCGCCCCCAGCGCGAGCGGGTGGTCGTACGGCAGCGCGCCCTTGCCGGCCTGCGTCTCCGCCACCGGCACGCCGTGCGCCTCGGCGAAGGACCGCAGCGCCGCGGTGGCCGCGCCGTAGATCACGCCGCCGCCGGCCACGATCAGCGGACGGTGGGAGCAGCGCAGCGTCACCGCGGCCCGCTCCAACTCCTGCGCGTCCGGCGGGCGGCGCGGCACGTGCCAGGTGCGGTCGGCGAACAGCTCGTCCGGCCAGTCGTACGCCTCCGCCTGCACGTCCTGCGGCAGCGCCAGCGTCACCGCGCCGGTCTCCGCCGGGTCGGTCAGCACGCGCATGGCGTTCATCAGCGCGGTCGGCAGCTGCTCGGGGCGGAAGACGCGGTCGAAGTAGCGGGACACCGGCCGGAGGCAGTCGTTGACGCTCACGTCGGCCGTGCGCGGGTCCTCGAGCTGCTGCAGCACCGGGTCGGCGACCCGGGTGGCGAAGATGTCACCGGGTAGCAGCAGCACCGGCAGCCGGTTGATGGTGGCGAGCGCGGCCCCGGTGACCAGGTTCGTCGCGCCGGGCCCGATCGAGGTGGTGCAGGCGTACGTGGCCAGCCGGTCCCGCATCCGCGCGAACCCGGCGGCCGTGTGCACCATGGCCTGCTCGTTGCGCGCCTGGTGATACCGGAGCGCGCCGTCCGACTCCAGCAGCGCCTGCCCGATGCCCGCCACGTTGCCGTGGCCGAAGATGCCGAAACAGCCGGCGATGAAGCGCTGCCGGACACCGTCCCGTTCGCTGTACTGGGCGGCCAGGAACCGTACGACGGCCTGGCCGACGGTGAGTCTCATCAGATGCTCCTCGTCAGCGGCAGGCGGGGATCCACCTCTTGACCGTGCCATGTCTCGCGGATCCACGCATGGGCCGGATCGTCACAGATCAGCCACGCCCGTTCCGGGCCGGGGCCGGCCATGACGTTGAGGTAGTAGAGGTCGTACCCCGGGACGGCCATGGACGGACCGTGCCAGCCGTGCTCGATCAGCACCGCGTCCCCGGTACGGACCTCGGCCAGCACGTCCACCGGGCGTTCCGGGGTGCCGTACACGCGCTGATACCCCATGCCCGGGCCGGTGGGACCGTTGCCGACCTCGAAGTAGTAGATCTCCTCCAGTACGCACTCGCCCGGGCGATCCTCGTCGTGCTTGTGCGGCGGGTAGGAGGACCAGTTGCCGGCCGGGGTCAATACCTCGACGGCGATCAGCCGGTCGGCCTCGAAGGAGTCGGCGGAGCAGAAGTTGTTGACCTGCCGACTGCAGTTGCCCGCGCCGCGCAGCTCCACCGGCACGTCCCCGGCCGGGCGGTATCCGGGCTCCAGCCGGTTGCGGCAGGGCGCCGCGGGAAGGGCGAACCGGCCGCCGTAGGCGGACCGTACGGTCACCTCGGCGTCGCGCGGCAGGTAGATCATGTCGCTGATCCCGGTGAACACGCCGTCCCGTCCGGTCAGCGCGAACGCGTGCCCGTCGCAGTCCACGGTGGCCGCGCCGGACAGCGAGAGCAGGCACATCTCCTCCGCGCCGGTGCCGAACGTGTGCTCCGTGCCGGGCAGCAGCTCCAGCGTGCGCATCCGGGTGTAGGCGCCTGCGCTGACGGTGGTGAGGGTCATCGGCGGTCCTCCAGGAGATTCGCCGCGGCGTCCACGGCGCCGGCCACGTCGCCGTCGGCGGGGAACAGCAGCGACCGGCCCACGATCAGGCCCCGTACGGTCGGCGCGCGCAGCGCCTTGCCCCAGCGGGCGTACGTGGCCTCGGGGTCCTCGGGCACCTCGCCGCCGAGCAGCAGCACCGGCAGGGTGGAGGCGGCGAGCACCCGCGCCATCTCGTCGTCGCCGGGGACGACGGGCAGCTTGAGCCAGGTGTAGGCCGACGTCGCGCCGAGCCCGGAGGCCACCGCGACCGACCTGATCACCGCCTCCGCGCGGAGGTCGTTGCGGATTCGGCCGTCCACGCGCCGGGAGATGAACGGCTCCACCATCGCGGTCAGGCCGCGCCGGGCCAGGGCGGTGACCGCCCGCGCGCAGGCCTCCATGGTGCGGACGGAGCCCGGGTCGCCGGGGTCGATGCGGAACAGCATCTTGCCGCCGTCGAACCGCATCGCGGCGAGCGTTTCGGGGTCGTATCCGGTGAACCTGTCGTCGATCTCGAAGACCGTGTCCGCGAGGCCGCCCCGGTTCATGGAGCCGAACACGACCTTGCCCTCCAGTGCGCCGAGCAGCAGCAGGTCCTCGAGGATGTCGGCGGTGCCGAGGACGCCGGTCACGCCGGGCCGGGCCAGCGCGGTGCAGAGCCGGTCCAGCAGGTCGAGGCGGTCGGCCATCGCCATCGGGGACCCGCCGGCGGCGAGCGCGCCGCGGGCGGGGTGGTCGGCGGCGATCAGCAGGTGCCGGCCCGGGCCGGGGCCCGGATCGGGCGCGGCGCGCGTCCGGGCCTCCGCCGCCTCGGCGATCGCCCTCGGGCGGCGCAGCCGTACCTCGAGCAGACGCTCCAGCCGATCGGCCGTCACGTGAACCTCCCGCACTGTCCCCGATGTCGTCGGACCCGATCCCCTGGGTCCCCGCGCTCCCGGCCTCCCCGGCCCGTCGCGCCTCTCTGAGCGGTCCCTCCGCCTCTGGGATGCCGGCCTTCCTGTGCCGTCACCCCTCACTGAGCAGGTCCTCCACCTCCTCGGTGGCCGGCATGGCGGCGGAGCAGGCGAGGCGGCTCGCCACCAGGGCGCCCGCGGCGTTCGCGAAGCGCAGCACGCGTTCGAGATCCCAGCCGGCCAGCAGGCCGTGGCAGAGCGCGCCGCCGAAGCCGTCGCCCGCGCCGAGCCCGTTGACCACGTCCACCCGGACCGGCGGCACCTCGACCGCGACGCCGTCGCGGGAGCCGTACACGCCCTTCGGGCCCTGCTTGACCACCGCGAGCTCCACGCCGAGCGCGTGCAGCGCCGCCGCCGCGGCCTTGGGGTCGCCGGTGCCGACTGCCGTCTCGCACTCGTCCTGATTGCCGACCGCCACGGTCGCGTGCGCCAGCGCGTCCGCGTACGGTCGCCGCGCCGCCTCCCGGGACTCCCAGAACACCGGCCGGTAGTCCAGATCCAGCACGGTGATCCCGGTACGGCGCCGCGCGGCCAGCGCCGCGACGGTGGCGGACCGGGACGGCTCGGCGGACAGGCCGGTGCCGGTGGCCCAGAAGACGCGCGCGGCGCGGATCGCGTCCAGGTCCAGCTCCGCGGCGTCGATGAGCATGTCGGGGGCGGGATCGCGGCCGTAGAAGTAGATCGGGAAGTCGTCCGGCGGGTGGATCTCGCAGAACGTGACCGGGGTGGCCCTGCCGGGGACGGGCCGCACGTACCGGTCGTCCACGCCGAAGTCGCGGAGGGCCTGGTGCACGTACGTGCCGAACGGGTCGTCCCCGGTCCGGGTGATCACCGCCGCGTCCCGCCCGTGCCGCGCCGCCGCGACCGCCACGTTGGTCGCCGAGCCGCCGAGGTACTTCCCGAACGAGGTGACCTCCTCCAGCCCCACGCCGACCTGCAGCGGATAGATGTCCACGCCCACCCGCCCTATCGTCAGCACGTCGGTCATCGGCGCAGACCTTCCAGGAAGTTGACGCTGGTCAGGACGTCGGCGAGTGGGCCCAGGTCGTCGGGCTCGGCGTGCAGGACGGTGTCCTGCTCCAGGACGTACCAGCCCTCGTAGCCGGCGTCCTCGAGCGTGGTGACGATGCCGGTGACGTCCACGTCGCCCGCGCCGAGGGGGCGGTACAGGCCCTGGGCCACCGCCTTCGCGTAGCCGACCTCGCCGGCCCGGACCCGCGCGGCCAGCGTGGTGTCCACGTCCTTGAGGTGGACGTGTGCGATGCGGCTGGTCGCTCTGGTGACCAGCGCGCGCGGGTCGACGCCGGCGGCGAGCAGGTGGCCGGTGTCCAGGCAGAGCGGGATCGACGCGTCGTCCAGCACCCGATCGACGTCGTCGGCGCCCTCGACCAGGGTGCCGACGTGCGGATGCAGCGTCGCGCGGACGCCGCGGCCGGCCGTGTGCCGGGCGATCCGGTCCAGGTTGGCGAGCAGCGTGGACCATCCGCCGGGGTCCAGCTCGGGGCGGGTCTCGTATCCGTCCGCGCCGGTCGCGGCGGCCAGCACCAGCGTGTCCGCTCCCGCGACGGTGAACGCGTCGAGCGCGCGGTCCACATCCGGCAGAGGATCGAACCCGGCCCGGTGCAGGACCGCGGGGTGGAACCCGCCGACCGCGCGCAGCCCGTGGTCGGCCAGCAGCGCGGCCCGCTCGCCGGGGCTGTCCGGCAGGAACCCGTCCGGTCCGAACTCGGTGGCGGCGAGCCCGGCCACCTGCATCTCCCGGAGCACCCGCTCCGGCGAGAGCTGATACCCCCACCCGGGCACCTCGCACACGCCCCACGAGATCGGGGCCCCGGCCACCCGTTCCATCAGGCCCTTCACTTGCGGACCTCCTCGAGGCGGACGGGGCGGCACTCGCGGCGGGAGCGGTCGGCGGCCTCGGCCACGTACAGGGCCTCCAGCGCCTCGTCGACCGTGCACGGGCTCGGCGCGCCGCCGGTCACGGCCGCCAGGAACGCCGCCACCTCCGCCCGATAGGCGGGCGCGAAGCGGGCCCAGAAGTCCGGCCAGGGCGGGCCCTCGGGGAAGTCGGTGCCCGGTTCGGCGGAGGTCAGCGGTGAGTGGGTGGTGAGTCCGACGACCCGCGTGTCGGCGGTGCCGGCCAGCTCCATGCGGACGTCGTACCCGGCTCCGTTGTAGCGGGACCCCTGCACGGTGACCAGCGTGTCGTCGGCGAGCCGGAGCAGCAGCGCCACCGTGTCGGCGTCGCCCGCGTCGCGGAAGAACGCGGCGCCGCGGTTGGCGCCGAGCGCGATCACCTCCGCCACCTCGCGGCCGGTGACCCAGCGCAGCGCGTCGAAGTCGTGGATGAGCATGTCCCGGAAGACGCCGCCGGAGGTGGGCACGTACGCGGCGGGCGGCGGCGCGGGGTCGCAGGTGAGCATGTGCACGCGGTGCAGTTCGCCGAGCGCGCCGGTCGCCAGGGCGTCACGCGCGGCGGCGTACCCGGCGTCGAACCGCCGCTGGAAGCCGATGTGCACGAAGGCGCGGGCGGCGGTGACCGCGTCGCGCACCCGCAGGGTCTCGCCGACGTCGAGGGCGACGGGCTTCTCGCAGAACACCGGGACGCCGGCCCGTACGCCGCGCAGGATCAGCTCGGCGTGCGTGTCGGTGGGCGCGGCGATCAGCACCGCGTCGGCGGCGAACGCGTCGTCGAGGCGCTCGGTGGCGCGGACGTGCGCGGGGACCTCGAGCCGGGCCGCGGCGGCCTCCGCCCGGCCGGGAAGCGTGTCGGTCACGACGAGTTCGTCGACATCGGGGTGGCCCCCGACCACCTCGGCGTGCGAGGCGCCGATCCGGCCGGCTCCGATGAGTCCGATGCGCATGGGGGCTTTCTAGCCTTGGCCTCTCGACGCTGTCAATCATTTGTAATGACATATATACATCCGGGCATCACGACAGAACGGGTGGCGTGCGATACTGCGCTCGCGCCCGCCCTGTTCAAGGAGATTCCCTGGTGACCCCGTTGCGGATCACGGTCGACCGGGCCAGTCCGGTCCCGCTGTACTTTCAGGTCGCCCAGGAGCTCGAGCGGCTCATCGAGTCCGGGGAGCTGCCTGCCGGCACCCGGCTGGACAACGAGATCATCTTCGCGGACCGGCTCGGGCTGTCGCGGCCCACGCTGCGCCGCGCGATCGCGTACCTCGTCGACCGCGGCCTGCTGGTGCGCAGGCGGGGCGTCGGCACCCAGGTCGTGCAGCCGCAGGTGCGGCGGACCGTCGAGCTCACCAGCCTGTACGACGACCTGCGCGAGGCGGGGCGGGCGCCCCGTACGGAGGTCCGCGCGCTGCGCGTCGAGCCCGCCACCGACGCGGTCGCGATGGCGCTCGGCCTGGACCTCGGCGCGGAGGTGTATGTGCTGGAACGGCTGCGGTACGCGGGGGACGAGCCGCTGGCGCTGATGCACAACCACGTGCCCACCGGGCGGGTCGAGCTCACCGGGGATCACCTCGCCGAACACGGCCTGTACGAGCTGTTGCGCGCGGCCGGGATCACCCTGAAGATCGCGTCCCAGCGGATCGGGTCGCGGAGCGCCACCGTCACCGAGGCGCGGGTGCTCGCCGAGCCGCGTGGGGCGCCGTTGCTGACCATGACCCGGGCCGTGTACGACGAGGTCGGAGCCGGGGTCGAGTACGGCTCGCATATCTACCGCGCCTCCCACTATAGCTTCGAGCTCACCCTCAGCGGCACTTAGGCCTGCCCTCGCCCGTCCTCTGCCGGTCCGTGGGGCGGCGCCGTATGTGTTGCTGGCGGTGGGCCTGGGGTTAGCGGGTGGTGTTGCGGAGGCGGGGTGGGGGGTCGCCGAACAGGCCCAGCGGCCGGCGCGGGCGCGGGCGGACCATGCGGACCCCGGCCGGACGCCGCTGTCGCCAGCGCGGCAAGGCCTCCCGGGCCAGGAGCGCGGCCCCCACCATGCCCGCCTCGTTGCCCAGCGCGGCCTGCGTGATCTGCGGCTCCGGCCGGTACCCGCGGCCGGTCAGGGCTCGCCGGAAGGTGTGCCGGGTCGGCCCCAGCAGCAGCTCCCCCGCCGCGGACACGCCGCCGCCGATCACGAAGAGGCCGGGATCGAGCGCCGCGGCCAGGTTGGCCAGGCCGATCCCCAGCCATCCCCCGATCTCCTCGAGCAGCTCGATGGCGGCAGGGTCGCCGTCCTTGGCCAGCTCGGTCACCAGCGGTCCGGAGAGCCGCGACGGATCGCCGCCCACCCACTCCGCCAGGCCGCGCGCCACCGGGGACTCCGATGCCAGCAGCTCCCGCGCCTCACGGACGAGAGCGTTCCCACTCGCGTACTGCTCCCAGCAACCGCGGTTGCCACACTCGCAGCGGTGCCCGCCCGGCACGATCGTCATGTGGCCGAACTCGCCGGCCGTGCCGCCGTACCCGCGCTCCAGCTCGCCGTTGATGACCAGCCCGCCGCCGATTCCAGTGCCCAGCGTGACGCAGCAGACGTGGGTCCAGCCCAGCCCCGCGCCGATCTGCCACTCCGCCCAGGCGGCCGCGTTGGCGTCGTTCTCCACCACGACGGGCAGGCCGACGCGGGACCGTACGGCATCGCGCAAAGGCTCGTTGCGCCAAGCCAGATGGGGCGCGAACAGGACGGAAGCGCGGCGCTCGTCCACGAAGCCGGCCGCTCCGATGCCCACAGCCGCGATGAGATGCCAGCGCCGCAGTTCCTCCACGACCTCCGCGATGGTGTCCTCCACCACCTTGGGGCTCTTGCTCTTGCTGGGAGTCTCCGTGCGCAAGCGATCGAGAACCTTGCCGTCGGCGTTCACGACGCCCGCGGCGACCTTGGTGCCGCCGATGTCGATGCCGATGGTCAGCCCTGCGTACGTCGCACCCTCCTCACGCCCTTCCGGCGAACCGCCGGAACCCCTGCCCCTCGCGCCCCTTCCCGAACCGGTCCCACGCCTTCCGGCACGGGGAGTCCCTGGGTCTCCATGGTCGAGTATCCGACTACCCGCTACGACCCCGCCTATCCCGCCCCCCTCGATCGCGTCCCCGCCCCGGGTGGAGGCGGGCGGGGCCTTGGCCCACCGAGGGCCGAGCCCCTGCCCTTCCGAGTACGGATTCCGCGGGCGGAACGGCCTCTCGGCCCGTGCGCGGCCGAGCCCGGTCAGTTCCGAGCCGAGGCGGCTCCTCTGGCACCTGGGGGTCAGTCCTCGCGGAGGGCGGAGTGGCCGTAGATGCCGCTGGCGAGCATGACCGCTAGGCCACCGAGACCGAGAGCGATCGCGCCGGCGTCGGACATCCCGCCCTTCCCGGCCTCGGGCTCCGCTGCCGCCCGGTCGCGGCGCGGTGCGGCGGGCGCCGGACGCCGCGGCGCCACGCCGGGCAGCGGCGCGGGGCCGATCTCGGGCAGCTGGGGCGGCGAGTCGTCAAGCGGCAGCGAGGCGACGTTGACGGTACGGACCGGCGGCAGCATGGGCCGGAGCAGCCAGGGCTCCATGGCGGGCAGGCCAGGCCGTGCATCGCCGGTCCCGTGCCCGCGACCCGGCCCCTGTTCTCCGGCGGCCTTGGTCCCCGCACCATAGGCCTCCGCACCCTCAGGCCCCGCATCATCAGACGCCACACCATCGGCCTCCCCGCCGTCGGTTCCCGCACCATCAGACCCCGCGCCGTTCGGCCCCGCGCCGT
>WHSL01000378.1 GCA_009380095.1 Streptosporangiales bacterium | reverse complement strand
GAGACCGAGATCTCCCCCACCGCTGAGCGCCGGTCTCAGGCCCGTATCCCGCTCAGGGTCGCGCCCACCTCCACGGGTCCGCCGGTCAGCAGGTCGGTGTGGAGCCGCCGCAGCTCCGGTCCGGGGTCCACGCCGAGCTCGCCGGCGATCAGCCTCCGTACGGTCTCGTAGCGGCTCAGCGCCTCGGCGTGCCGCCCGCACCGGTCGAGTGCGACCAGTAGCCGTGTCCACAGCGACTCCCGCAGGGGGTGGCGGGCCGTGAGCTCCGCCAGCTCGGCGACGCACTCACGGTGCCGTCCGGCCGCGAGGTCCAGGTCGAGCCGCCGTTCCACCGCGGCGAGGTAGCGCTCGAGCAGCCGCGGCGTCTCCGACGCGTCCAGCCACTCCGAGGGCACCCCTGCGAACGGCCGCCCTCGCCACAGGCGCAGCGCCTCGCTCAGAAGTGCCCGCTCCTCCGCGATGCCCGGGGCCGCCGCCGCGGCCTCCACCAGCCGGCCGAACCGCAGCGCGTCGACGTGGCCGGGGTCGGCGTACAGGACATAACCGGCCGGGGTCGTGCCGATCAGCTCGGGCCCGAGCGTGCAGCGCAGCCGGGCCATGTACGTCTGCACGCTGCGCCGTACGTTGCCGGGCAGCGCGTCCGCCCACACGCCCTCCGCGAGCCGCTCGACCGGCACGACCCGGCCCGCCGAGAGCGCGACCGGCCGCCCGTGCACCGCCATCTCGAACGGGCCCAGCACGCCGACCTCGAGCGCGGGTCCCCACAGCCTGTCTCCGTCCACATGCCGCATCGAAACCGCGGCGATCGGCCCCGACAACCGGCTGAACGGAACGGAACCGAACGGCGGTCTCGAGGACCGGGCGCGCAAGGGCCTCCTCGGCGGCTACAGCGTCGCGCCGGTCTCGTACCAGGGCGGCGACCTGCACACCATCGGCGCGTACTTCGGCGGCCTGCGCCCGCGGCGGCTGCTCGTCGTCGGCGAGCCGGGGGCGGGCAAGACGGTCCTGGCCATCGAGCTGGTGCTGCAGCTGCTCGAGCCGTACCTGAGCCGGCCGGCCGGCACGCCGATGGTGCCCGTACGGCTCAACGCGGCGCGGTGGACCCTGGGCGCACCCTTCGAGACGTGGCTCGCCGACCAGCTGGTGCGGGACTTCGGGCTCGCGGCCGCCGACGCCGAGCGGCTCGTACGGGACCGCCACGTGCTCCCCGTGCTCGACGGCCTCGACGAGCTCGACCCCGGCCCGTCCAAGCGGCCGCGCCGGGCGATCGCCCTGCTCACCGAGCTCAACCGGTACAGCCACCGGTCCGGGCGGCAGCCGGGGCCACTCGTGGTGACCTGCCGCGCCGACCGGTACGCGGAGCTGGCCGAGGCCCGTACGGCGCTGGACAGCGCCACCCTGATCCGGCTGGACGCGCTGACCCCCGAGCAGATCGGAGGCTTCCTGCGGAACCGCTGGCCCGACGGGCATCCGCGCGCGGCCGACGGCGAGGTCGTGCGCGCGGCGCCGGCCGAGCCCGCCGTGTACGCCGCGCCGGCCACCCCGTGGCGGCTGCTGCTGACCGTGACCGCGGTGGAGTCCGGGACCGACCCGGCCGTGCTGGTGCATGCGGGGCGGCCGGCCGACGGCCACCACGACGAGAAGGAGGAGGCGAGCGCGCGCATCGTCCGGCGGCTGCTCGCCGCCTACATCCCGGCGGCGACCCGGCTCACGCCGCACGACGGCGGCGGCGCGCCGTACCGTCCCGAGGAGGTGCGGGCCTGGCTGACTAACCTCGCCGAACGGCTGCGGTTCCAGGCCACCGAGACCGCCGAGCTCGGCCACCTGGGGCTCACGCCGATCAACCTGGTCCCGCATCTCCTCTGGCCGGTCGGCGGGCGCCGCCGGGTGCAGCTGCTGCACGGACTGTGCGGCGCGCTGCTCGCCTGCGCCGCCATGGCCGCGTTCTGGGCGGGGTCGGGGATCGACGCGGACCCGCTGATGCCGGCCCTGATGGTGGGCTGGGTGGTGATCGCGACCCGGCTGGCGCTGTCGCGGTGGCCGGTCGCCAGCGGAGGGCGGGCGGACGTGCCGCTGCGCCGGCGGCTGACCGGCGGCCTGCTCGGCGGCGCCGCCGGGCTGCTCGTGGGGGTGCTCGGCGGGCTGACCGGGTTGGTGCTGACCGGCGGCCAGGTCTTCGGCCTCGCGTTCGCCCTGCCCTCGGGCGCGGCCGGCGGCACGGTGCTGGGGGCCGTGATCGGGGTGACCGCTGCGAGGCCCGCCTCGTCCGCGTCAGCGGAGCCACGTACCAGTTCCGCCACCGCGAGCTCCAGGACTTCCTCACCGGCGAGACGGTCCCGGAGGCGGAGGTGGCCGAGAGCGGCCACCGCTAGTGATGTCCCCAGTCGCCCTCGCCCGCCACGGAGAAGCCCAACCCGCACCTGTTCTCCGGCTGTACCTGCATGTCCCGGTTCCCCCTCGGAAGTGTCGATGTCGATCGGCGCGATCTCGGCGATCGACGTCCGGCACGTCCACTGAACCCATCGGCGGCTTCACATCGCTGTCGGCTCGGCTTCACCGCAGGTCAGACGGGTCTATCCAGGTTTCTTGGATTCTTCGTCGAGGGAGGAAGGGAACGAGGCGGGCGAGCGTTCAATAACCGGACAAGGTCGGGCAGCTTCCGGGGGAGATGGTCATGCGAGCCGTGCGGGTGACGGATCTGGGCGCGACGGCCTCCTTCGAGGGGGCCCGCTGACCTCTGTCTTCGGCTCCGCGGGGATTTTCGCCCCGGCG
>WHSL01000400.1 GCA_009380095.1 Streptosporangiales bacterium | reverse complement strand
GCCGGCCAGTACCTCGCCGAGGACGCGCTCCGCCGCCTCCGCGGCCTCGCCCGCCTCACCGTCCGCGACGCCGACTGGGACGAGGCCATACTCGACCGCATCGCCACCGAACACGAGACCATCATCGAGGCCCTGGCCGACGCCGACCCCGAAGCGGCGGCCACCGCCATGGCCACCCACCTCACCTCCTCCACCCCCTACTGAGGCCGTCGGATGGACGTACGTCTCCTCCGCCGTCATCACCGCCGAGTGGACCGACGAGGCGCCGCGTTGACCGGGCGCCGGCTCACCTGAAGGGCCTCCCAGACCCTGCGAAACGGGGTCTCCGGGAGGCCCTTCGCCTGCGCCGTGTACCGCTCCGCCCCGGCCGGGGACCGCTGGATCGCTCAGGGCGTTTCGAGAACCTGGCGGAGGGTGGCGGCGAACGCCTCGGGCTCGCCCGCGTACCCGGAACTCTCGTCGAGGAAGCCGCCATGGTGGCTGGGGAAGATGACGGCCTCCTGCCCGAGCCGCGCGGCCACCCCGAGGCCGCCGCGGTGCGCCATCTCGCCCTCGGACTCCCTCCCCGCGCCGATCACGATCCGCGTCGGCGCGGCACGAAGCGCCTCGAAGTCGGGTTCGTGGCCGGGGATGCTGATGATGTTCAGCCCGAGCAGGGAGTCGTCGCGGGTGCCGTCGTCCTCGGTGGGCAGCCCGAACATGGCCGGGTCCGGAGCGGGCCGGCTCGCGAAGTCGGCGGGGACCTCACCCTTCACGGAGGTGAACGCGATGAACTTCGCCATGCCCGCGCCGAAACCGTCCCGCTGGTAGGTGTCCCTGAGATCCGCCATCACCGCCGCCAGGGCCTCCGCGTCGGGGAGGACCTTGATCGACGGAGGTTCGTGCGCCACGAGCGTCCGGACCGCCTCCGGGTGTCGGGCCACCAGCTCGAGCGAGGTCACCGCCCCGCCGCTGCTGCCGAAGATGTCCACCGCTCCCCGGCCGAGTTCGGTGATGATCCGGTACAGGTCGTCGGCGTGCTGCCGCACCTCGATCTGCGAGACGGGCTCGGTGAGGCGGCTGCGAGAGGTGCCGCGCGGGTCGTACGTGACGACCGTACGGTCCGGGAAGTACGCGCCGAGCGCCTGGAACCCGGAGGCGCCCATCGGCTGCCCGACCAGCATCAGCACCGGCCCGCCGGGCGGCTCGCTCTCCCGCACGTCGTAGGTCACCACGGCACCCGGCACGTCCAGGGTATAGCTCTTCGCCTCGGTCATGACCCGCCCCATTCGTGAAAAATGTTCTGTTCTGACATTCAGACCCGCGGACCCCGCCGAACTCATCGCCGCGGCGGATTCATGAGAGTTGAGCGGCGGCACCGCCTCGGCCGCGGACCGCGGATGTAGCCGTCCGGTTCCGGTCACGGTGACGCTGTCGTCCGCGCACCTGTACTCCGGTGACGCCGCCACCGGGCGGGTGGAGCTGAGCTGTGCGCCGAGCTTCCGGTCCGTACGGGTGACGCTCGACGTCGAGCCGGACGGCGCGCTCACCGTTCCGGAGGAGCTGACCGTCCCCCGCGGTCAGACGACGGCCGAGTTCATCGCGGTGGCGCGGCCGGCCGCGGACCGTACGGCGGTCACGCTCCGGGCTGCGCGGGCCGGCGGCAGCGCGAGCACGTCCGTGACGGTCGACCCGGGACTACGGATCTTCTCCGCCGAGCCCTGGCAGGTGGGCGGCCGGAGCGTGGGCGTGACGTTCCACCTCACCGGTACGGCCCCGCCCGAAGGCCTCGCGATCGCCATGCGCAGCGACAACCCGGCCGTCCGGGTCCCGTCCGTGATCGAGTTCCCGGCCGGGGCGACCGGCCTCACCACCACGGTCCCCAGCGACGAGGTGCCCGCCGACACGCCGGTGACCCTGACCGCCACGCTCGGGCAGACCAGCCTGTCGTCCACGGTCACGCTGGCGCCGCGGC
>WHSL01000080.1 GCA_009380095.1 Streptosporangiales bacterium | reverse complement strand
CGCTCTCCGGATCCGCTTGCCGCAGCCGGCGCAGCAGGTCCTCCGCCTCTTTGTGCTCTTGGACGCTGTGCTTCATCTCCTGCCGTTCGCCGGCCTCCTCGGCGACCGCGGGATAGACCTTCTCCTCCTCGGCACGGGAGTGCGCGATGAACAGGGCGGCCATCTGCTCGAGCAGTTCCGGCCGCTTCCGCCGCTCCTTGCGGAGCCTGCCGAAGAGTTTCTCCAGCTCCCGGTGGTCCTTGGTGATCAGCGTGACGACGTCGGCCATGACCCCTCCCCGGCAGATACGAACCGCCGGCTCCCCCTTCCCGGCCCAGCAGAGATCACTCCTTAACTCCGCGATGGTCCTCCCCGCGCGGACGTTACCGGCGGTCCCATGGGGTTAAGACCATGACCAGGGACAGCCGCATGGAGGGACGGGCGATGAACCGAGCCGGTGAGCATGACGGGGACGAACGGTCCGGCCGAAAAGGCGTTTCACCGTTGGTGCCCGCCATGGAACGCATCGAGAGCGCGGCCTTCTTGGATTCCGTTGCCGACCGGCTCAGCCCGGCCGTCCAGCCGCTGGTGTCCTCCACCTACGTCCGTGACGCGCTGTGCGGGAGATGGCTCGGCCACGCCCTGCACCCGTTGCTGACCGACCTGCCCTTGGGTGCCTGGCTGAGCGCCAGCCTGCTGGACGTGTTCGGTGGCCGGCGGTCACGCCCGGCCGCCGAAGGGCTGCTGGCCTTCGGCGTGGCCGCCGCCGTGCCGACCGCGCTGGCCGGAGCCGCCGAATGGGCCGCCACAACAGGCCGCGAGCGGCGCGTCGGCGTCCTGCACGCCACCACCAACACGATCGCCCTCGGCCTGTACACGGCCTCGCTGGCGACCCGCCGACGCGGTCGTCACTCCGCCGCCGTAGCACTCGGCATCGCCGGCGGCATCACCGCCACCGCCGGCGGATACCTAGGCGGCCACCTGACAATCAACCGCAAAGTCGGCACAACAGTGACGTGAGTCCAGACGATCTCCCTGACCCGCAGGAATGGTCACGTGTTCGGCAGGCAGACGTCATCTCGGGGAGCCGATGGACCCACCCATGCGGGGCGAAGGCATCGTGCCGGCCCCGTGCCACCAGTACCGGGCCGCGGGTCTCGACAATCAACCGCTCGGGCTCGTCGCGTTGCGCGGAACGCAGACAGCGCGTCATGTCCGGGAGTCCGCCTGGCAAGTAGTACGGCACCGGGAGGCCCGTACGGCCGGGCGGTCCCGTGCCTCGGTACGGATCCGCCACACCGCACGCCACGCCCCCCTTCGCCCTGTTCCTCCAGCTTCCGCGCCTTCGGTTACGCCGATGTTGAGCCGGAATGATCGACCCGCTGCGGATGAATCCCCAGGCCGGGACGCGCGGCGACGCGCGGCCACGGGCGGTGCTCGCTACCGGCCCTCGTGAGAGCATGCCAACGTCACGTGATCACTTTGAGTGGCCGGGCGAACGCGTAGCGGAGTTTTCGATCGTGGTGGTGCATGGATTTCGTCGTTCGGGAAAGCGCCGGTGAGACGTCTCCCGGGGCGGCGACCTGAGAGGCGGTGACCTCGGGGGGCCGCGAGCATCAGAAGGGGTGACCTGCGCCGTGGCGATGCGCCGCGTCAAGACGATCGAGCAGTCGATCCGTGACACCGACGAGCCGGAACACCGGCTACGAAAGAGCCTGAGCGCCGTCGACCTGGTGGTGTTCGGCGTCGGCGTGGTGATCGGCACTGGCATCTTCGTGCTGACCGGCCAGCAGGCGGCGCTCAACGCCGGGCCCGCCATCGTGATCTCCTTCATCCTGGCCGCACTGGTCTGCGGGCTGGCGGCGCTCTGCTACGCAGAGTTCGCCTCCACGGTCCCGGTCGCGGGAAGCGCCTATGCCTTCGGGTACGCGACGTTCGGCGAGCTCGTCGCGTGGATCATCGGCTGGGACCTGGTGCTCGAGCTGACACTCGCCGCGGCGGTGGTGGCGCGCGGCTGGTCCGCGTACGCACAGAACCTCCTCGACCTGCCTACGAACATCGCGGGCGACAACGCGGTGGTCGACCTCGCGGCGATCTTCATCGTTTTGGTGATCGGCGTGCTGCTGGTGCTGGGCACGAAGCTGTCAGGCCGGGTCACCGGCGTGCTCGTGGCGGTCAAGGTCGCCGTGGTGCTGTTCGTGGTGGTGGCGGGGCTGTTCTTCATCGACGCGGCCAACTACTCGCCATTCGTCCCGCCCGCGGTCCCCGCCGAGGCCGAGTCCGGCGGGCACGCTCCGCTGATCCAGGTGCTCGCCGGGCTGGCCCCGAGCCACTTCGGGCTCTGGGGCGTGGTCGCGGCGGCGGCGATCGTGTTCTTCGCGTTCATCGGGTTCGACGTGGTCTCCACCACGGCCGAGGAGACGCGCAACCCGCAGCGCGATATGCCGCGCGGCATCATCGGCACGCTCATCATCGTGACGATCCTGTACGCCGCCGTGTCGTTCGTGATCACGGGCATGCGCCCGTACAAGGAGCTCAACTCCGCCGCACCGCTGGCCGAGGCGTTCGACGGAGTCGGCGCGACCTGGGCGGCGAAGCTGATCTCGCTCGGCGGCATCGCCGGGATCACCACCGTGGTGCTGGTGCTGATGCTCGGCCAGGCGCGGGTGTTCTTCGCGATGGCGCGGGACGGGCTACTGCCGCCCGCGCTGGCCAAGGTGCACCCCCGGTTCGGCACCCCGTGGATTATCACGATCGTGACCACCGTGCTGGTCGCAGCGCTGTCCGGGTTCGTGACGCTGTCGGTGCTGGCCGAGATGGTGAACATCGGCACGCTGTTCGCGTTCGTCGTCGTCTCGGTCGGCGTGATCGTGCTCCGCCGCACCCGGCCCGACCTGCCGCGTGCGTTCCGCGTCCCCGGGGTGCCGGTGCTGCCCGTGGTGTCGATACTGGCCTGTATCTGGCTGATGCTGAACCTGCCGGTCGACACCTGGATCCGGTTCGCCGTCTGGATGCTCCTCGGCCTGCTCGTCTACGTCGCGTACGGCTGGCGCAACAGCCGCTTCGCCCGCGGCGAACCGGCCGCGCTGACCGCCACCACGGTCGAGCCCCCGCCCGGCGAGCCCTCGCCCGGCGAGCCCGGGCCCGGCGACCCGACGCCCTAATGGGAGCCGTCGTCCCTCCATTTTGGGGAAGGATTTTGGAGAGCCGACCTGCGGGTTCTCCTTCACGAACCCTCCCTGTAATTGGGGTGGGGGTCAGCGGGCGGGTGGGGTCACCAGGGCGGTGACGAGCCCGTAGTCGATGGCCTGGGTGGCGGTGAGGTAGCGGCCGGTGTGGAAGTCGGCGCGGATCTCGCCGGCCGGGCGGCCGGTGGCCTCGGCGATCCGGGCGCACACGTCCCCCATCCGCCGCTCGTACTCCTCGTGCTCGGCCATCACCTGCTCGGCGGTGCCCTCCGCGTGCAGCTTCGGCTCGCGCAGGTGGAAGGTGGCGTGCGGGTGCGCGAGCCGCTCCCGTACGGCCACAAGCGCGCCGATCACCGGCCCGCCGACCTGGCCCATCGCGGTCACGTACACCGGGCAGACCATCGAGTCGAGCGCGTCGAGCAGCGCCAGCGCGGCGCTCGCCTCGGAGGTCGGCACGTTCAGCCTCAGCGTGACCGGCTCGTCCCCGAGCGCGTCGAGGGTGAGCAGCCGGGCGGCCGCGGTCGTGGCGGCCTCGTCGTCGAGATGCCCGTGAAGCAGCACGATCCGCTGCTCGAACAGCCGCTCCGACAGCGATGGCGGCGCGTGGCCGGAACCGGGCGTCCACGGCGAGCGCGGCTCCGCCGGCGGTCCTGCGGGTCTCGCCGGCCCGGGCGGGCCGGATCCGGGCCGTGGGGCCCGGAAGCCCGTCATTTCGCGGCCTCCGCGATGAGGGCGGCGATCTCTCCCGGGCGGGAGACGTTGGGGCAGTGCCCGGTGTCGATGTCGACCGCGCTCACGCCGAGCCGCCGGTACGCCACCCGCGCCATCCACTCGGGCCGGAAGACGCGATCCGCGGTGGGCAGCACGTACGTGGACGGGATGTCCGGCCGGAGCGGCGGCCGCTCCTGGACCACCCCCGCGGGCTGGAACGGGCGGAGCGTGGTGAGCGCCCAGGACCGTATCGCGTCGTCGCAGTCGTGGAACATGAACTCCTCCGCGACCGCGGGCTCCTCGAACGGTGACGCGGTCAGCTGCAGGAACTCCGGCACGTAAATGCTCTGCCGGTTGAGGTCGACGTCCGACGCGGCGCTGGTACGGCCCCGGAAGTCGGGCACGTACGCCGCCAGCCACACGATGTGCCGCGCGCCCAGCTCGGCGGCGATCTGCGCGGCGAGCACCCCGCCGAGGGAGTGCGCGACGACCACCGGGCGGTCCGCGCCGCCGGCCGCCCCGACCTGGTCGACGGCCCGCTCCACGAAGCCCTTGGAGTCGAGGTCCTCCCGCTGCGGCAGGTCCAGCGCCAGCCCGGTCAGCCCGAGGTCGTGCAGCGCCGCGTTCACCAGCACGAACCCCTCGGCGGACTGCGCCGAGCCGTGGATCAGTACGACGTCCAACACGCCCTCCACCTCACGCTTCCCCACGCCGCCGGCCGCGGCGGTGATCCGTCCACTCCGCCCCCGCGTCGCCGGGCTCCTCCGGACCGTCCCGGCCGTCACTCGCCGACGCGGCGAGACGCCAGTGGATGGGGCGGCCGAGGGCGGCGGCGTACCGCTCGAGCGTGGACATGCGCAGGTCGCCGTCGCCCGCCTCCAGCCGAGCCACCGCCGACTGCGAGGTGCCCATCCGCGCGGCCACCTCGGTCTGCGACAGCCCCGCGTCGCGCCGCTCCGCTGCCAGCTCGGCGATCAGCTCCCGGCGCCGCCGCGCCATCTCCCGGAACCCGGGCAGCCGCGCAGGCTCGGCCTCCGCGCCGGGCCGGAACTCGCGCTCGGACTCACCATCCATATGTGCAACGGTATCTCACAAACGAGATACCGCAAGCGTGATATCGAGCGCGTGGACTGAGCGGAGGGGCGGCCCTCAGAGCAGGCCGCGGCTGCGGAGCTGGTGGGGGAGTCGGTTCGCGGCCGGCTCGTCGAGCAGCACGAGGGTGCGCTCCCAGCCGCGGGCGCCGGCCGCGGGGACCTGGACCGGGCCGCCACCGGAGAGGGCCAGGTGCACGGCCTGGGCCTTGGACTCACCCGCCGCGACCAGCCAGACCTCGCGGGCGGCGCGGATGGCGGGCAGGGTGAGGGAGACGCGGGTGGGCGGGGGCTTGGGCGCGCCCCGGACCGCCACGGCCGTGCGGTCCTCCTCGTACATCGCGGGCATCTCGGGGAACAGGGAGGCGACGTGCGCGTCCGGGCCGACGCCGAGGAGCAGCACGTCGAAGGCGGGCACGGCCACGTCCTCGTCCGGGCGGGCGGCCTCGGCGAGCCAGGACGCGTACCGGCGGGCCGCCGCCTCCGGATCGTCGCCGTCCGGCCCGTCCGCGGCGGGCATCGGGCGCACCCGGGCCGGGTCCACCTCCACCTTGTCGATCAGCGCCGCGCGCGCCTGCGTCTCGTTGCGGTCGGGGTGCCCCTCGGGCAGGAAACGCTCGTCGCCCCACCACAGGTCGACCCGCCGCCAGTCCACGGCGTCGCGCGCGGGGATGGCGGCCAGCTCCTGGAGGATCGCGGTGCCCACCCCGCCACCGGTCAGCACCAGCGACGCCGCACCCCGGTCCGCCTGCACGTCGACGAGCCGCGTCACCAGCCGCGCCGCCGCGGCCTGCGCCAGCAACGCCGCGTCATGATGCACCAGCACCTCAGGCCTGGTGTTCATCAGCGCCCCCGTCGGCGGACCTGGGGTGGACGGGTTCGGGCTCCTCACCGGGGACGCCGGCGGGGAACTCGCTAGCGGCCCGCTTCAGCGTCTCGCCGTAGACCTCGTCGGGGTCGAGCCGGCGCAGCTCTTCCGCGATGAGCTCGGCCGTGGAGCGCCGGTGCAGCGCCACCATCCGGTCGGGCTGCCCCGGCCAGCACAGCGTGGCGACCCGCCCGTCCGGCCGGTCCAGCGCGATCTCCCCGTGGTCGGCGTGCAGCCGCACCTCGGTCAGCCCGGGCCCGCCGGAGAACGCCCGCTCCACCGGCACCCCGAGCTTCTCCATCAGCCAGGCGGCGAGCAGCTCCGCGCTCGGATGGTTCTCCTCCCCGGTGACCACCGCGCTCTCGATGCGCCCGTACGGATGGTCGAGCGTGGACGCGAGCAGCGTGCGCCACGGGGTCAGCCGGGTCCAGCACAGGTCGGTGTCGCCCGGCGCGTACCGCTCGGCGAGCCCGTCGAGCTGCCGCAGCGGGTTGGGGGAGCCGAGCGCGTCGGTGATCCGGCGCCGCGCCAGCGCGCCCAGCGGATCCTCGTGCGGCGTCATCGGCGCCCGCCCCGGCCACCAGGTGACCACCGGCGAGTCCGGCACGAGCAGCGGCACGATCACCGAGTCCGCGTGGTCGGCGAGCTTGCCGTAGACGCGCAGCAGCACGGTCTCCCCGGGCCCCGTCTCGCCCACCCGGATCTCGGCGTCGATCCGCGACTCCGCGCGCTCGTCGCGCCGGATCAGCCCGATCACCCGGCTCGGGTGCTCTCGCCCGGCGTCGGCCGCGGCGCGCATCGCGTCGTAGTTGTTGGCCTCATCGGTGACGATCACCAGGGTCAGCACCATGCCCATGGCACCGCCGCCCATGCGGTGCCGGGCCTTGGTCAGCACCTCGATGATCTCCGAGGGGGAGGTCGAGGTCAGATCGAACGTCATCGCACGCCCTCCTACAGCCGCCAGGATCGCCCGTCGCGGGCCATCATCGCGTCGGCGGAGGCCGGGCCCCAGCCGCCGGACTTGTACTGCTCGGGCTTGCCGTGCTCCGCCCAGTGCTCCTCGATCGGGTCGAGGATCAGCCAGGACAGCTCGACCTCCTCCTGGCGGGGGAACAGCGGCGGGTCGCCGATGAGCACGTCGAGCAGCAGCCGCTCGTACGCCTCCGGGCTCGACTCGGTGAAGGACTCGCCGTAGGCGAAGTCCATGTTCACGTCGCGGACCTCCATCGCCGAGCCGGGCACCTTGGAGCCGAACCGCAGCGTCACGCCCTCGTCCGGCTGGACCCGGATGACCAGCGCGTTCTGCCCCAGCTCCTCGGTCTCGGTCTCGTTGAACGGCAGGTGCGGGGCGCGCTGGAAGATCAGCGCGACCTCGGTGACCCGGCGCCCCAGGCGCTTGCCGGTGCGCAGGTAGAACGGCACCCCGGCCCAGCGGCGAGTGTCCACCTTCAGCCGGAGGGCGGCGAAGGTCTCGGTGCGCGAGTCCTCTGGGATGCCCTCCTCGTTGAGATAGCCGACCACCTCGGTGCCGCCCTGCCAGCCCGCCGCGTACTGCCCGCGGGCGGTCCCGAGACCGAGGTCGTCGGGGAGCTTCACCGCGGAGAGCACCTTCTCCTTCTCCTGCCGCACCGCGTCGGCGGAGAAGGACACCGGCTCCTCCATCGCGGTGAGCGCGAGCAGCTGGAGCAGGTGGTTCTGGATGACGTCGCGTGCGGCGCCGATGCCGTCGTAGTAGCCGGCCCGGCCGCCGACGCCGATGTCCTCGGCCATCGTGATCTGCACGTGGTCGACGTAGCTGCGGTTCCAGATCGGCTCGAACAGCGTGTTCGCGAACCGCAGCGCCATAATGTTCTGGACGGTCTCCTTGCCCAGGTAGTGGTCGATGCGGAAGACCGACTGGGCGGGGAAGACCCGGTCCACGACCGCGTTCAGCTCGCGGGCGCTGCGCAGGTCGTGGCCGAACGGTTTCTCGATCACCACCCGGCGCCACGGCACCTCGCCGCCCACCGGCCCGTCCGGCGCGTTCAGCCCGGAGCGCTTCAGCTGCTCGACCACCAGCGGGAAGAACTTGGGCGGGATCGAGAGGTAGAAGGCGTAGTTGCCGCCGGTGCCGCGGGTCTCGTCGAGCTCCTTGAGCGCCATCTTCAGCGCCTCGAACGCACCCTCGTCGTCGAACTCGCCGGGGACGAAGTGCAGGCCCTCGCTCATCTGCCGCCACACGTCCTCGCGGAACGGGGTGCGCGCGTAGCTCTTCACCGCGTCGTGGGCGAGCTGGCGGAAGTCCTGGTGGGCCCACTCGCGGCGGGCGAAGCCGATGACCGAGAAGCCGGGCGGCAGCAGGCCCCGGTTGGTCAGGTCGTAGATCGCCGGGAGCAGCTTCTTCCGGGCCAGGTCGCCGGTGACCCCGAAGAGCACGAGCGCGCACGGCCCGGCGATGCGCGGGATGCGGCGGTCGCGCGCGTCGCGCAGGGGGTTCCGCAGGGCCGCGGTCGCCTGGGTCACCGCGGCCTGCTTCCCGGCCGGCCGCGACCCGGCGGACCGCGACTTGCCCGGCTGTGACTTGCCCGGCTGTGACTTGCCCGACTGTGACTCGGCGGGCCGCGACTCGGCCGACTGAGACCCGGCGGACCGTTTCGTGTCGCCGCCGTCTCCCGTCACGCGCCACCCCTCTCGATCGCGGCGGACAGTTGGGCCAGGCCCTCGGCGCGGTCGCGCAGGTGCAGCCGGACCGTCGGCCGCCCGCGCCCGGCCAGCGCGCGCAGGTCGCCGGCGGCCTGCGCGGCCTGCAGCGCGCCGAACGAGTACGGCCGGCCGGGCACCGGCAGGTCGTCGGCGATGGCGCCGGTGACCTGCAGGAACGAGCCGACCTGCGGCCCGCCCTTGTGGTACTGGCCGGTGGAGTGCAGGAAGCGCGGCCCCCAGCCGAACGTCACCGGGTGCGGCGTACGGGCCGCCAGCCCGCGCCGCAGCCCCGCGGCGGAGGCGTCGGCGTGCCGGTCCAGGTACGCCAGCACGGCCAGGTAGCCGGCCGCGGGCAGGGACTCCAGCAGGGCCTCGACCGCGCCGGCCAGGTCGCGGGCGCCGTGCAGCACCGCCGGGTCCGGTGCGTGCACCTCGACGGCGCCCTCGGTGAACAGCGGCTCGTCCGCGGACGCCCCGCCCGCCTCCAGCAGCGCCTCCGTGTTGTCCTTGGACTCCTGCACGTTGGGCTGGTCGAAGGGGTTGATGCCGAGGATCCGGCCCGCGATGGCCGTCGCGTACTCCCAGATAAGGAACTGGGCCCCGAGGTGACCCGCGACGCCGGTGTCCGCGGTGCCCTCCGCGCCGCCCACGTTGAGCCCGCCGAGGGAGAGCAGGTGCGCGTCGGGCGCGGGCGCGAAGCCCGGCGCCGCCGTGTCCTCCACCACCACGGGGAGCACGCCCTTGCCGTCCTTGCCGGTGGACTCGGCGATGAGCTGTTCCGCCCAGTCACCGAAACCGGCCAGCCCGGAGCCCGCGTCCGCGATCACCAGCTTGTCGTGGCCGGTGGCCGCGAAGCCGCCGATCACCGCGCCGAGCGCGAGGCCGGGGTTGTCGTACGGCTTCGCCAGACACGACACCATCGCCGCCGCCTCGTCGAGCAGCCCCGCCACGTCGACACCAGCGAGCGCGCTCGGCACCAGCCCGAACGCGGTGAGCGCGCTGTACCGCCCGCCGACGCCGGGGTCCGCTAGGACCACCCGATACCCCGCCTCGCGGGCCTGGGACTCCAGCGGCGACCCCGGGTCGGTGACCACGATGATCCGCCGCGCGGGGTCGATGCCGGCGTCGCGGAACGCCTGCTCGTACGCCCGGCGGTGGCTGTCGGTCTCGGTGGTGCCGCCGCTCTTGCTGGAGACCACCACCACCGTGCGGTCCAGCCGGTCCGCGAGCGCGGCGCGCACCTGACCCGGATCGGTCGTGTCCAGCACGGTCAGCGGCCGGCCCGTGGTGCGGGTGATCACCTCGGGGGCAAGCGAGGAGCCGCCCATGCCGGCCAGCACCACGTGGTCGAGACCGGCGCCGCGCACCTCGTCGGCCAGGTCGCGCAGCGTGGGGAGCAGGTCGCGCGAGGTCTCCGGCAGGGAGATCCAGTCGAGGCGGATCTCCGCCTCGGGCCGTGCGGCCTCGCCCCACAGGCCCGGGTCCTTGGCGGCGAGCGCCGCCGGGACGCCCGCGTCGATCAGCGGAGCCAGCTCCGCCTCCTGCGCCTCGCGAGCGGCCCCCCAGGTGGTGACCGTCGTCCCCGCGGCGGACACCTGCGCTTCACTCATCGCCGACACCGTTGCTCCCGACTCCTCGTGGACGGAGTTTCGCCGTACCGTTCAACGCCGTGCTGGTCACGCCTGTCCGTTCCTACCGCATGGCGGGGACATTCTCCGGCCCCCGCCGCGGGGACGCGCCGGATCAGCCGGAGGCGGCGCGAAGTTCGTCCTGAACCGTGCCGAGCAGCTCGGTCCACGACTTCTCGAACTTGTCCACGCCCTCCTCCTCCAGCGTCTTGACCACGTCGTCGTAGTCCACCCCGGCCGCCTTGAGCGCGGCCAGCGCGCGCCCGGCGTCCTCATACATGCCGCGGACGGTGTCGCCGGTGACGTCGCCGTGGTCCGCCTCGGCCATCAGCGTGGCCTCCGGCATCGTGTTCACGATGCCGGGCGCGACGAGGTCGTCGACGTACCGCGTGTCGCTGTAGTCCGGGTTCTTGACCCCGGTGGACGCCCACAGCGGCCGCTGCGGGCGGGCGCCCTCGGCGGCCAGCGCCTCCCACCGCTGCGAGGCGAAGGTCTCCTCGAACGCCGCGTACGCGAGCCGCGCGTTGGCGATGGCGGCCTTGCCGCGCAGCTCCAGCGCCTCGGGCGTGCCGGCCTTCTCCAGCCGCGCGTCGGCCTCGGCGTCCACCCGGCTGACGAAGAAGGACGCCACCGACGCGATGCGGGTGAGATCCAGCTTGTTGGCGCGGGCCCGCTCCAGGCCCTCCATGAAGGCCTCCATCACCTGGCGGTACCGCTCCAGGGAGAAGATCAGCGTCACGTTCACGCTGATGCCCTCGGCCAGCGCGTCGCTGATCGCGGGCAGCCCCTCGGCCGTCGCCGGGATCTTGATGAACAGGTTCGGCCGGTCCACCAGCCACCACAGCGCGCGCGCCTCGGCCACCGTACGGGCCGTGTCGCGGGCCAGCCGCGGGTCGACCTCGAGCGAGACCCGGCCGTCCAGGCCGCCCGTAGCCTCGTGCGCCGGACGCAGCACGTCGGCCGCCCAGCGGATGTCGAACGTGGTGATGGCGCGCGCCGCCTCCTCCACCGAGACGTCACGCAGCGCCAGGTCACGGAGCTGGTCGTCGTACGCGTCGCCGGCGGACAGGGCCTTGGCGAAGATCGTCGGGTTGGACGTGACCCCGACGACGCCGAAGTCGCGCATCAGCGACTCCAGGTTGCCGCTGCGCAGCCGCTCGCGGCTGATGTCGTCCAGCCACACCGCCACGCCTTCGGCGGAGAGCCGGGCCAGTGCGTCACCCATGATGAATCCCCCTCAGTTTCCGGCCTGGGTCTTGGCGAGGCTGCTCCGCGCCGCCTCGACCACCGCGTCCGGCGTGATGCCGAACTCCTCGTAAAGCCTCTGGTACGGGGCGGACGCGCCGTAGTGCTCGAGGCCGACCGACTCCCCGTGCGGCCCCACGAACTCGCGCCAGCCCATCGCGATCCCGGCCTCCACGGAGACCCGCGCCCGCACCTCGGGCGGCAGCACCTCGCGCCGGTACGCCTCGTCCTGGGCGTTGAACCACTCCACGCACGGCATCGACACCACCCGGGTGGGCGTGCCGCCGGCCTCCAGCCGGTCCCGTGCCTCCAGCGCGATCGCCACCTCCGACCCGGTGCCGATGATGATCACCTCGGGCCTCCCGGAGGACGCCTCGGCCAGCACGTACGCGCCCTTGGTCACACCCTCCGCGCTGCCCAGCCGCTCTCGGTCGAACACCGGCAGATTCTGCCGGGTGAGCGCCAGGCCCACCGGGCGTTCGGTCTGCTCCAGCACGGTGCGCCAGGCCACCGCGGTCTCGTTGGCGTCGGCGGGGCGCACCATGTCCAGCCCGGGGATGGCCCGCAGCGCCCACAGGTGCTCCACCGGCTGGTGGGTGGGGCCGTCCTCGCCGAGCCCGATCGAGTCGTGCGTCCACACGTACGTGACCGGAAGGCCCATCAGCGCGGCGAGCCGCACCGACGGCCGCATGTAGTCGCTGAACACCAGGAACGTGCCACCGTACGGCCGGGTCGGGCCGTGCAGCGCGATGCCGTTGAGGATCGAGCCCATGCCGTGCTCGCGGACGCCGAAGTGCAGCACCCGGCCGTACTCGTCGCCGGAGAACTCCTTGGTGGAGAAGTCCTCCGGGATGAAGGAGGCCTCGCCCTCCAGCGTGGTGTTGTTGCTCTCCGCCAGGTCGGCGGAGCCGCCCCAGAGCTCCGGGAGCGTGCCGGCGATGGCGTTGAGCACCTTGCCGGAGGCCTTGCGGGTCGCCATGCCCTTCTCGTCGGCCGGGAACACCGGCAGCGACTCGGTCCAGCCGGCCGGCAGCCGCCGCTCGGTGAGCCGGTCGAACAGCTCCCGGCGCTCGGGCTCGCGGCTCGACCAGGCGGCGAACTCCTTGTCCCAGGCGGCGTGCGCCTCACGGCCGCGGGCCGTCACGGCTCGGGCGTGCCCGAGGACGTCGGCGTCGACGTGGAAGTGCTTCTCCGGGTCGAGGCCGAGGATCCGCTTGGTGGCGGCGACCTCCTCCTCGCCGAGCGCCGAGCCGTGGGCCTTTCCGGTGTTCTGTTTGTTGGGCGCGGGCCAGCCGATGATCGTGCGCAGCGCGATGAAGGACGGCCGCCCGGTCTCGGCCTTGGCCGCCTCCAGCGCGGTGTCCAGCGCCTCCACGTCCTCGTGGTACTCGTCGCCGGCGGTCCAGTCCACGGACTGCACGTGCCAGCCGTACGCCGCGTAGCGGGCCGCGACGTCCTCCGACTTGGCGATCGCCGTGTCGTCCTCGATGGAGATGTGGTTGTCGTCGTAGATGACGATCAGGTTGCCCAGCCGCTGGTGCCCGGCCAGCGCGCTGACCTCGTGCGACACGCCCTCCTCGACGTCACCGTCGGAGACGACCGCGTAGATGAAGTGGTCGAACGGGCTCTGCCCGCGACCGGCGCCCGGGTCGAACATGCCGCGCTCGCGGCGGGCCGCCATGGCCATGCCCACGGCGTTGCCGAGGCCCTGGCCGAGCGGGCCGGTGGTGGTCTCCACGCCGGGCGTGTGCTCGACCTCCGGGTGGCCCGGGGTCAGGCTGCCCCACTGCCGCAGCTGCGCCAGGTCGTCCACCGTCAGGCCGTAGCCGGAGAGATAGAGCTGGATGTAGAGGGTGAGGCTGGTGTGCCCGGCGGACAGCACGAACCTGTCCCGGCCCGCCCAGTCCGGGTCGTCCGGGTCGTGCCGGAGATGCCGCTGGAAGAGCAGGAAGGCCGCCGGCGCCAGGCTCATCGCGGTACCGGGATGGCCCGAGCCCGCCTTCTGTACCGCGTCCATGGCCAGGGCGCGGACGGTGTCGACCGCCTTGCGGTCGGACTCGCTCCACACGAAGTCTTCGGTACTCACGCGAGCTCAGGGCTCCTCTCAGTGCTTCCATCAAGCGTCACGCCGCGCTCACGGCGGTCGCCACGAGTCGCCGTGGACTCCACGGACACCGAACCCCACGCCGCGCCGGCCCCCGCGTCGAACGCCACGATGAGCCTATCGCCGGGAGAGCTCCCCACCGGCCCGAAGCCCGTCTCGTCGTGCCATGCCCGGCACCGACGCGGTCTAACTGCGCGAGGAACTCCCCGTACCGTAAGGTCCGCGGAGGGTCCCGATGCGCGGTGGCGGGGTCCCGGTTCCCGGGTCGTCCGCCGCGCCACGGTCTCGTCAATGACAACACGCTCGGCGCGGCCGCCGATTCCGCCCTGGTGGAGGGCGCGGTGGCGGCTCGCCCCGGGGCGATTCCAGTCCCGGCGGCGCGAAGTACTACAGTGAGTCGTCAATTCGGCCCGCCGTCACCGCACGCGCCGGCGGCGCCGGATCCTCCATCCCGACTCCCGAGGTTCGCGTGACCCTGCCCGTTCGCCCACCGGCCCACCGGTCCGGCCCGCCGGAAGTGTGCTGATGCTGCTCGACCAGCCGCAGGACGTCCAGGCCGCCGCCGCGGCCGCGCCGGACGCCGGCAGGCGGCCCTTCGGCGCGCTCATCCGCGCGTACGTACGGCTCACCAAGCCGCGCATCATCGAGCTGCTGCTGATCACCACGCTGCCGGTGATGTTCCTCGCGCAGGGCGGGCTGCCGCCGTTGTGGACCACGCTCGCCACGCTGTTCGGCGGCATCCTCTCCGCGGGCGGCGCGAACGCGCTGAACTGCTACATCGACCGCGACATCGACGCCAAGATGCGCCGCACGCGGCGCCGGCCGCTGCCCATGGTGCAGGTGACACCGCGGGAGACCCTGATCTTCGGCACCGTGCTGTCCGCGCTGTCCACGCTGTGGCTGGCCGCCGTGGTCAACCTGATCTCCGGCGCGCTCTCGCTGCTGGCCATCCTGTTCTACGTCTTCGTGTACTCGCTGGTGCTCAAGCGGCGCACCACGCAGAACGTCGTGTGGGGCGGCATCGCGGGCTGCATGCCGGTGCTGATCGGCTGGAGCGCGATCACCGGCGGCCTCTCGCCCACCCCGTTCGTGCTCTTCCTCGTGGTTTTCTTCTGGACGCCGCCGCACACCTGGGCGCTGGCCATGCGCTACCGGGAGGACTACGCGCTGGCCGAGGTGCCGATGCTGCCGGTGGTGGCGGGGGAGCGCACCGTGCTGCGGCAGTGCCTCGCCTACAGTTGGGCCACCGTGCTCGCCTCGCTGGCCCTGTGGCCGGTGGCCGGCACGACGCTCTTCTATCCGATCGTCGCGGCCGTCCTCGGGGCGGCCGTGCTCGCGGAGGCGTACCGGCTGCTGCTGCGGCTGCGCCGCGGCCACACCGGGCCGGCCCTGCAGCCGATGCGCTTCTTCCACCTCTCCAACACGTATCTGGCGCTGCTCTTCCTCGCCGTGGCGATCGATCCGTTGCTGTCCTGAGGGCGGCCCTTGGGTGACTGTGGCGCGCCATTCATGACGCAGTGAGCGGCGGAGACGGAACGGACTGTTACGCTTCCCGCTCATGGCGACCCTGGACCCCAAGGCCGTTCTCGACAACCGTCGGTCGGGGCGGCCGTCGATAGGCCTGATCATCGGTGTCGCCGTGTGCAGCGCCTGCGCGATCCTCGCGCTGCTGGTGGACGTGTACCAGGGCGGGCCGGTGCCGACCATCATCGGGCTGTTCCTCGCGGTGCTGCCGGTGCCGCTGCTGATCGCGGGCGTGCTCTTCCTCGACCGGCTGGAGCCGGAGCCGCGCCGCACCATCGTCTTCGCGTTCCTCTGGGGCGCCGGCGTGGCCGCGCTGCTCGCCCTCGTCATCAACACCGCGGGGCTCGCGTTCCTGACCGTCCCGCTCTTCGGCCCGCAGGCCGGGTACTACGTGAGCGCCACCTTCGGCGCGCCGCTGGTCGAGGAGACGCTGAAGGGCTTGGTGCTGATCGGCATCCTGTGGTTCAGCCGGCAGGAGCTGGACGGCCCCACCGACGGCGTGATCTACGCCGCGATGGTCGGGCTCGGCTTCGCGCTGACCGAGAACGTCACCTACTACGTACGGGCCCTGGAGTCCGGCACGCTGGTGATGACGTTCGTGATGCGCGGGCTGATCTCGCCGCTCGCGCATCCGCTGTTCACCGCGATGATCGGCCTCGGCGTCGCGTACGCGGCCCAGCGCCACGGCCCGGCCCGGTTCTGGGGGCCCGCCCTCGGCTGGGTCGCCGCCTGCGTGCTGCACGGCATCTGGAACGGGTCGAGCCGGTGGGGGCTGGCCGGCCTGGCGGTCGCGTACGGTCTCCTGCTGCTCGTCGCCATCGCGCTGATCGTCGTCGTGGTGCGGGACAGGAAGCGGATCGTCGCCACCATCGCCAGGTTCCTCCCGCAGTATCAGCCGACCGGGCTCGTCACGCCGGAGGACGTGCGGATGCTGGCCACGCTCGGCGGGCGGCGGCAGGCCCGGCACTGGGCGCGGATCACCGGCGGGCTGCGCGCCACCCAGGCCATGTCGGACTATCAGCTCGCCGCGACCGAGCTGGCGCTGATGCACGCCCGGGCCGAGCGCGGGGTCGCCGAGTCGCACTGGCCACGGCGCCGGGATCAACTTCTCGCGCTGATGAACGCGGCGCGTACCGCGTTTCTGATCCGTCGGCCGCACCCGCCCAATCCGCCGTGGGCGGGTGGCGGCGCGCATTCCGGATTCATACGGCAGGGGCCAAATCCGCCCGGCCCGGGGCCCTACCAGGGCCATCCGCCGCAGGGGCCCGGCCCGCGCTACTGAGGGCGGAGCGGCCCACCCGGCGCTTTCGACGGGCCGGGCGGGGGAGTCCGGGCGTGCGAGGTGGCCGGGTCTACTACGATCTGTAGTGTGAATGCGGCCCTCTCCCGGATCGTCGGCGCCGTCTGGCGGCCCACCCCCTCCTCGCTGCGCGGGTTCGCGCTGGCGGGCATCGTGGTCAACTGCGGCATCGCGGTGACCGGCGCCACCGTACGGGTGACCGGCTCCGGGCTCGGCTGCCCCGAGTGGCCGCACTGCACCCCCGACAGCCTCGTACCGGTGGCCGACCCCGAGCACGACCCCATCAACATGGCCATCGAGTTCGGCAACCGCCAGCTCACCTGGCTCGTCTTCGCGGTCGCGGCGCTCTGCCTGATCGCCGCGTACCGGAGCCACCGGTCGGACGGGCCCCTGCGCGGCCGCCGCGACCTGGTCCTCCTCGCCGCGCTGCAGCCCGTGGGCGTGGCCATGCAGGGCGTGGTCGGCGGCATCGTCGTGCTCACCGACCTGCACCCGGCCGCGGTGGCCGGGCACTTCCTGGCGTCCATCGCGATGATCGTGGCGGCGGTGGCGCTCTGGGTCAGGTCGGGGGAGTCCGGCGGGCCGGTCCGCAGCGTGGTCCGCCCCGAGCTGCGGATCCTCGCGCTCGTCCTGGTGGCGGTCACCGCCGCGCTGATCGTGGCCGGCACCGTCGTCACCGGTACCGGCCCGCACGCCGGCGACATCAAGGCCCCCCGGTACGCGCTGGACATCGTCACCGTCACCCAGGTCCACGCCGACCTGGTGTACGTGACCGTGGGCCTGACCTTCGCCCTGTGGCTGGCGCTGCGGCTCACCGACTCCCCGCGGCTCGCCCGGCGGCGCGCCGCCGAACTGCTCGGGATCGAGCTGCTCCAGGGCGGGATCGGCTACGCGCAGTACTTCCTCGGCGTTCCCGCCGCGCTCGCCGCGCTGCACGTGCTCGGCGCGGTGCTGGTCTGGGTGGCGGTGCTGCGGCTGTACTTCGCGCTCCGGGTCAGGGAGCCGGTGCCGGAACCGGCCGCCCCGGCCCCGGCGGCACGGCTCGCCGGGTAGCGGCGACTGTCGTACCCACCTGCCAGGATGAGGGCATGACGGATCGGCCCCGTCTGCTCCTGCTGGACGGCCACTCACTCGCCTACCGGGCGTTCTACGCGCTCCCGGTGGAGAACTTCACGACGACCGGCGGCCAGGCCACCAACGTGGTCTACGGCTTCGCCAACATGCTGGCCAACGTGCTGCGGGACGAGCGGCCCACCCACCTGGCGGTCGCGTTCGACGTCGGCCGGCAGACCTTCCGCACCGAGGCCTTCCCCGAGTACAAGGCGGGCCGGACGAAGTCACCGGGGGAGTTCCACAGCCAGCTCAAGATCCTCGACGACCTGCTGGCCGCGATGCGGGTGGCGACGCTCCGGGTGCCCGGGTTCGAGGCCGACGACGTCATCGCCACGCTGACCGCGGCCGCGGAGTCGGCCGGCTTCGAGGTGCTGATCATCACCGGGGACCGGGACGTGCTGCAGCTCGTCACCGAGCACGTCACCGTCCTGTACTTCTACCGCACGGCCACGGAGCTGATCCGCTACACGCCCGAGCTGGTGATCGAGAAGTACGGCCTGACCCCGGCGCAGTATCCGGACTTCGCCGCCCTGCGCGGCGATCCGTCGGACAACCTGCCCGGCATCCCCGGCATCGGGGAGAAGACGGCCACCCGGTGGATCCGCGAGTTCGGCTCGCTCGCCGCGCTGCTGGACCGGGCGGGGGAGGTCACGGGCAAGGCCGGGGAACGGCTCCGGGCCGCGCTGGACACCGTCCGGCTGAACCGGCGGCTCACCGAGCTCGTGCGGGACGTGGAGCTCCCGGTGAGCCTCGGCGACCTGCGCCGCCGGCCGTACGATCTGCCGTCCTTCAGCGGGCTGCTGGACGATCTCGAGTTCCGCAACGCGAGCCTCCGCACGCGGCTGTTCGCGGCCGACCCGGGTGGCGGACCGGCGCCCGCCGACGAGGCCGTGCCGGCGTACGGCCGGGACCTGGCGCCGGGTGAGCTGTCCGGCTGGCTGCGCGACCGGGCCGAGGCGGGCGCCATCGGGCTCGCCGCCGACCCGACCTGGGCGCGCGGGGCGGGGGAGGTGCGCCGCGTCGCCCTGGCCACCACCGACGGCGACGCCGCCGTGGCGTTCGACCCGGCCACGCTGACCGAGGCCGACGAGCGGGCCTTCACGGCCTGGCTGGCCGATCCCGCCCGGCCCAAGGTCGTCCACGACGCGAAGGGGCTGCTGCGCGCCAGTGGTGACGGTGACAAGCACAGCGGCGGGCGCGGCTGGGAGGTCGCCGGGGTTGCCACCGACACGGCGCTGGCGGCGTACCTGCTGATGCCCGGCCTGGCGGCGTACGGGCTCCCCGACCTCGCCAGCCGTCACCTCGGCCGCCGCCCGCCCGACGACGGGCCCGGGCTGATGCTGCAGGCCCGCGCCGTCCTCGACCTGGCGGACGGATTCGCCACCGACCTCGCCACCACCGGCATGGGCACCGTGCTGCACGACGTGGAGCTGCCGCTGTCCGCCCTGCTGGCCCGGGTCGAACAGGTCGGGGTCCAGGTGGACGCGGAGCTCCTCCGTGAGCTGGAACGGCACTTCGCCGCCGCCATCGACGATGTGACGGACGACGCCGCGCGGATCGCCGGGCACCCGTTCAACCCGGGCTCCACCAAGCAGCTCCAGGAGGTGCTCTTCGGCGAGCTGGGGCTGCCCAAGACCAAGAAGATCAAGTCGGGCCACTCCACCGACATGGACGCGCTGACCTGGCTGGCCACCCAGACCGACAACGGCCTGCCCGAGCTGCTGTTGCGGCACCGCGACCTGTCCCGGCTCCGGACCACGGTGGCCGGTCTGATCAAGGAGATCGGCGCGGACGGCCGGATCCACACCACCTACCAGCAGACCGTCGCGGCCACCGGGCGGCTCACCTCCAACGAGCCCAACCTGCAGGTCATCCCGGTCCGCACCGAGGAGGGCCGGCGCATCCGGCAGGCGTTCCGGCCCGGCGACGGCTACACATGGCTGCTGACCGCCGACTACCGCCAGCTCGAACTGCGCGTCATGGCCCATCTGTCGCAGGACCCGACGCTGCTGACGGCGTTCGAGTCCGGGGAGGACCTGCACACCACGCTCGCCGCGGAGGTCTTCCACGTCGCGCCGGACGGTGTCACCGCGGCCATGCGCCGCCGGATCAAGGCCATGTCGTACGGGCTCGCGTACGGGCTGTCCGCGTTCGGCCTGGCGAAGCAGCTGGGCATCGGCGTGGCCGAGGCGCGCCCGCTGATGGAGGCGTACTTCGCGCGCCTCGGCGGTGTCCGCGACTACCTCGACCAGGTCGTCGAGGAGGCCAGGCAGACCGGCTACACCCGCACCATCCTCGGCCGCCGCCGCTACCTGCCCCAGCTGACCAGCGACGACCGGCAGCGCAGGGAGGCCGCGGAGCGGGTGGCGCTGAACGCCCCGATCCAGGGCTCCGCGGCCGACATCGTCAAGATCGCGATGCTCCGGGTGGACGAGGCGCTCACCGCCGCCGGCCTGCGCAGCCGCCTGCTCCTACAGGTCCACGACGAGCTCCTGCTGGAGGTGGCCGACGACGAGCGCGCGCAGGTGGAGGAGCTGGTCCGCTCCGGCATGACCGGCGCCTACCCGCTCACGGTGGGCCTCGACGTCGCCATCGGCACCGGCCCCGACTGGGACGCCGCCGCACACTGAGGCACCCGGCTCGCCGGGCACGGCTCAGCCGCGCCGGAGCAGGATCGCGGTGAACTGCTGGGAGGTGCCCCACGGAGTGAGGTGGTCCTCCCCGGCGGTGTCGACCAGCTCGAAGCCGGGGAACTCGTCGGCGAGCTCGGCGTGGGTGTAGCGGACGATCGGCAGGCCGCTGCACGTGGCGGGGCCGTCCGGGCCGAACGTCGCCACGACGAGCCGGCCGCCCGGACGCAGCGTGCGCTCCAGTGAGGCGAGGTAGTCGACGCGTTCCTCGGGCTCCGTGAGGAAGTGGTAGACGGCCCGGTCGTGCCAGAGCGCGTACTCGCGCCCCATGCGGAGATCGAGGACATCGGCCACGGTCAGGGCGACGTCCGCGCCCGGCGGGCCGAGGCGCTCCCGGACGGTCCGCAGGGCGGTGGCCGACAGGTCGATGGCCGTCAGATCGCGGTGCCCACGCTCGACCAGGTGATCCACCAGCGTCGACCACCCGGCGCCCACGTCGATGATCGGTTCGTCGAGGCCGAGCCCGGCACCGTCGACCAGGCTCAGGGACAGCTCCGGGACGGACTGCCACCATGAGACGCCGTCCACGTCCTTGTCCCGGTGCACGCCTTCCCAGAACGCGGTACGGCTCGCCGGGGCGACGTGGCTGCGGTGACCGGTCATGACCTCGACGTTAGGCCCGCGGTGAGCCGCCCGGCCAGCCCGGGGCCTGGCGTCATCGTTCCGTAAGAACTGATCTCGCTGTGCCGACCTTGATCGTCGTTACAGTGACGCCATGGTCAAGCCGACAGAGCCTGATCAGGTGCCGAACCCGCTCGGCGAGGTCGAGGCCCTGGTCGACGGCGGCGACATGGACTGCGGCAGCGGTCTGCTGCTGCTGATCACCCGGGCGATGCGGCGGCTCGAGCCCGGGCAGCTGCTCGGCGTACGCAGCCAGGAGGTCAGCGTCGTCACCGATCTGCCCGCTTGGGCGGAGCTCACCGGGCATGGCGTGGTCACCGAGATCGCCGAGGCGGACGCGGGGCCGTGGTGGTTCGCGGTGCGCAAGGCGGGCGCGGCCACCCGGGAGGCCACGGTCTTCAGCCAGGGCGAGCGGACGCCGGTGGGCCACCGGCTCTGGGTCTACACCAACTTCGACTGCAACCTCGCCTGCGGGTACTGCTGCGCCGAGTCCTCCCCGAAGGCCGCCGCGCGGCGCTTCGATCCGGCCACCGCCGCCGCGGTGTTCGGCGAGTTCGCCGCCCAGGGCGGCCGCGAGGTGTTCCTCACCGGCGGCGAGCCCTTCATGAACCCCGAGCTCGGCGCCCTGGTCGTAGCGGCGGCCGGCCTGGAACGCACCATCCTGACCAACGCCATGGTCTTCGCACGGGGCACCCGCCGGCGGACCCTCGAGGAGCTGGACCGCGACGTGGTCCTCCAGGTCAGCCTCGACTCCGCGACACCCGCCCCGCACGACAAGCAGCGAGGCGCGGGGGCGTGGTCGCGGGCGTTCGACGGCATCGCCTTGGCCCGCTCGCTCGGATTCCGGGTGCGGGTGGCGGCCACGCTGTACGAGGAGGACCCGGCAGGCGTCGGCGCCCTGCACGGTCTGCTCGACGACGTCGGGATCGCGGCCCCGGACCGGGTCATCCGGCCGGTGGCCCAGGAGGGCTTCGCCACCACGGGAGTGCACGTCTCTCTGGAGAGCCTCGAGCCGGAGCCGACCGTCACCGCGGACGGCGCCTGGTGGCATCCGGTGGCGGTCACCAACCCGCATCTGCGGATCGCCGATGCCCCACTGCCGCTGGCCGAGGTCTTCGGCGTCGTACGGGACACGCTCGCCGTCCAGGACGCCGCCGCCAGGGCGGGGCGAGCGGTGTTCCGCTGTGCCTGAGGACGAGGGGTAGGAGGCGATGGTGGGGGCCACGGCTTCAGGGGCTGTTCTCGCACGCTGGCTCGTCGCACCCGCGACCGGCGAGGTCCGTCGCGAACAGGCCGTCGCGGCGGCCTTCCTCCGCGTCGTGCTCGGCCTGATGTGGCTGTACAACGTGGCGTGGAAGCGCCCCCCGGGCTTCGAATCGCTGGAGCACTTCATCGCCTTCGCGGTGAGCCATCCGGTGCTCCCGCCGTTCAGCCTGGTGGTGGAGAAGGTCGTGCTGCCCAACATCGCGATCTTTGGCTGGGGCGTGCTGATCGTCGAGTCGGCCCTGGCGGTGATGCTGCTGACGGGCGCTTGGGTACGGGTGGCCGCGGCCCTCGGTGCGATCCAGTCCTTGGCCATCGGCCTGTCGGTGGCCCTCGCCCCGGACGAATGGCCATGGGCCTACATCTTGATGATCGCCGCTCATGTGGCGGTTCTGTTCTCCTCGGCCGGGCGGGTGTTCGCCGTCGACGCCGTACGGTCCGGCGTGGGCCCGGCCCCGAGGCTCGCCCGGCAGTGGGGGGCGATCGCGGTGGTCACCGGCGTCGCCGGCGCGCTGGGCTCGGCCGGAGATCCCCTCGCCCGTAGCGGCTTCGGCCTGGGGTCGAGCGCGCTGGAGGTCGGCCTCGGCGAGTACAACCTGCTCGGCGGGCTCGTCCTGGTCCTGGCCGGCGGGCTGCTGCTGGCCTCCGCCCGCGGCGGAAACGTCCTCCTCGGCCGGGCTGCCGCGGCCGTCGGCGCCGTGGCCGCGCTGTCCCTGTACGCCCAGGTCGGCTTCACCGGCCCGTTCCTGGGCGGCACGGCGACGTCGGCGGCCTTCCTGGTGTGCATCGCGCTCGTCGCCGCGATGACCGGCGGCGCGCCGAGCCGGCCCGTACCGGACCGGGCGGCCGAGACCCCCGAGACCCCCTCCCCACCTGGCTAGGAGCGCTGGAGTATCCATGGCCGCCAGACCGATGACCCGCCGTACGTTGCTCCTCGGCACCGGCGCGACCCTCCTGCTGAGCGCCTGTGGCGGCGGGCCCGGGTCGGACGCGGGGCGGCTCGGTATCTCCGCCATCCCCGACCAGGACCCGGAGCTGCTGGGCCGGCTCTACCCGGCGGTGGCGAAGCGGTTCGCCGCCGCGACCGGGCTCGACGTCGTCTACCGGCCCGTCACGGACTACACCGCCGTGGTGCGGGCCTTCGAGATCGGCGACATCCACCTGGCCTGGATGGGCGGGCTGACCGGTGTCCAGGCCCGGCAGCGCGTACGGGGTGCCACCGCCATCGCCCAGCGCGACATCGACGCCGACTTCCGCAGCCTCTTCATCGCCAACATCCGCTCCGGGCTGAAGCCGTTCGACGGGCCGGGCGGGCTGCGCGGCCTCGCGGGCCACACGCTCACCTTCGGCAGCGAGACCTCCACCTCGGGCCGGCTCATGCCCGAGTACTTCATGCGGCAGGCCGGCCTCGAGGAGAGCGACCTGCGCGGGAAGCCGGGCTTCTCCGGCTCCCACGACGCCACCATCGAGGCCGTGGCGGGCGGCGGTTTCGAGGTCGGGCCCGTCAACAAGCAGGTCTGGGACGCCGCCGTCGCGGAGGGCCGAGACGGCCTGAGCGACGTGGTCGTGCTGTGGCGCACCCCCGGCTACGCCGACTATCACTGGCTGGCACGCCCGGATCTCGACGAGGCCTTCGGCGCCGGCACCAGGAAGAAGGTGCTCGACCTGCTCCT
>WHSL01000160.1 GCA_009380095.1 Streptosporangiales bacterium | reverse complement strand
CGATACGGCCGGGCCGGGATCGTCGTGGCCGTTGCCCCGTGCCGCCGGTCTCGTCGTGTTCACGCTTCACGAAGACTCCCTTGGGACTTAGGGGTGAACACTGGGGCCGAATGTACTCACCAAACGTGATCACTTAAGCGACATCGCGCGATGACACACCGGCAGGGACCGGACATGATTGTATCTTTCGCCCGTCGAGTGTGACGCAATGTGACCACAAACGGCAGTCGGCCGCAGAAATGTAACGGTCCGCGTCGGTGGATCATTACGAAGCGTGACGGAAGCGGCGGCTTGGCCCGGGATTCGCCGGGCCGGTGGACGGTGCGGTTCCGTACGGCTCAGGAGCGGCAGTTCGGCACGCACAGCCGCCGGGAGATCGCGTTCAGGAAGATGTCGCCGATCTCGTCCGGGTCGGTGGTCACGTACACGGATCCGCTGGTGGCCTCGGCGATCCGGCGCAGCGCCTCGCGGTCCGCGTCCGCCTGGAAGGCCAGTACGATCACGGTCACCGGCCGACCCGGGTCGAACTCCTTGCGCAGCTCGCTGACCAGCCGGTCCAGCGAGATCCCGGTCCGGTCCTCGTCCACCCCGGTGGTCAGCACGAGCACCGAGTTGATCTTGCCGGGGCGGAAGTCGCGGGACATCCGGCGGTACGCGGCGAGCAGCGAGTCGTAGAGGCTGGAGGCGCCGCCGCTGGACGTGATGCCGCCGGTCACCTCGTCCAGCCGGGCGCGCCGGGTGTCGTCGTCCAGCCGGGCGTCGAGACGGCCCAGCGGGACGGCCTCCCGGTAGTCCTGGGAGCCCTCGATGCGTTCCGCGAACAGCCAGAGACCCATCTCGGTCTCCTTGGGGAACAGCGGCAGCCCGAGCCGGGCCGCCTCCTTGGCCACCTCCAGCCGGGTCGTCGGGCCCGAGCCGATCGGCCGCGTCACCGACTCGGAGGTGTCCGCGAGCACGAGGGTCCGGGTCGGCATTGCGAGCCGGTTCCAGTCGTCCAGCGCCATCAGCACCTCGTCGCCGGTCGGGGCGTCGCGCAGGTGGGGCGCGCCCGAGGTGATCCCGGGCGAGTCGCGCAGCTGGGCGCCGGCCGCCCCGTCGGACGTGCGGAACCCCTCGGCGAGCAACTGCGCCTGCTGCTCGGCCGCGCGCAGCGAGGTGTAGAAGTCGTCCACCGCGGAGGTCTTGACCGGGTCGTCCGTGGTGCGGACGTACGGGTAGTCGAGCGCCACGGTGCCGTCCTGCGGATACAACGCGGTGGCCGTGTCCTCGGGGCGGCGCCGGTTGTAGCTCCACACGGCCTGCTCCGAGGTGATCACGATCGGCCGGTCCTCCTCCGGGCCCGCGTACGCCGAGTAGAGGTCGACCTGGCCGGGGACCGTACCGGGCTGCAGGCCGCGGACGAACTCGGTGAGCTCCGCGTCGTCCTCCTCGCCGATCTTGGACCTGGCCACCAGCAGGGCCGCCATCCCGGCGCCGCCCCGGTTCGGGTCCACCACCTGGACGGCGCGCTCGCGGTCCGGGTCGGGGAGGATCATGTCCCACTCGGGGTCCCGTACGTCCTCGGCGTAGGACCGGGTCGCGGCGAGCACCACCGGCGACCGGGCCACCGAGATCGCCTCCCGGCTGATCCGCCGGCCGCCCGCGGAGGACTTGCGGACGAGGTCCGGCCAGGCCGAGGTCTCCGGCACCCACACGTCCGGCACGATGCGGTCGATGCTGCCCCGCCCGCCCGACAGCTCGGTGGCGACGGCCGCCGACTCCTGCTCGTTGACCTGGGCCAGCACGCAGGTGCCCGAGTAGTGCCGGTGTGTCGAGTTGAAGTCGATCGCCGCCCGCTGCAGCACCGGGGCGATGTCCGGCGAGGCCGAGACGTTGAGATACACCGGGTCGCCGCAGCCGATGCCGCGGGTGATCGCCACCCAGGTCGCGATGAGCAGCACCGAGAGCACGGCCGCGGCCAGCGCGATGAGCGGGCCGACGCCACGAGGCTCGCGCAAGGATTCCAACCGGTGTCGTCCGCTCGGCACGGCCCCACTCCGATCGCCTGCTTACCTGACGCTTGGCGCACTTTAACGGGCATATCCGCGCCCCGAGAAGGCTCCCCGATCAAGGAAAGGGAACGCGAAGAAGAAAGCCCAGGTGGCGGCCATCCACCCGTCCCCGTAAATGTGGACGGCGCTCGGCGCTTCGGCGCGCGGGATCCTCCGGGGGGTGGGCCCTGGGGCCGGGCGAGGGCCGTGCCGGTCGCGCGCCGGGTTCGGGCAGACTGAGCGGCATGTCCGGCGACGTGCTCATCTCCGACCCCGAGGACCCGCGGGTCGCGGACTACGTACGGCTGCGCGACGTGAACCTGCGCCGCAGCCTGGAGGCGGAGCAGGGGTTCTTCCTCGCCGAGGGGGAGAAGGTGATCCGCCGGGCGCTGGCCACCGGGTTCCGGCCGCGCTCCTTCCTGATGGAGGAGCGGCGCCGGCCGCGGCTCGCCGACGTGCTCGACGGCTCGGAGGCGCCCGTCTACATCGCGGGGCCGGCGGTGGTGCGCGCGCTCACCGGGTTCGACGTGCACCGAGGTGCCCTGGCCGCGATGCATCGCCGAACGCTGCCGGCCGTACGGGAGGTGCTCGCGCCGGCGCGGCGCGTCCTCGTACTGGAGGACCTCGTCGACCACGGCAACGTCGGGTCCATCTTCCGGTGCGCGGCGGCGCTCGGGGTCGACGCGGTGATCCTCGCCCCGCGCTGCGCGGACCCGCTGTACCGGCGCGCGGTCAAGGTCTCCATGGGCGCCGTGTTCGCCGTGCCGTACGCGCGGATGACCGACTGGTACGGCGGGCTCGCCGAGCTCCGCGCCGCGGGCTTCCGGCTGCTCGCGCTCACCCCGGACGCCTCCGCCGAGTCGCTGGACCGGGTGCCGCTGGGGGAGCGGGTGGGGCTGCTGCTCGGCACCGAGGGCGACGGGCTGTCCTCGCGCTGGCTGGCCGAGGCCGACGTGGCCGTACGGATCCCGATGAGCCCGGACGCGCTGGCAGCCGGCGTCGACTCGCTCAACGTCGTGGCCGCCGCGGCCATCGCCTGCCACCGTCTGACGGCGGCACCCTGACCCGCCCCCGGCCCCGGGCGGGTGCCCGAGGGCCGGAGGGACGGCGGACTCAGGTCTCGTACGTGACCGTGATGAGGCCGCGGGCCAGCGTGTGGAAGAACAGGTTGAAGCCCACGAAGGCCGGCGTGGCGTCGGAGTCCGGCCCGAGCTTGTCGGTGTCCAGCGCGTGCACGGCGAAGATGTACCGATGCGGCCCGTGGCCCTGGGGCGGGGCCGCGCCGCCGTACTCCTTGGTGCCGAAGTCGCTGCGCGCGTGCACCGCGCCCTTGGGCAGGCCTTCGAACGCGCCGCTTCCCGCGCCGGACGGCAGCTCGGTCACGTCACCGGGCACGTCGAACAGTACCCAGTGCCAGAAGCCGCTGCCGGTCGGCGCGTCGGGGTCGAAGCACGTCACCGCGAACCCGCGGGTCTCCGCGGGGAAGCCCTCCCAGCGCAGGTGCGGCGAGATGTTGTCGCCGCCCGCCGCGCCGAAGACGAGCTTCCTCGGCATCGTTTCGCCGTCGCGGATGTCGTCGCTGGTCACGCTGAACGACGGCTTCTCGGGCAGGTAGTCGTATGGGGAAGGCGGCCGCTGCGCCATGATGTGACCTCCTACGTCGATCGGGTCGAGCCCGTACTTGCCTCAGTGATCCGGCATTATCCCGCCCCCGTCGTCTACCCATCGGGCGCCGGGTCAGGCCGGCAGCGGTTCCGCGTCGCGCACGCGGTGGTCCACGTCGACCGCGCCGAGCGTTTCCAGATGCCGGCGGCGGACGATGAGGATGCCCATCCCGATCGCGCAGCACGCGGCCGCCAGGTAGTACGGCAGGGACGGTGCGATGTTCTCATCGATCTTGGTCACGATGAAGGGGGCGAGCGCGCCGCCTATCCACCGGACGACGTTGTAGCCCGCGGAGGCCACCGGGCGCGGTGCGTCCGAGGCCTCCATCGCCGCCTCGGTGAAGACGGTGTTGTTGAGCTTGATCGCGACGAGCACGCCCCAGCCGAAGAACACCGCGCCAGGAGCGCGTCTACGGCGCGCGAAGCCTGCCGATCGCGGGCAGCGCGGCGGCGATCGCGGCGCGCTCGTCCGGCGTGAGGGCGGCGAAACGCTCGGCGAGGAAGGCGGTACGGGCTCGGCGGCCGTGTGCGAGGTCGCGGCAGCCCTCGTCGGTGAGCGCCACCGTGACCACGCGCGCGTCGTCGGCGTCCCGGCCGCGGGACACCAGACCGGCCTCCTCCAGCCGGTTGACCTGGACGGTCATGGTCGGCTGGCGGACGCCGTGCTCCGCGGCGAGGTCGCTCATGCGACGTGGTCCCGATTCGAGGGACCCGAGCACGGACAGCTGCTGAGCGGTCAGCGGCAGTCCGGTCGTGGCCTGGCGGACCAGGAGCACGACCTCACGCAGCCGGCGGTTGAACTCGACCGCCAGCTCAGCCGGATCGTCGTTCATATATAGCCAGGCTAACTTAGCTAGGCTAAGTTTTGCAACTCGACGACCCGGCCGGGATTCTTTCCCCGGCCGGGCCGACCAGTACGCGTCAGGTGGAGGCGCGGCTCCGATAGATGCTGGCCACGGCGACCACGCCGATCGCGGCGACCACGAGCTGGAAGACCAGTTCGAGCCAGTCGATGCCCCGGGTGTCCTGCACCCCGAACAGCCGCGCGATGAAGGTTCCGATGAATGCGGCCACGACGCCCACGAGCAGCGTCAGCCAGATGGGAAAGTTCTGCTTGCCCGGCACGATCAGTCTGCCGAGCGCGCCGATGATCAATCCGATGATGATCGCCGAGAAGATCCCGCCGATGCTCACGCCGCCCACCTCCGGGCCGTCGCCGATCCCGCTGTTATCACCGGCTGTTCCCGGTACGAGACCCGTCTAACAGTGCCGGGCCCGGTCTGTGGCCGTTTCGTGCTCGCCCGAACCTGGTGGGGCCGGTCACCATGAAACAGGCCGTTTCGTCCCGAACGGCGTTCCAGTGCTGAACGTGAGAATCGCCGATCGCGAGGAGGGGCGGGCGTGGATCTCCACCTGTTCCGTACATTCCTGGCGGTGTACCGGACCGGGTCGGCGAGTGCCGCGGCGCGGTTGCTGGGGTGTGCCGAGGAGGAGGTGGCGGGGGCCGTACGGGAACTGGCCGGGCACGTCGGCCGGCCGCTGTTCGAGCGCTGCGACGGGGTGCTCGTGCCGACCGCGTACGCGGACGCGCTGGCCCGCGAGGCCGGGCCGCCCCTGGACGCCCTGCGCACCCTGATGGCGCGGGTGGAGACGGAGCACGCAGGTCTCGGCGACGCCCCGGTCCGCCTCGGCGGCCCCAGCGACTACCTCACCGCCCGCATCCTCCCCGAACTCGCCGACCTGATCGCCGCCGGCCTCCACCTTCACCTCACCACCGGTCCAGGCCCAAGGGCGAGCGCCGCCACCGCTGGCACCGGCACCGGCGCCCTGTCGGGGGCGGGCGGCGCCACCTCCTCCACCTCCACCGGCGCGGGCACCGGCGCGGGGCGGGGGCTGATCGGGGAGCTTATGGAGGATCGGGTCGATCTTGTCGTGGTCGAGGGGCGGGTGCGCCGGCGTGGTGTCCTCGTCCGGTCGCTCGGAGAAGAGGAACTGCTGCTCGTCGCCGCACCTTCCTGGGCGCGACGCCTACGCCCCGCCCCCGCTTCCCGCCTCCCCGACCTGATCGGCCTCCCCCTCCTCCGCGCGACCGGCCACGCCGCGGAGGGAGGCGCCGCCGGGATGGACGACGTGGCGCGGTACTGGGACGTGGTCTTCGGTAGTGCGCCGCCTCACGCAGATGCGTTGACCTGCGCCGAACGTGACGCCCTGGTGGCGGCCGCGGTCGCCGGGGCGGGCGTGACCGTACTGCCCCGGCACCTCTGCGACGACCACCTCCGCCGCGGCGACCTCGTCGTCCTGTACGAGCCCGAACCCGCGCCCGCCGAGCGCTACTCCCTCGTGATGCGCACCGGCCCGGCCACCCCCGCCGTCACCACCGTCCGCGACCGCCTCCTCACCCGCCTCGGCACCGCCCCCTGACCACCCCATGCCGGCAAGGGCCGCCTCCAGCGCGCGCCGCGCGCCGCGCACGCCGCACACCGCGCCTGCAGGGGCGACGGGGCGGGAGCCCGGGATTGTCGTAGGGGCAGGGGAGAATCGGCGCATGCGGGTGGCGGTGGTGGCGGAGTGGGGCGAGGGCGGCAGGTTGCGGCCCCTGTTCGACGACGGTTCGCCCGCCGGTGAGGCCGAGCAGGTGCCGGATCTCGCGGCGGAGGTGGCGCGCCGCGAGGTGGCGGAGGCGCCGCGCTGGGTGTGGGCCTCCACCGCGCAGGTCTACCCGGCCCTCGTCGCGGCCGGCGCCAGGGTCGCCCGCTGCCACGACGTCACGCTCACCGAGGCGCTGCTCTCCGGGTTCGAGGGCCGCTGGGGCGAGCCCCGCTCGCTCGGCGCCGCCTGGGCACGGCTGCGCGGCCTTCCCGTACCGGCCGACGCGTCCACCGGCACCGCGTCCGCCGGCGCGGGCCACGGCGCACGACACGGCGCCACGGGGCACGGCGGCGCGGGAGGCGATACACAGTCCGCCCTCTTCCCCACGGACGACTCCGGCCTGCCCGAGGGCGCCGACCCGCTGGACGCCCTGCTCGCCGTGCATGAACGGCAGCGCGAGCGGCTGCGCGCGGTCGCGGCGGACGGCCATGGCCTGTGGCTGCTCGCTGCGGCCGAGTCGGCCGGCGCCCTGACGGCCGAGGAGATGTCTCACGACGGGCTCCCGTGGAGCCCGCGGGCCCACGACGAACTGCTCACCGAGCTGCTCGGCCCGCGCCCGCCCGCCGGCACACGGCCACGCCGGCTGCAGGACCTCGCCGACCGGATCGAACAGGCCGCGGGCACCCCGGTGAACCCCGACTCCCCGGTCCAGCTGCTGCGCGCGCTGCGTACCGCCGGCCTCCCCGTCACCAGCACCCGGTCCTGGGAGCTGCGCGGCCACGACCATCCACTGATCCCGCTCGTGCTGGAGTACAAGGAGCTCGCCCGGCTATGGGGCGCGCACGGCTGGACCTGGCTCGACGCCTGGGTGCGGGACGGCCGGTTCCGTCCGGGCTACGTGGTGGGCGGGGTGGTGTCCGGGCGCTGGGCGACCAACGGGGGAGGTGCGCTGCAGATTCCCAAGATGATCCGCCGCGCCGCGGTGGCCGATCCGGGCATGCGGTTCGTCGTCGCCGACGCCGCGCAGGTGGAGCCGCGCATCCTCGCCGCGATCTCCGGAGACGTTGGCCTCGCCGAGGCCGCGGCGGGCGGCGACCTGTACGCCGGCCTGGCCCCGCTGTTCGGCGGCGACCGGGCCCGGGCCAAGATCGCCCTGCTCGCCGCCATGTACGGGCAGACCAGCGGCGACGCGGCCCAGCTCCTCGTCACCCTGCGCACCCGGTTCCCCGCCGCGATCGGGTACGTGGACGCGGCAGCACAGGCGGGCGAGGACGGGCGGATCGTGCGTTCGGTGCTCGGGCGCACCTGCCCGCCGGCCTCGGCGGGCTGGCGGGAGACCGTGTCCGGCGGCGCGGGTGGCGCCGAGGAGGTGCAGGCGGCGGGCCGCGCCGCGCGCGACCGCGGCCGGTTCACCCGCAACTTCGTGATCCAGGCGAGCGCCGCCGACTGGGCGGAGATCCTCCTGGTGATCCTGCGCCGGCGGCTGACCGGGATCGACGGGGCGCGGCTCGTCTTCTTCCAGCACGACGAGGTGGTGGTGCACTGTCCGGCCGAGCGCGCCGAGGAGGTGTCGGCCGCGGCGGACGCCGCCGCGGCCGAGGCGCGGCGGCTGCTGTTCGGTGACACTTCCGTACGGTTCCCGCTCACCACGGCGGTGGTGGAGAGCTATGGCGACGCCAAGTGACCTCTTCAGAGAGGTTGTCCCGGAGTTCGGGGTGAGCCCCCGCGGGGCGGCGGATCCGCCCCCGAACACCGACCTCCCTGAGGCGTCTGGACATCGGCGGCTTCCCGTCGTGCCATCGAAGATGGCGACCACGGGACGGACCGAGGTGAGGGACGTGATCGCGGACTTCCGGATGCCCGGACCCAGGCGTACGGCACCACACGAGCGACGAACCCGGCGTACAGACCCACGCCCGGCCCAAGGCCCTCGAGATACCGGGGCAGGGCCCGCGGCCCGTGGGCCCCGGGATAACGGGTTGGGGGCGGGGCGGTGACCGCTTGGGCGTTTCCCGAGGGGCGGAGCGGGTTGCGGGGACGGCTCGGGCTCGCCTCGGCGGTGGGCACGGCACACCCCGAGACGCGGTTCACGGCCCGGCTGCCGAGCAGCGTCGAAGGCCTGTGCTTCGATGCCTCGTTCGACGTGGTGTGGGCACGGACCGGCGGCGGCGAGAACGCCAACCTGGAGGCGATGGTGCTGCGCCACCTGTACGAGGTGGCGCGCCGGGTCACCGCGACCGAGCCGGTCACCCAGGCCGAGGCGGTGCAGGCCCGGCTGAACGTGGTGCTCGGCGTCCCCGCGGCGGTGGACGGCGGCCAGGTGACGCTGGTCCGGGCCCGGGCCATCCTCACCGTGGACTCCGCCAGCCGGGAGCAGATGCGGGCGTACGAGGAGATGGCCCGGGAGGCGTCCATGGAGCGGGCGCGCCGCGAGCGTGACCTGGAGCGCTGGCGCTACCTCGCGGACGTGGTCTTCTCCGACCCGGCGCTGGCCCGCATGTGGTGGCTGGACGGCCATCCCGAGCGGCTGCCCGAGCTGGCCCGGATGGATCCCATCTTCGACCGCCTCGTCGAGATCTCCCGCACCGATCCCGACGACTACCAGCCCTACGACGACACCGGCGAGTACACGGCCGGCGACTACGCCGACGAGGGAGACCACGCGGGCTGACCTCCTTGGCGCCGAGGCGGACCGAGCCGGGCCGAGGCGGTCCGAGGCGGTCCGAGGCGGTCCGAGGCGGTCCGAGGCGGTCCGCGGCGGGCCGTGCCGAGCGGGACGCGGCCGGGTGCGGCCGAGCGGGGGGCGACGACGCAGCGGGTGCGTTTTGGGGTAGAGACCCGGCAGTGGGGCAGGGGAGGTCATCGTGGGCAGGCGTGGCGCGCTACTCGTCATGGGAGCCGTGGTGGTGATCGCCCTGCTGGTGGGCGGCGCCTTCGTGCTCCTCCGGGGCGACGACCAGGGCGGCGGCGGTCCCGGCGCGTCACCGTCGGCATCGCCCACGACGTCGTACTTCACGGGGGAGCGCGGCGAGAACGGCCCGGTGATCGGCGTGAAGATCGACAACGTCCGCGCCGCACGACCGCAGACCGGCCTCGACTCCGCGGACATCGTGTACGTGGAGCCGGTCGAGGGCGGACTGACCCGGCTGCTCGCGATCTTCTCGGGTACGCCGCCGGAGACGGTCGGCCCGGTCCGCAGCGCCCGCGAGTCCGATCTCGAGCTGCTCCGCCAGTTCGGCCGTCCGGCGCTGGCGTACTCCGGCGCGAGCAGCGCCGTACTGCCACTGATCCGCGAGGCACCCGTGGTGGACCTGTCGCCGGCCAACGCCGGCGCCGCCTATCGGCGGACCGGGGACCGCTCCGCCCCGCACAACCTGCTGGCCGACTACGGCGCCCTCCAGGCACGCGCCGGGGACGCCGACCCGCCCCGCGACATCGGCTTCCGCTTCGGCCCCCCGCCGCAGGGCGGCGACACCGCCGAGAGGTCCCGTACGGTCGGATACCCCGCGGCGAGCGTCGAGTTCAGCTGGTCGTCCTCGGCCAAGGGCTGGCAGGTCGCCTTCGACGGGGATCCGGTCACCACGACCGGCGCCCGGCGCCCGGCGCCCGCCACCGTGGTGGTGCAGCGGGTGGAGGTGCGCCGGTCCCGGCTGAGCGACAAGCTCGGCAACGCCAGCCCGTACGTGGACACGGTCGGCTCGGGCGAGGCCGTGGTGCTGCGCGACGGGCGCGCGTACGAGGCCCGCTGGTCCCGCCCGTCCGCCGACTCCGGCACGGAGTTCACCCAGCCGAACGGCGCCCGCCTCCCGTTCGCCACCGGCAAGGTCTGGATCGCCTTCACCGACCGCCCGCTGTAGCCGGTGGACGGCCGTCAGCAGGGGCCGGGGCCGCCGTAGCGGAAGGCGTCGGGGGCGGTGCGGTGCACGGTGTAGCCGGGCGTGCCGGTGGTGGCGACGGTGAGCCGGGGCCGTGGGCCGGAGTAGTACGCGATGCCGGTCACCGTGGCGGCCGCGGCCGAGCGGGCGTGCCGGCCGCTGCCCATCTCGGCGCACGGGGTACGCGGCCCCGACACCTCACCGAACCACTGCACCAGCCCCGACCGGGTGAACCGCCCGCCCCACAGCTCGGCCGGGTAGTGGCCGAACCAGACATCGCCGTACCCGATGAGCCAGCGGCCGTGCCGGTAACGGACGGCGAAACGCTTCCGCGCGCCCGGCCGCAGCCGCAGCCCGGGCCCGACCTCAGGATGGTCCTGCACGTATCCGCAGGCGTTGTAGCAGGCCGGCTCCCCGTCCACCCAGTGGTAGACGAAGAGCCGGGGCTGGGTGTCGCCGTACAGCGCCCGGTTGACCGTCCAGCCGACCTCGATGGCCTGCCGCCCGTCGGCGGACTGCACCGCGATCTCGGTCAGGCTGTGGTGGTCGGGGCCGGGGACCCGCGGCCGGTGCACGCTGAGGTGGGCACGGACGCCCTCACTGACGGCGTACTGACGCCCGTACGCGTAGGTGTAGCTGACCGGCTCCCGCCCGCCGGCAGGGACGGCACCGCGGAGCGGGCCGAACGTGGCTGCGGACAGCACGGCGCCGCCACCGACGGTGAACGCCACCGCCAGCGCGGCTCCGGCCGCACCCCGCCTCCCCCGGACCATCGGGGGCAGCTTAGCCAGCCACTGTCCGAAAGCTCCGGCGACACGGCGTACCTGAGCCCGAAGGGGGCCTCTCCTCCGTAACCGTCGATTTCGCGCCGGAAATGTGGCGGTTTGTGAACGGGAACGGAGGAGAGGCCCCTCGAACGGTCAGCGTGGCGTGGGGCAGGCGGAGAGGTACGGCACGTCGGTGGGGGTGACGCCGGCGTCGGAGAGGCGGGACCGGGCGCGTTCGCGGGAGAGGTTCCAGCCGCCCCAGCCGTCGTCATCCCGCAACTCGTCGGCGACGATCCCCAGCACGCACGACCGGGTCGGCTCCGGCAGCCGTTCCAGCGCCGGTACGGCATCCGCGGACAACGTGCCCAGTTCGATCGTGTCCGCGCCGGTGAGCCGGTTGCCGGGGATGACCTGCGAGTCCGCGATCCGGGCGTCCGGGTTCACCGCCGCGAAGGAGAGCAGCGCCAGCCCGGTCACCATCGCCACCGCGCGCGGCAGCCAGCCACGCCGCCGGGCCGGCCCGGCCACCAGCAGCAGGACGAACACGATGGCCAGCCACCAGGCCACCCCGGCCGCGGTGGCGCGCGGCCTGGTCAGCCCGAACGCCTCCGTGTACAGGTACAGCCGATGCGCGGCCGAGGCCAGCAGGACCAGCGTGAGTACGTGGAGCAGCCCGAGCATCCAGCCCAGCAGGACGCGATCGCCGCGAGGCTCGCGCGGCACCCGCCAGGAGGCGAGCGCGACGACGCCCAGGACCAGCGTGGCGACGAAGATCAGCTGGAAGAAGCCCTCGCGGGCGGCGCCCGCGTACGTGACCCCGGCCGTGTTCAGGATCCGCCGCTCGCCGCCGAACAGGGCCTGCGCCTGAACCGCGATGAAGGCGCAGAACAGGAGGCACAGCGCCGCCAGCGGCGGGATCCATACGGTCCGGTCGAGGGTCCGGGCGTGGTGTTCGGGGCCGGGCTCCTTGTGCGGCCGTAGTCCCGCCAGCGCGACCGCGCCGGTGATCAGCGCGATCGTGAGGAGCACGATGCCGCGGCCGATCAGTTCGGGGAGCCGGTCCGTCTCCCACAGCCCGTCGATGAGCCGGGAGAACGCGGCGTCCGCGCTGGCCAGGAGCGGGACGAAGACGAGGAGCACGGCCACGGTGAGGCCGAGGCCGGTGAGTACGGCGGGGAGGCGTATCCGGCGGGCGGGGCCGCGCAGCGGGCGGGCCAGGAAGAACGCGGCGGGGTAGAGGGCGCGCAGGACCGCGCTCGCGCCGCGGGTCAGCGCCGCCCAGCCGGCCGTGACGTCGGCGATGGCGATCGAGGCGAGCAGCGCGGAGAGGGCGACGCAGGGTGCGATCACCCAAGGGGCGTCCAACAGCGTGCAGGTCGCGAGCAGCAGCGCGGAGACCGCGGTGAAGGCGAGCGGCCACGGCCCCGCCAGCCGCGGCCGGATCGCGGGCAGCGCCGCCGCCATGATCGCGAGACACGTGAGCACGACGCCCAGCCCAGGCCGCTCATACGGCACCGCCACCGCACCCAGCAAACCCGCCACGAGCGCCCCCCACAGCAGCCCCCGCGGCGAAGACTCCGGCAACCTCGGCCGCGGAAACACAGGCGGCAAAGGCGGCAAAGGCGGCAAAGGCGGCAAGGGGGGCGCGGTCGCTGGCGCCGTCGCTGGCCGCGCCGGCGAAGCAGCAGCCGGAGAACTCACCCCGACCCCCGCCCCACCCCCGCCGGCCGCCGACCCTCCGCCGCCCCCACTACCAGCCGCCGCCCCGCCCCCGGCAACGGGTGCCACCCCGCCCGGCGTGCTCCCGCCTACGGCCGGCCCTCCAGCCCTCTCGGACGGTGGCGCCTCGGCTGGTGTGCTGCCGTCGGCGGTCGGCGTCAGGGCTGCGCTAGCGGCTGGCGTCCCGGTCTTCTCGGCGGGTGGCGCCCCGGTGGGCGTGTCCTCGTCTGGGGCTGGCGTCCCAGCCCTCTCAGTTGCGGGCCTGCCGGTCGGGCCAGCGGGCGGCGGAGGTCCGGCGAGCGCTGCCGCGTGGATTCGCCGGGTGATCCGTCCGGTCGGCGGGGGCGGGTTCCCACCATCGGCGTGCGGGGGCGCATTCCCGTCGCGCGCCTGCGGGGGCGCATT
>WHSL01000179.1 GCA_009380095.1 Streptosporangiales bacterium | reverse complement strand
GGGCTAGTTGCCCGGGCCGAGCCGGAGTCCACGCCTCGCCGGCCTGTCAGCGGAGGTCGGCGAGGTCCTGGACGGTCATCTCGCCCATCAGGGGCTGCAGCGCCTTGATCAACGGCAGGTCGACGCCGGCGTCCTCCGCCAGGGCCAGCGCGACCTCGAGGTCCTTCTTCGGCCAGCGCAGTCGCTGCGCGCCCCACTCGGCCAGCGGGCGGTTGGCGCCGCTCCCGATGTTGAGGAACGCGCGCAGCTTGCCCGGTTCCACGCCCAGCTGCCTGGCCAGGGTCAGCGCCTCGTAGTTGGCGCGGATGCAGCTCCACAGCAGCAGGTTGTTGGCGGTCTTGGCGATCTGGCCCGCGCCGACGTCGCCGACGTGGCAGACGTCGATGGCGAACGCGGCGAACGCCCGAAGGCAGGCGTCGACCACCGCGGACGGCCCGCCGCACATCAGCTTGAGCGCGCCCGCCTCCGCGCCCCGCTCGCCGCCGACCAGGGCGACATCGATGACGTGGACACCGTGCCCGGCCGCGACCTCGGCCATCTCGGTGCAGGTGTCCGGGCGCACCGACGGGCAGATCGCGACGATGGTGCCTGGACGTGCCGCGCTCAAGATGCCGCCGGGCCCGGTGATGGCCTCCTTGACCTGGGCGTCGTCGACCACCACCAGCAGCACCAGGTCACTGCGGGCCGCCACCTCGGCAACGCCGCCGGCCACCGTGGCGCCGGCCTCCGCCGCCGCGGCCCGCGCCTCCTCGGCCGGGTCGTACGCGACCACCGGCCAGCCACGCCGGGCGGCGAAGGTGCCCATCATCCCGCCCATCCGGCCCCAGCCGATCAGGCCGATGGTCTCGACGGAGCGGATCTCTGCCTCGGACATGCGGGAATCCCCTCGCCTCGGGTGCTCGTGCTTAATGGCTAGTCCATATGTCCATTCCGAGTCAAGGGTGGCGGTCACCCGTCCGATCCATCTCAGCATGCGGTTCCGGCGTCTGGCCGAACGGTCGCGCGTCATCGAACCTGGCGAGATCAGCCTCGATGAGGCTCTGTCTCTCCGTCGAGGTCTCTCCGTCGAGAGGAGCAACCGTGAGCCGGTTGGCCGGGAGGTCCGTGATCGTCACCGGAGGTGGGCACGGGATCGGCAAGGCCTACTGTCACCGGCTGGCGGCCGAGGGTGCCGCCGTGACCATCGCCGAGCTCGACGCCGCCGCGGCGGACGCCGTGTGCGAGGAGATCGCCGAGGCCGGCGGGACCGCGCTGGCCGTGCCGGCGGACGTGGCCGATGAGGACGGCGTCGGCCGTGTGGCCGGCCGGGCGCTGGCGGAGTTCGGCCGGATCGACGGCCTGGTCAACAACGCCGCGATCTTCGCCACCGTGCCGATGTCCCGCGTCGGCATCGAGGAGCTGAGCGTCGCGGAGTGGGACCGGATGATGGCGGTCAACCTGCGCGGGATGTTCCTCGCGTGCCGGGCCGTGCTGCCGGTCATGCGCAGGCAGGGCTCGGGCCGGATCGTCAACATCTCCTCCGGGACCGCACTGAGCGGGTCGCCGTCCCGGCTGCACTACGTCACCTCCAAGGCCGGGGTCCTCGGCTTCACCCGGAGTCTCGCCCGCGAGGTGGGCGCGGACGGCATCACGGTGAACGCCGTCGCGCCGGGCAGCACGCTCAGCGAAGAGGATCCGGACGACGAGGTCGTCGAGATGCGCCGGCGCCGGGTGGGTGCCCGGGCGCTCGCCCGCCTCCAGCTGCCCGGCGACGTCGTCGGCGCGGTCGTGTTCTTCCTGTCCGAGGACGGCGCCTTCGTCACCGGTCAGACGCTGGTCGTGGACGGCGGCGCGACCATGCACTGACCGGGAGAGCGCGCGAGTAGGCGGCCCGTACCTCTCGTTTCATTGATCAACAAATGTGAAGGTAATACCTTTGCCGGTCAGGCGCGGCGACCCGGCGGCATGACTGTTGACAGGCTGAGAAATGGTAATACCATTAGCTAAATTTCGGTAGCCGTCAGTAGCCCGGCGCCAGAACTGGATCAAGGGAGCGTGGATGGCCGCCTACGACGCCGCCAGGTACGGCTCGGACGTGATGGTCGACGCCATGAAGACGCAGGGCCTGCGGTACGTGAGCCTCAACCCCGGATCGTCCTTCCGTGGCCTGCACGACTCGATCGTCAACTACGGCGGCAACGGCCCTGAGATCATCGAATGCCCGCACGAGAAGGTGGCGGTCGGCCTGGCGCACGGGTACGCCAAGGCCTCCGGTGAGGCGATGGGGGTGATCCTCCATAACGTCGTCGGACTGCTCCACGGCGCGATGGGCATCTACTACGCCTACCTGGACCGGACGCCGGTGATGGTCTTCGGTGGCACCGGGCCGATGGCCCTGGAACGGCGCCGGCCCAACATCGACTGGATCCACACCGCCAACGTGCAGGGCAACGCGGTCCGCGACTACACCAAGTGGGACGACCAGCCCGCCACCGTACGGTCGGTGCCGGAGACGGTCGCCCGCGGCCACCGGATCGCGATGAGTGAGCCTCGTGGCCCGGTCTACCTCTGCTTCGACGCCGGCCTCCAGGAAGACGAGCTGAGCGAGCCGATCCCCGCGGTCGACCCCGCGCGTCACCAGGTGCCGAGCCGGATCGGCCCGGACCCGGAGGCGCTCGAGCAGCTGGCCGAAATGCTGGTGGCCGCGCACCGTCCGGTGATCATCCCCGGCTACGCCGGCCGCGACCCGGAGGCCTTCGGCCAACTCGTCGAGCTCGCGGAGCTCCTCGGTGCCGGCGTCATCGACACGGGCATCAGGCTGAACTTCCCGAACCGGCACCCGCTCAACGTGACCGGCTCGGACGACGCGCTCTCCGACGCGGACCTGGTGCTCTTCCTCGACGTCAAGGACTTCGGCAAGCCGACCCAGGAGCTGGACCGGGTGGCCCGGACGGTCAAGTCCCGGATACCCGGCGATGCGAAGATCGTCGACCTCGGCTTCAACGACCTGGAGATCTCCTCCTGGTCCCACGACTTCGCCGCACTGCACCCGGCCGACCTCCAGGTCACCGCGGACTCGTCGGTGGCGCTGCCGATGCTGCTCGAGCGGTGCACGGAGCTCGAGCGGGCCGATCCGTCCCGCCGGCCGGGGCGGGAGGAGCGGAGGTCCGTGCTGGCCGGGCGGCACGCGGCGGTCTGGGAAGGCTGGCGGCGGCAGGCCAAGGAAGAGCGGGACCTGTCCCCGGTGGCCCCCTCACGGCTGGCCGAGGAGGTCTGGGAGGTGGTCCGGGAGTACGACTGGGTGCTCACCGCCGGTACGGCCTCCGGCTGGGCGCCGCGTACCTGGGACTTCGACGCGGCCCACCGGCACCCCGGTGCGAGTCTGGGTACCGCGACCCAGATCTCCATCTCCCTGGGCGTCGCCCTGGCGCACAAGGGGAGCGGGCGGCTGGTGGTCGACCTGCAGCCGGACGGTGACCTGATGTTCGACCCGGGCGCGCTCTGGGTCGCGGCCCACCACAAGATCCCGATGCTGGTGGTCATGTTCAACAACCGCGCCTACTACAACGACTGGGAGCACCAGGAGCGGATCGCACGGCACCGCGGAACCCCGGTGGACAACGCCTATCTCGGCATGGAGATCGACGGGCCGGCACCGGACTTCGCGAACATCGCCCGATCCTTCGGCTGGTACGGCGAGGGCCCGATCGACGACCCCGAGCAGGTACGGGAAGCGGTGCGCCGTGCGGCCGAGGTCGTCGTCTCGACCGGACAGCCCGCACTGGTGGACGTGGTGTGCCAGCACGATTAGACGCAAGCCGCGGGGGGCGACCGACCAAAAGCGACGACCAGGGAGTGTCTGTGACCGACACACTCGATAAGTCCGAGACGCCCGCCTCCGAGCGGACTCCGCCGGTGGGCCGGCTGAAGCGGATGACCCGCGGCTGGAGCTGGCGGAGGGTGTTCACCGCGAAGACGCTGATCATCGCCCTGGTCATCGCGTTCGTCGGCTACCTGGCGATGGTACCGCTCGCGTATCTGCTGTACGGCACGTTCTACGACGGCGTGTCGATCACCTTCCGGTTCTTCTCCGAGGCCTACTCGGCGTACGGCCTGACCGAAATGGTGCTCAACTCCTTCGCCTACGCGATCGGTTCCACGATCCTCTCGGTCGTGATCGGCACCACGCTGGCGTACCTGACGGTACGGACCAACGTGCCGTTCAAGGGCCTGATCTTCACCGCCTCGCTGGTGCCGCTGATCATCCCGGGCATCCTGCACACGATCGCGTGGATCTTCCTGGCCAGCCCGCGGGTCGGGCTGTTCAACAAGGTGCTTGAGCCGGTCTTCGGGCCCGGTGTGCTGAATGTGTTCAGCCTCGGGGGGATGATGTTCGTCGAAGGGCTGCATCTCTCCCCGCTGGTGTTCCTGCTGATGTACGCCGCGTTCCGCAGCATGGACCCCTCACTTGAGGAGTCGGCGCAGATGAGCGGCGCGCGGCTGCCGACCGTGCTACGCCGCATCAGCCTGCCGCTGGCCAAGCCGGCGCTCGCCGCGTCGGTGCTGATCATGATGGTGCGGGCGCTGGAGGGATTCGAGGTGCCCGCGCTGCTCGGCATCCCGAACGGCACCTGGGTCTTCACCTCGCGGATCTGGCGGGTGCTGAACGAGTACCCCGCCAGTTACGGCCAGGCCGGGGCGTACGCGCTGTCGCTGCTCGCGCTGACCACCGTCGGCGTCTTCTGGCAGTCCCGGCTGTCGAAGCGCGGCAGAGCGTACGAGACGGTCACCGGCAAGGGGTTCCGGCCGCGGCCCATGGACCTCGGCAAATGGCGGTGGCCGGCGATGGCCCTGGTCTTCGGCTACTTCGTGCTCGCCGTGGTGATGCCGACGCTGATCCTGGTGTACGCGTCCTTCCAGCCGTTCTACGCGATGCCCTCGGCCAACAGCCTGAAGACGTTCACGTTGCACAACTACGCGTACACGCTGACCAACAGCCAGACGCTGGGAGCCGCGCAGAACTCGCTGCTGCTGGGCCTGGGCTCCGCCACCGGGGTGATGTTCCTGATGGCGATCGTGTCCTGGGTCGTGGTGCGGACCAAGATCCCTGGCCGCTGGCTGGTGGACAACCTGACCTTCCTGCCGCTGATCATCCCGGGTCTGGTGATGGGGGTGGCACTGCTCTTCGTCTACCTGCGCTTCCCGTTGCCGATCTACGGGACGCTCTGGATCCTGTTCATCGCCTACTTCACCCGCTATATGCCGTACGGGATGCGGTACGCCGCCTCCTCGATGTACCAGATCTCCGGTGAGCTGGAGGAGTCGGCGCAGACCAGCGGGGCGAGCTGGTGGCAGACGTTCCGCCGGATCAACCTGCCGTTGCTGATGCCCGGGCTGGTCGCCGGCTGGATCTACATCCTGATGGTGTCGGTCCGCGAGCTCTCCAGCTCCATCCTGCTGTACTCGCCGGGCAACGAGGTGCTGTCCATCCTGATCTGGGAGCAGTGGGAGAACGGGCAGTTCACGGAGCTCGCAGCGCTCGGTGTGCTGATGGTCCTCGTCCTCGTCGTCCTCGTGGCCGTCGCCAACCGGCTCGGAGCGAAGGTCGGTGTCCGCGCGGACTGACCGGCCACCTCCATCGCCCCCGCAGACCAACCACCCCAGGAGCAGACCCCGATGCTTCAGATCGACAACCTCCGTAAGACCTTTGATGGCAGCAGAAGCGAGCGCAGGTCACGCGTCCTCGCCGTCGACGACCTGTCGCTCACGGCCGAGGAGGGGCAGATGTTCACGCTGCTCGGCCCGTCCGGCTGCGGCAAGACGACCACCCTGCGGTGCATAGCCGGCCTGGAGCACCCGGACCGCGGCGATATCACCGTCGGGGACCGGACGCTCTTCTCCGACGAGCGCGGGATCCGGCTGGCGGCCAACGAGCGCGGCCTCGGCATGGTGTTCCAGTCGTACGCGATCTGGCCGCACATGAACGTGTTCAAGAACGCGGCCCTCCCGCTCGAGGTGCTGCCGCGGTCCCGTCGGCTCTCGAAGAAGGAGATCACGGCCAGGGTGGAACGGGTGCTCTCCGTCGTCCAACTGGACAAGTTGATGGATCGCCCCGCGACCAACCTGTCCGGAGGGCAGCAGCAGCGGCTGGCGCTGGCCCGTGCCCTGGTGATGGAGCCACCGTTGCTGCTGCTGGACGAGCCGCTCTCCAACCTGGACGCCAAGCTCCGCGAGGAGATGCGCTTCGAGCTCAAGCGACTCCAGCGTGAGCTCAACATCACCGCCGTCTACGTCACCCACGACCAGGTCGAGGCGCTGGCGATGTCGAACAAGATCGCGGTGATGCGCGAGGGCCGGATCGAACAGGTTGGCCGTCCCCGGGAGATCTACGAGCGCCCGTCGTCGAGGTTCGTCGCGGACTTCATCGGTACGTCCAACTTCATCGACGGCACAGTGGAGAGCCACGAGACCGGAGACCTCTACCTGGTGGACACCCCGCACGGCAAGATCCGGGCCACCTCGGCCGCCGACCTTCCGGCGGGGGAGAAGGTCGCGGTCTCGATCCGTCCCGAATACGTCGAAGTGGAGAAGGGTGCGGTTCCGGCGTCCGATGCGGTCGGCCGGTGGAGCGGTGTGGTCGAGACCCGGGCGTTCCTCGGTGAGTCCGTCGACCACGTCATCCGGGTCGGCGAGCTCGAAATGCGTGCGCGATGCCACCCGTCGCTGTCGTTCCCGCCGGACACCGAGGTGACCATCACCCTCCAGGAGAAGATGTGCTCGTTGATCCCGACCGATGAATGAGGCGTAAGGGCGGCGGCTCCGGGCGCAACCCGTTCCGGCGGGACAACCCTCTCGCCGCGTCGTACCTCTGCGTCTTCCTCTACAGTTCCGGCGAGGCGTCGCTGCACGTCTTGGTGCCGCCCTACCTCTCCGACGGCCGGGGTTTCGGCCCTGGCCTCATCGGTACCGTACTGGCGATCTTCGGGCTGAGCTCGTTGCTGACGCGGTTGCCGGTCGGGGCGGGCTACCGGGCGACGCGTGTCCGCCCGCTGCTGCTCGCCGGTGGCATCCTGTCGGCAGGCGCCTTCGCCGTCATGCCGTTCATCGACGGACCCGTGGTGATCGCCGGGCTGATGGCGATGGACGGCGTCGGCTGGGCGATGGCCACCACCACCCAGCTGACCGTTCTGGTGGCGTCCCGCCCGTCCCACCTGGCGATCGCGTCGGTGATGGGCTGGTACTCCGGCTTCACCGGTCTCGGGAACGCCGTCGGCGGGGCCGCCGCCGGCATGGTGGCCGACGGACTGGGCTACACGGCCGGCTTCCTGCTGCTGGCGTCGTTCCCGGCATTGGCGACGGTGGTGATGCTGCGCTCGCTGCCGGGGCAGCTCGCCGCGGCGTCCCAGGCCAACGATGCCGAGCGGTCCGATGACGCTCCCGGCCACACGATCAGGCGGACGGACTCCCCGCAGAGCATGCTTTCGGTGGTGCGATCGGCCGGAACCCTGCCGATGGCGGTGTACGGCGGCGCCCTGATCATGTTCTTCATCAACGTGCACAACGCACTGCTCAGCACCTTCCAGCCGGTGCTGGCGCTGGCCGCCGGCCTGACCTTGACGCAGATCGGGTTGCTGGCCAGTGTGCGATCGCTGACATCGTCGGCGACGAGGATCGCATCCGGGCCGATCTTCTCCCGGGTCAGCGGGCGTTCACTGACCACGCCGATGTTCCTGATCGGCGTCGCGACCCTGTACCTGGTGCCCGTCTTCCGTGAGTCGTTCTGGCTACAGGCAGTCGTGTTCGCCCTGGCCGGACTGTCCCGCGGGTTGCTCAGGGTCACCGGTACCGCGTCGGCGTTCGAGGACGCCGGGGACGGCCGGCCGCACGGCTTGGTCTCGGCCTTCCTGTACATGGGCCTGGACCTCGGAAAGGTGCTCGGTCCGCCCATCGGCGGCGTACTCGCCGAGTGGGTCGGCGTCCCCGCGATGTTCAAGGTGGCCGCGGCCGGGTTGTTCGCGGCGTACCTGGCCTTTCTCCTCGCAGCACGACTCCGCGGAAGCGCGGCGCGGAGAGCCGCCTGATCCCGGGCAGCGACAAGGACGCAAAGGCGAGTGGCCGGGGAGCCGTGACCAGTCGCCTATCGAGTCCGGATAGTCTGAAATGACCAAGATCCGAATCTGTTTCCCCTGATCAGAAGGGTTTTGTGGGCGCAACTGGGTTCGAACCAGTGACCCCTCGCTTGTAAGGCGAGTGCTCTACCACTGAGCTATGCGCCCGTGCGCGCGGCGAGACGTCCTGCGCGTCGGGTGGTCAGCGTACCGGGAAACGGGACCTGGACACGACTGGGGCGCTCGGTGACCGGACGCCGCCTGCCCGGACGCCATTCCCCAACGTGCCCGGCCGACGCCGCGCCGATCGGAGTGCGGATCCGGCATGCTGAGGCCCGTGATGCGAACGATCGGGCTGCTGGGCGGCATGAGCTGGGAGTCGTCGGCCGAGTACTACCGGCTGCTGAACAACGAGACGCGGCGGCGTCTGGGCGGGCACCATTGTGCGAAGAGCGTCCTGCTGACCGTCGATTTCGCGGAGATCGAGGCCATGCAGCGGGCGGGGGAGTGGGAGAAGGCCGGGCACCACCTCGCCTCGGCCGCCGTCACCCTGCAGGAGGCGGGCGCGGACATGGTGCTGCTCTGTACGAACACCATGCACCGGGTCGCCGAGACCGTCGAAGCGGCCATCGACGTGCCGTTCGTCCATCTCGTCGATGCCACGGCGCGGCGTGTCGCGAATGCGGGAGTCCGCCGAGTCGGCCTGCTGGCCACCCGCTTCACCATGGAGATGGACTTCTACCGGACCCGCATGGAGCGCCACGGGGTCGAGGTCCTGGTGCCGGACGGACCGGATCGTACGCTCGTTCACGACGTCATCTACCAGGAGCTCACCCAGGGACTGATCGAGCCCTTCTCTCGCGACGCGTACCGCCGCGTCATCGCCGCCCTCGAGCGCCGCGGCGCCGAGGCCGTGATCCTCGGCTGCACTGAGATCACCCTCCTGATCGGCCCTGCCGACAGCCCTCTCCCAGTCTTCGACTCCACCCTCATCCACGTCGAGACAGCGGTCGGCCTCGCCCTCCGTCCGGACGCCTGACGGCCGGCCGCCTCGCATATGCGGCGATGCCTACTCGTACACGGTGCGGCCGCGGCCGCCGTGGTGGGAGCAGGCGCCGGGGCGGCCGCCGGAAAGGCTGTAGTCGCCGTCCCTGCACTGGATCATGAAACCCTTGCCCTCGTCGAAGTAGCCAATGCAGTCGAAGTAGCTGCAGGTTTCGGGCTCGGGATCGTAGATACGGGATCCGCCGCAGAAGTTGTAGCCGTACGGGTTCTCTGGGGCCCCGCACAGATCGACGGGATCAGGTTCAGGCTCAGGTGCCGGCTCGGGCTCGGGGGTGCGCGAAGGGCGACGGGACTGGCTCGGCGTGGGCTTGGGCTCGGGTCGCGGCTCGGGCGTGCGCGTAACCGTCCGCTTGGGTATCACCGGGGAGGTGGCCGTTCGCTCGGGGGCCTTGGGAGAGACCGTCGTCGTGGAGGGGGTCGTGGTGGGCGCGACGGCCGTGCGGGGGACGCTCGCCCTGGGCGATCTCGCCGTCGTGGGCGCCGTGGTGGAGGTGGTGACCACGGGTGTGCCCGAAGAATCGCCGGTCACCGAGGAGGTAGGCACGCCCGGTGCCCACAATCCGACCAGGAAGAGAACGGCGAGGGCGGATCCGGCTCCGGCGGCGATCCCCTGGGCCAACCGCAGCCAGCCCGGCATCGACGGGCGCCCGGTGTAGACGGTCCGCAGGAATCCGTACGGGGCCTGTTCCGGCAGGGCCGGTGGTGGCCGCGTGGGGTAGCGCTGGCGTAACCCGTCCAGCAGCCCTTCGAGATGGGCGACGAACCCCCCGCGACGGCCGTCGGCCATGCTCAGGCCGAGCGTGAAATGGAACCGGAAGTAGGGCGCCTCGGAAGCGGGAAGGATCAGACCGGAGATCCGCTGGCGGTTGCGGACGTGCATCAGCGTGATCGGAGCGTTCGGGGCGTGCGCATAGCCAACGAGCTCGCGGTACTCCCAGACCAAGTTCACGGTGTTTCCGCGGAAGATCACGCGCTGGTCCGTGACGACGGCGAAGCCGCGGTCACGCGGGGGTGGCGTCGCGGCTCCTCGTGGAAGCCGCACCGTCACGAGTGAGAAGCCCGAATAGCCGAAGTTCCGCAAGGGCATGCCGACGGAGGGCTCGATCAGGCTCGCCGCGGAGGACTGCCAGAGTGCCGTCTCGCCCTGATTGAGCCTCACCTGCGGATCCACCCGGGCTGTTCGAGGAGAGCGAGCCGCGTCGAACATGGCCCGCAGTTCGGCGTCATCCGCGTGCCACCGGGCCAGCGCTTCGTCGTACTCACGCCGCCGCCGTTTGTTCTCCCGCTCGGCCCACCGCAGCCGCCACGGTGGGGGCTCATGACTCTCGTTCATGACCGTCGCTCCACATTTGTCCGGCCGGGCGCCGGGGGATGGGCGACGCGCCCAAACGCGGGGATAAGGTACCGCCGCAACCACGGTACGACCGTTTCATCCCAGGTCGCCACCGGTGTACGACGCGGACTGCTCGCACGCGGAAGACGGCCCCTGACCTTTGGCCAGTGCCGCGAACTGGCGGTCGCGTGACGAGACGCCTGACCACGCCTACACCGGCCTCCTGGTGGGCCGTGGGCGCACCCGTATGGCAGATCCCCGAGCACTCAGGCAGGGCGGCATCCGAGGATGGTGTGGCCGTGGGCGGCCAGAAGGTAACCGGAGGACCATGCCTGGCCGTCTCCTTCTCTGCCCCGCGTGGATCTCGCGGCGGCCCCGGTCCCCGCCCGGGTCTCATCTTTGATATGCCCGAGCGCGGAGGCCGTCGTGTCCTACCAGCAGTACCCGCCGTCGTACCAGCAGTATCCGCCCCAGGTGCCGCCGCAGCCGCCGAAGCGGCCTCGGACCGGGCTCTGGATCGTCCTCGCCGTCGTGGCCCTCCTGTTCACCGGTTGTGTCGCGGTGGTCGCGAGCGTCGATGACGGTACGGGTGGGACCGGCGCCGCAAGTGGCGTCGATGTCGAGAAGGAGGCGCCGGAACCCGGGGTCGGCGAGGGGGCCGAGAAGGCACCTAAGGCGAAGGTCGGAGACACCGTACGAGACGGCCAGTTCTCCTTCACCGTCACCAAGATCCGTCGATCCGAGGTTCTCGGCGAGAACCAGTTCCTGCGGACGAAGGCGCAGGGTGAATTCGTGATCTTCAGCGTCACCGTGAAGAACCACGGTGACGAGCCACGGTACTTCCACGCCGACAGCCAGCGGCTGTTCATCGGCAAGAAGGAGTATCACGCAGAGGCGGACCTCGAGGGCGAGGCGTTCCTCAATGAGATCAATCCAGGGAACACAGTCAAAGGCCGCGTCGCCTTTGACGCCCCCGAGGGTGCCGACCCAACACGCCTCGAACTCCACGACTCTGCCCTCTCCGGCGGCGTCTCCGTGACCCTCCGCTGAGCACGCCGCGGTCGATCGTCGAGCGGCTGTGTGGGGGCCTCGCCGGAACTCATGTAATGACGGGGGAGGAGCGAGGGCTGGGAGTGCTAACCGGCCGCGGCTTCGGTGAGTAGGCGGCGGTAGAAAGGGGCGAGGCCCGGGGGAACGGCGAGGG
>WHSL01000047.1 GCA_009380095.1 Streptosporangiales bacterium | reverse complement strand
GGACAAGGACAAGGACAAGGACAAGGTCGAGATGGAGGACGAGATCCGGGAGCGGGTCGGCGACACGCGCCGTACCCGGGTGGTCTGCCGCACCGGCGACCCGATCGACCCCGCCGATCTGGAGATCGTCAACCCCGACGCCGCGCGCTCCATCATCGTGCTCACCCCGGAGGAGGACGAGCCGGACGCGCATGTGATCAAGACGCTGCTCGCGGTCAACAACCGCCCGGGCGGCGCGGCCGGTGCCACATCGTCGCCACCGTCGGCGCGCCGGCGAACCTGGCCCCCGCCCTGATCGCCGGCGGCCCGGACGCCCACATCGTGGACTCCGGCGACATCGCCGCGCGGCTCGTCGTGCATCGGCTCCCTGCCCGGCCGCGCCGGAACGGATCCTGATGCTCGGCTGGAACTCCCGCGCGCCGATGATCACCGATCAGCCGGCCGCGTACGTCCAGCCCGGCTCGTCGCTGAACGTGATCGCCGACCCGGAGCCGCCCGACCCGGAGCCGCCCGACCCGGAGCCGCCCGACGCGGAGAAGGAACGGCTCGCCATGCGGGCGGACAACCTCGCCGTCACGTTCACCGGCGGTGACACCGCCGACCGCGTGGTGCTCGAGAAGGCCGACCCCGGGGCGTGCGACTACGTCATCGTGCTCGGCTCGGACCACCTCGACGTGCAGCGGGCCGACTCCCGGACCCTGGTGACGCTGCTCAGCCGGGCTCGGAGGGCGTGGCGGGCTCGGGGCTCTCCACCTGCGGGCGGCTCAGCTCGGAGGGGAGCGGGAGGAGCGGGTTGGTCGCACTGGCGACGACGTCCCCCGCGAGGTCGGCGACCCGGCGGCCGCGGGAGCGGGCGGCCTGGCGGAGCCGTTCGAAGGCCCGGCGCGGCGTGCTGCGCTGCCGTTCGGCGAGGATGCCGATGGCCTGCTCGACGATCACCCGCGCGGTCAGCGCGTGCTCCAGCTGCTGCACGGTGACGCGCAGCCGGTCGAGCTCGCCGGCGTCGTCCGGCGCGCGGGGCGGGCGCTCGGCCGGCGGCAGCTCGGCCGCCAGCAGGTCGGCCAGCACCATCGCGCTGGCAAGGTCGGGTACGTCCTCGCCGCACACGCGCCATCCGGCGGGTGTGCGGCGGATCGTCAGCTCGTCGTCGGCCACGGGGTCAGGCATGGCAGTGGGTTGGGCGGCCGGGTTTCAACCCAGCTCGGCCAGCTTTTCCTTGATCTGTGCGACGGAAGGATTGGTCATCGCCGAGCCATCGGCGAACAGCAGGGTCGGGACGGTCTGGTTGCCGCCGTTGACCTCCATCACGTAGTCGGCCGCGCTCGGGTCCTGCTCGATGTCGACCTCGGCGATCTCGATGCCCTCCCTGCTGAGCTGGCTCTTCAGGCGCCTGCAGAAGCCGCACCACGGTGTGGTGTACATCGTGATCTGCGCCGTCGTGGGCGTCGCCATCCGTCGTCTCCTCCGTCGTGCGCGAGTGGGGAACCGGCTATTGCCAACACCGGAAGGCCCCCTCAACTTCCCGCATTGTGCCCTGTGCGGCGTAAGCACGTCGAAAAAGTCCCCCGGTCCGGCGATTCGCCGACGATGCGGACGCCCGCCGGCGGGCACGCGGCGGGCATGGCCGGGCCGCGCGCACCCCTCCGACGTGGGCGGGGACCGGCCGGGAACGGACGGCCGGATTCATGGATGATCCGCGGCCTATTCGGTCGTACCCTCGGGGCATGGCCGCCCGCCACGATCGCGCCCTCCGCCGCATCCGCGGCGGGGTGCTCGCGGCGACGTGCACGCTGCTCGCGCTCGTCGGTCACCTGCTCGGCGAGGGCGGCATGCCACCGCTGAGCGCACTCGTCGTGATCGGCGCGGTCATCGGCGCGGTGAGCGTGACGCTCGCACGGCACCGGGGCACGTTCCTCGGCGTCTTCTCGGTCATCGGCTGGTCGCAGCTGGCCTTCCACTTCGCCTTCGAGGTGGCCGAGCGCGCCCATCCGCTCGCCGCGCACGCGCACGCGTACGGGGCCGCGCCGCCGGTGCTGTCCACCGGCGGGGTGCTCGGCGGCTGGGGCATGGCGCTCGGCCACGAGCTCGCCGCAGTCGTCGCCGCCGGCCTGCTCGCGTACGGCGAGTCGGCCCTGTGGCGGCTGCTCCGGCTCGTCTTCCACGCCCTGTTCGGGCCCACGATCCTGACCTGGCCCGCGCTGTCCGACGCGCCGAGCGTGCGTCCCGAGCGCCCGGGCGACGACCTTCCGCTGTTCGGCGAGCGTCTCGCGACGGCCGTCCAGCGCCGCGGCCCGCCGGTGGTGGCCGGCGCGAGCTGAGGGGTCCGCCGACGCAGGCCGCCCTGGGCGTTCGCGCGTACGTGGTCCCGCACGGCCGGACGTCCGGCCGTGTCCCCTACGGCCGTGGTCGCGGCGCGCCGTTTGCTCGGCCGCGCGGCCGCGGGGAAGGTCGTCATAACCTCATGTCACATCGCACCGCACGCCGTACCGCCGTGATCGCCGCCGGCGCGCTCGCGGGCGTACTCGCCCTCGCCGCGCCCGCGCTCGCGCACGTCCGCGTCACGCCCGAAGAGGCCGCCGGGGGCGGCTTCGAGAAGCTCACCTTCCGGGTGCCGAACGAATCCGACTCGGCGAGCACCATCAAGCTGAAGGTCAGCATCCCCGAGCAGACCCCGCTCGCCTCGGTGAGCGTCCAGCCCGTGCCAGGCTGGAAGGCCGAGGCGCACACCACCAAGCTCAAGAAGCCGGTGAACACCGGCGAGGCGAACCTCACTGAGGCGGTCACGTCCATCACCTGGACCGCCGAGAAGGGCGCCGAGATCGCCCCGGGCGAGTTCCAGGAGTTCGCGATCTCGGCCGGGCCGCTGCCCGAGAAGGGCCGGCTGACGCTGCCCGCCGAGCAGACGTACGACGACGACAAGGTCGTGCGCTGGGACGAGCCCACCCCCGAGGGCGGCGAGGAGCCCGAGCACCCGGCGCCGTTCGTGGACCTCACCCCGGCCGCGGACGGGCACGCGCACGGCGGCGGCATGGCCACCGCCACCCCCGCGCCCGCCGCCGCGGCCTCCACGGCCGGTGGTGCCGACTCCGGCACCCGGAACCTCGCCGTCGCCGGGCTCGTGGCCGGCGTGATCGGGCTGCTCGCCGGGGTCGGCGGGCTCGTCGCCGGGCGTCGCCGCAGGGGTGGTGAGCAGTGAGGCGAGGCCTGACACGGGCGCTGATCACCGCGGCCACGCTCGCCACCCTGCTGTTCGGCTCGGCGCTGCCGGCGTTCGCGCACAACACGCTCACCGGCAGCGATCCGAAGGACGGCGCCACGCTCGACGCGGCGCCGGAGCAGGTGGTGCTGACGTTCGACCAGGCGATCGGCGGGGACGGCACCGGCGTGGTGGTCCAAGGGCCCGGCGACGCGCGGGTCGAGGACGGTGCGCCGCAGGTCACCGACAACAAGGTGGTCCAGCCGCTCAAGGCGCTGACCGAGGCGGGCGAGTACCGCGTCGGGTACCGCGCGGTCTCCGCCGACGGCCACCCCGTCACCGGCGAGGTCACGTTCACGCTGAGCGAGGCCGCGGTGGAGGCCGGGGCCGGGTCCGGCGGTGAGGCGAGCGCGGCACCGGAGTCGTCCGCGCCCGCCACGCCGAGCAGCCCGCGGGCGGACCCGGCGGGCGCCGGGGACTCGTCCTGGGTCTGGCCGGCGGGCATCGCCGCGGCCGTGGTCATCGCCGGCGCCATCGCCCTGTTCCTCCTACGCCGCCGCGACACCTGACCGACCACGGACCCGGGCCCAACAAATCGGGGGAAGGATTTTGTGGGAGAAACCGCAGGTCGCGGTCGCAAAATCCTTCCCCCAAAATGTGGCTGCTGAAGTCCCTGGCGCGTGGGCGGCTGGCGGAGTCACGGGTCTGAGAGGATGACCCCCGCGAAACGGGAGCGACGCATGGGGGGTCTGCATGGAGCCGGACGCGATCCTCGAGGGGCTGGACCCGGAGCAGCGCGCCGTGGCCCGCGCCGTGCGCGGCCCGGTCTGCGTCCTCGCGGGCGCCGGCACCGGCAAGACCTCCGCCATCACGCACCGGATCGCGTACGGGGTGGCGTCCGGCGTGATGGACGAGCCGCGGGTGCTCGCCGTCACCTTCACCGCCCGCGCCGCGGGTGAGATGCGCGGACGGCTGCGCCGGCTCGGCGCCCCGCGCGTGCAGGCGCGCACGTTCCACGCTGCGGCCCTGCGGCAGCTCACGTTCTTCTGGCCCAAGGTGGTGGGCGGCCCGCCGCCCAAGATCCTCGAGCGCAAGACCGGCGCGATCGCGGAGACCGCGAACCGGCTCGGCCTGTCGCTGGGCCGCCCCGAGCTGCGCGACACCGCGGCGGAGATCGAGTGGGCCAAGGTCACCCAGGTGCGCCCGGCCGACTACGAGGAGGCCGCAGCCAAGGCGGGCCGTACGCCGCCGATCGGGCCGCGGGACGTGGCGCGCGTCTTCGAGGCGTACGAGGAGCTGCGCCGCGACCGTAACCTGCTCGACTTCGAGTCCATGCTCGAGCTCACGGTCGCCATGCTCACCGAGCACGCCGACGTGGCCGAGCAGGTCCGGGACCAGTACCGGCACTTCGTGGTGGACGAGTACCAGGACGTCAACCCGCTGCAGAAGCTGCTGCTCGACACGTGGCGCGGCGGCCGCGACGACGTGTGCGTGGTCGGCGACCCGAACCAGACCATCTACTCCTTCACCGGCGCCACCCCGTCCTACCTGCTCGGCTTCGAGCAGGAGCACCCCGAGGCCACGGTGGTCCGGCTGGCCCGCGACTATCGGTCCACGCCGCAGGTGGTGCGGCTGGCCAACGGGGTGATGGGCGGGGCGCGCGGCCCGGCCCGGCGGTACCGGCTGGAGCTGCAGGCGCAGCGCGACGAGGGCCCGGAGCCGAGCTTCACCGAGTACGACGACGAGCTCGCCGAGGCGGCGGCCGTCGCCCAGCGGGCCCGGGCGCTCATCGAGTCGGGCGTGGCCGCGCGCGAGATCGCCGTACTGTTCCGGACCAACGCGCAGTCGGAGCCGTACGAGCAGGCCTTCGCCGACGTCGGCGTACCGTACGTGCTGCGCGGCGGGGAGCGGTTCTTCGAGCGCCAGGAGGTCAAGCAGGCGGTGCACCTGCTGCGCGCCGCCATCCGGTCGTACGACGGCGAGCCGCTGGTCCCGGCCGTACGGCACGTGCTCGGCGGGATGGGCTTCACCGACAGGCAGCCGCAGGGCGCGGGCGCCGCGCGGGAGCGCTGGGAGTCGCTGGCCGCACTGGCCCAGCTCGCGGAGGACGTCGCGGCCGACGACGGCGACGCCACCATGGCCGGCTTCGTCGCCGAGCTGGAGGCCCGCGCCGCCGCGCAGGAGGCGCCCGCGCTGGAGGGCGTCACGCTCGCCTCGCTGCACGCCGCCAAGGGTCTGGAGTGGGACGCGGTGTTCCTCGTCGGACTCACCGAGGGCATGCTGCCGATCGTCTACGCCGAGACCTACGACCAGGTCGAGGAGGAGCGGCGGCTGCTGTACGTGGGCGTCACCCGGGCGCGCGTGCACCTGGGGCTGTCCTGGGCGCTGGCCCGCTCGCCGGGCGGGCGGCGCGGCCGCAAGCCCTCGCGCTTCCTGGACGGGCTGCGCCCCGCGTCGCCGTCGCTGGCCGCCGAGGGCCGGACGCGCCGGCGGGCGCAGCGGGCCGGGCCGCTGCCCTGCCGGGTCTGCGGCCGTACGCTCACCGCCGCCGTGGAGCGCAAGCTCGGCCGGTGCGCCGACTGCCCGGCCGACTACGACGAGGTGCTGCTGGAGCGGCTGAAGGAGTGGCGGCTCGGCGTCTCCCAGGAGCAGAAGGTGCCCGCGTACGTGGTGCTCACCGACGCGACGCTGCAGGCCATCGCCGAGGCGCGGCCGGAGGACTCGGCGGGGCTCGCCCGTGTGCCGGGGGTGGGCGCGGTCAAGCTGGACCGGTACGGTTCCGCCGTGCTCGATCTCTGCGCGGGTCGGGAGCCCGGAACCGGGGAGATCCACGACTAGTCGCGTCAGGCGGATGTGGGCTGCGGGAGGACCGAGTCGATGAGTGAGTCGTTGAAGGATCTGCTGGAGATCCTCGACCTGGAGCGCATCGAGGTCGACATATTCCGCGGCCGCAGTCCGGACGACCGCATGCAGCGGGTGTTCGGCGGGCAGGTCGCCGGGCAGGCGCTGGTCGCGGCGGGCCGTACGGTCCCCGACGACCGGCAGGTGCACTCGCTGCACGCGTACTTCATCAGGCCCGGGGATCCGGCGGTGCCGATCGTCTACCTCGTCGACCGGGTGCGGGACGGGCGGTCCTTCACCACCCGCCGGGTGGCCGCCGTGCAGCACGGCAAGACGATCTTCACGCTGTCGGCGTCGTTCCACATCCCGGAGACCGGCCTGGAGCACGCGGCCGCGATGCCCGAGGTGCCGGAGCCGGGGGAGCTGAGGCCGTACCACGAGCGGCTCGAGGAGGTCTTCGGCAAGGTGCCGAGCTTCTCGGAGCGCCCCTTCGACCTGCGCTTCGTCGGCCCGCTCAGCTGGGAGGCGCAGCGCGACCCGAGCCTCGCCACGGACGAGAACCGGGTCTGGCTGAAGACCGTGGGTGAGCTGCCCGACGATCAGCTGCTGCACGTCTGCCTGATGACGTACGCCTCCGACATGACGCTGCTCGACACGGTGCTGCTCGCGCACGGCAAGGCCTGGGGCGACGTGAGCGGGGCGAGCCTCGATCACGCGATGTGGTTCCACCGGCCGTTCCGTGCCGACGACTGGCTGCTGTACGCGCAGGAGGCGCCGAACGCCTCGGGTGCGCTCGGTCTGGCGCGTGGTCAGGTGTTCAACCGGCAGGGCGAGTTGGTCTGCTCGGTGGTCCAGGAGGGGCTGCTGCGGATCACCGACCCGGAGCCGTCGGAGCCGTCCGGGCCCTCGGGCTGAGATCGTCCCCATTCCCGGCCGCGGCGGCCTGACCCGGCCACGCGGCTCACCGGGGACGAAGGGAAATCACGTTTCCCCAGGTCGAAAATTTGTTGCGGCGATCTGGGCGGCCTCATAAGCTCATCTCGCACGCTTCCGCAGGGGTCCCCCTGCGATGTCTTGAGAGGAGGTGCCGTGATGGGCAACATGACGATCTTCACGTCGGCATGCGTCATGCCGGGCACCTCCGTGCTCCGTGACGTCGACCGCCGCGGCCTGCAGCTGGCAGGCCTCGCTCGCGTGGGCGGCTACCTGCCCGTGCGTAGCGGCGGCGCCCGCATTCCCGCCGAGGTCCACACCAGCCGTGTGAGCGCCCGCGTGAATGCCTTCCTCGTCAAGCAGCTCGAGGCCCCGTCCGTCGTCGGAATCGATGGTGGAGTGGGTCCGCATCCAGGGAGACCACCGATCTAACAAGATCGGGAGGGCTTTCCCTTCAGGCCGCGGACCCCACCAGGGGCCGCGGCCTTAGTCATGTCCGAACCGATTCGCGCAACCCGCGACGGCACGTGAGGTGTCGCAACGAAGGGAGAACCCTGATGTACTGGCCCGCCACCGCGGAGCCGTGGCTCGAGGACGTCGACGTGCCATGTCGCACCGACCCCGAGCTGTTCTTCGCGGAGTCCCCCCATGACGTCGAGGCCGCCAAGGCGGTCTGCCGGGAGTGCCCGGTCATGGCCGAGTGCCTGTCCGCCGCGCTGGACCGGCGTGAGCCGTGGGGCGTCTGGGGCGGCGAGCTGTTCGTCCGGGGCGTCACCGCCGCCCGGAAGCGTCCTCGTGGCCGTCCGCGCAAGACCGAGCGCCCCGCCGCGGAGGTGGCGGCGTGACGAACCGACCCGACCACAAGATCGACGGCCTGCCCGTAGGGCGGCCGTATCCGAACCTGCCCTCCGGGCGGGCGAATAGGAGCGTTCCGCAGATGTACATGCATCGAGAACTCGTCGAAGACCGAATACAACGGCTCCTGCAGGAGGCCGAAGAGCATCGCAGGGCAGCGCGGCTCATCGCCATCCGCCGGGCACGCCGGCGCGTGGAGGAGGCCGGAATCCGGCTCCGCTACGCCATGTCGATCATGCCCTGACCCTCAGGGCACGGCACTCCTGGCTACCGGCGTCGTCGTTGCGCATCCGCGACACGGCGACGCCGGGCGCCGTGAACCGTGAACTCCCCTGGCCTTTCTGCCGTGAACCCGCAGAGAGGGCCGGAGACGGCGCAGCCCGTTAGGGACGCCGGGGGGCGAGCACCCGGAAAGGGGCACCGGGAAGGGCACGTCGGCAAGGGCACGTCGGCAAGGGTGCGTCGGCAAGAGCACGTCGGCAAGGGCATGTCGGCAAGGGCATGTCCGCAAGGGCGCGTCGGAGGGAAGCGTCGGAAGGGAGCGTCGGGAAGCCGCACGGCGTTCCCGCCCCGTCATCGCGCGACGCCAGGGGGGCCGGGGCCGCCGCCGGCTGGTGCGGCCCCGCGGTGAAGGGGGAAGTGGGTCCCCGGGAGGTCACCTCCCGGGGACCCTTCACAAATTCGCACCCCCGGCCCTACCGAGCCGCAGTCCGAATGAGCCCGCGGCCATGCTCGCCGCTGTGCCGATCGGGTGACGACGGCCGGACTTAGGCGGCCGGGCCTGGGCCGCCGGGCTTGGACGGCCGGGCCGGGGGGCCGGGCTTGGACGGCCGGGCCGGGCGGCCGGGGTTGAGCGGGCTGGGGTTGAGCGGGCTGGGGTTGAGCGGCCGGGATTGGAGGGCCGGGACTTGACGGCCGGGCTTGGGACGGCGTGGTTGGGCGGCCGGTCGGGGCCTCTGTCAGCCGACTACTTCGGCGTCGGGTTCGTCGCGGTTGACGGCGTCCTCGTCGATGAAGCCGGGGAGCCAGTCCTCGAACTCGCCGCGCAGCGCGACGACCGCCTCGAGCTGGCACATCACCCCGGTCGCCGCGGTGATCACCCGGTGGATGAGCATGTACGACGGCGGCAGGTTGAGCTGCCGCAACACGTTGGTGGGCCGCAGCTCGGTGATCCGCGCCGTCTCCTCGCGCAACCACTCCCGGTTGAAGTGGAACGTCTCGTACCGCGCCGGCTCCGCGCTGGGCAGCAGGAAGTCGAGCAGCATCTGCGCGTCGACCTCGATGCCCTCACGGATGAAGCCCTCGGCGCGCAGCCCGCGCTCCACCGTCTCCGCGTCGCCGAGCAGCCCGATGCGCAGCAGCTTGCCGATGGCCGACGGCGGCCCCTCCGGCAGCCGGCTGACAGCGCCGAAGTCCAGCACCCCCAGGCGCCCGTCCTCCATCAGCCGGAAGTTGCCGGGATGCGGGTCGGCGTGCAGCATCCGCACGCGGCACGGCCCGGACAGCAGGAAGCGGATGTAGAGCAGCCCCGCGTTGTCGCGCTCCTCCGGCATCCCGCGGGAGATGATCGCGGACAGCGGAGTGCCCTCGATCCACTCGGTGACCAGCACGTTCTCCGCGTCCGCGACCACCTCGGGGACCACGAAGTCAGGGTCGTCACGGTAGGTCTCGGCGAAGGCGCGCTGCGCCTCGGCCTCCAGCCCGTAGTCGAGCTCCTCGACGATCCGTTCCCGCAGCTCGGCGAGGAGCGGCTTGACCTCCAGCCCCGGCATCAGCGAGGAGAACATCCGGCCCAGCCGGGCCAGCTGCGAGAAGTCGCTGATCAGCGCCTTCCCCGCGCCTGGGTACTGGACCTTGACCGCCACCGTCCGGCCGTCCTCCCAGACGGCCTTGTGCACCTGCCCGATGGACGCGGCCGCGGACGGCTCGTCGTCGAACTCCTGGAAGCGGTCCCGCCAGTCCGGGCCGAGACCCTGCTCGAGCACGCGGTGCACGGTCGCCGCGGGCAGCGGCGGCGCCGCCTCCTGAAGCTTCGTGAGCGTGGCCCGGTACGGCTCCGCGATCTCCGGCGGCAGTGCCGCCTCGAAGATCGACAAGCCCTGGCCGAGCTTCATCGCCCCGCCCTTGAGCTCGCCGAGAACCTTGAAGATCTGCTCGGCCGTCCGTTGCTGGATCTCGGTTGCGACGATCTCTGCGGGCCGTCCCCCGATCCGCTTGCCGAATCCCAGAGCGGTGCGACCGGCGAATCCCAGCGGAAGCGATGCCAGCTTTGCGGTACGGGTGACCGCCCGTCGAGGCAGATCATTACCTCGCTCGCTTCGCTCACTCACGCCGCCATTCTCAGGTATGTGGGATCGTTTCTTCCACAGCGACATCGCGGGTGGGGCGACCAGGACCGGCGCCGCCAGGCCCAAACAGGCAGGACGATCTCAACTGTGCCGTTTCTCACAACCGTTTCACCTCCTTGAATGTAAGTGAGCACTTGTGCCGCCGCGTGGGCCGCGACCGCCGCGGTGAGCGTGACGTCGCCGGGCGGCACCCGTCGCTCCGCGAGCTGCGCGCGGATCGCCGGCCAGCCTGGATCGCGATCGCGCCGGAGCCGTTCCAGACAGCCCAGACAGGCGGTTGCGCCGGGGACGACGAGCGGGCCGATCGTGCCGACCGCCTCGCGCACGGTCACCGCCAGGTGTGGCACGCCCTGATCCATCAGGGGCGCCGCCTGCAGCGGGTCGGGCGGGAAGTCGGTGACGAGCACGGCGATGTCGGGGAGGGCCCGGGCGTCCGCGCGCACGGCCGGGTTGATCCGGCGTATCGCCTGGTGCACGGCGAGGGAGCGGGTGCGGCCCACCGCGTCCCAGCCGAGCCCGCCGGGCACCACGTCGGCGGGCCCCGCCACCTGGGTGTCCCGCACGGTCACCCCGCCCACACCCGCCGCGGCGAGCAGCAACGCCAACGTCGCCCCCACCCGGCAGCCGCCGAACACATGCACCATCGCGGCACGCCGCCGGGCCAGCGCCCGGGCACCCGCGTCGCCTGACCCGATGGTGAGCCCCGCCGCCAGCGCCTCCGGCCACAACCGCTCCACCTGCGCCGGATCCTCCCGCGGCTCCGCCGCCACCCCCCGCCGCCCCTCCACAGACGAACCCCGCGGCAAAGACCGCGCCTCGGAGGACCGCGCCTCGGAGGACCGCGCCTCGGAGGACCGCGCCTCCGAGGTCGGCGCCTCGGAGGGCCGCGTGCCCGAGGTCCGCGCGTCCGAGGGCCGCGCCTCGGAGGGCGGCGACCCCGAGGACCGCGACCCCGAGGACCGCGACCCCGAGGACCGCGACCCCGAGGACCGCGACCCCAAGGTCAAGGGGCGCCCTGACCCCGGCGTACCGCGGTGTGGCCCTGAGGGGTCGGCCTGGTGGAGCTCGGTGGGCCCCTCCTGTGAGGTGGCGGATGGGGTGTGGAGTGAGGGGGTGGTGAGGGCTTGAGGTGGTTGCGGGGGTGGGGCGTGGTCGGTGTCGAGGAGGAGGCCGCGGGCGGCGAGGAGGGCGAGCAGCCGGTGCACGGAGCCGGCCGCCAGCCCCAGGCTCGTCGCCTGCTCGAGGAGGGCGCCGAGCGTGCGGGTGCCGTCGAGCAGGGCGAGGAACGGCCAGGAGCCCGGCGGCAGCCCCGTCACCCCGATCGCCCGACTCGGGTGCGCGCCGAACTGCACCGTGGACGCGTCGCGTCGTAGCGGTGGGAGGGCGGGATCCAGCAGCGGGCGCATGCGGCAAGCGTCGCACCCACGGCAGGGCGGCCGCGGCGGTCATCGGCAGGCTGTGGATAAGTGCTCGACGGAGCGTGTCGGCCGAAGGGTAACGGTCCGTACGGCGTGTTGGCCGAAGTCGGCCACGCGGCCCGGCGCGAGCGCTTCCGCGGTAGGTGGAGTGGTCCACGTCACGTATCGAATCGCCCACCTGAGGCGGGTCTCGCCTGCTATCGCGCAGTCCGAAGGGCCGCCCGCCGCTACCCGTCGCGAACGTGCGTTACACCCGGAGGCAGAAGGGGCAACGGAGCCCAGAAAGCGGCCGCCCAGCCTGTGGATAACTCTGTGGACAACCCTGGGGACGGGTTGGCGTGTCGCCCCGGCCGAGCAGGCGAAATCCCTGTGGACCCATGTTTTCGAGGTGACCGCCGGGTGTCCGGCAGGTGGCCGGACACGCTGCCCCTGTGGTGAGACCGATGTGTCGGCTACCGTGCAATCGTGCCCCCCGAGCCCAAGGTCGAGGTCCGGCGCAGCCACCGGCGGCGCCGGACCGTCTCCGCGTACCGTGAAGGCGATCGCACGGTGATCCTTGTGCCCGCGCGCTTCACCCCCGCGGAGGAGGAGCGCTGGGTGGCCAAGATGCTGGAGCGGCTCGCCGCACGGGACCGGCGTCGCCGGCCGAGCGAGGCCACCCTGCTCGACCGGGCCATCGACCTGTCCGGCCGCTATCTCGACGGTCGCGCCGAGCCGGTGAGCGTGCGCTGGGTGGACAACCAGAACACCCGATGGGGGTCGTGCACCCCGGCCGACGGCTCCATCCGGCTGTCCCGCCGGCTCATCGGCCTGCCCGAGTGGGTCGTCGACTACGTGCTGGTCCACGAGCTCGCCCACCTGATCGTGCCCGGCCACGGGGCCGACTTCTGGGAGTTGGTCAACAACTATCCCAAGGCCGAGCGCGCCCGCGGCTACCTCGAAGGCATCGCCGCGGCGGCCCGGATGAACGGCACCAAGTAGCGCCGTACCGGCACGCTCCGCGAAGGACTCGGGTGCTGGGAGGATGCTCGTACACCCTCTGTGGACGGCCGAGCATGAGGAATGAGGTGCCGATGGCGTCGCGGCTTGTCGCGGTCCTGATCGGGTCCGGTGCGGGGTTCGCGCCGCCGGGGGTCGCGGCGGAAGCGTTCCGGCTGGCCATGGCCGAGGACACGTACGAGGTCGTGGCCGGGCTCGATCTCGTCGCCCCCGCCGTCGCGGCCTATCCCGAGGATCTGCCCCAGGCAGAGGAGATCGTCTGGCCCGGCACCCCGGTCATCCCGCTGCCTCCGCGAGAACCGGAGGAGGCATCCCACCCGAAGGTGTCGCCGGGGGCGGCCGGAGGCGTGGGTGAGGCACAGCACGGCGGCGGTCCCGGGGGAGCCGAGCGCGCGCTCTTCGCTGAGCTGGCCGATCGGGGCGCGGAGACCGCCGTGATCGTGGCCGGAGACGCGCCCGACCTGCCGGGTCTGCTGGTCGGCAAGCTGTTCCGGGCGCTCGGTACAGCGCAGGTGGCGGTCTGCCAGGCCGAGGGCGGCGGACTCGTCGCGCTCGCGGGCAGGCTGCCCTTCCCCACGTGGGCGCACGGCGTCGGCCTGGACAACCCGCTCGCCCTGGAAACGCTCCGCGACCGCGCGCCACGCCGCCGCGACCTGGGCACCGGCCCGGGCTGGCACCGCGTACGCGGCCCGGCCGACCTGGCCCGCCTCGACCCCGGCCTCGAAGGCTGGGACGCCACCCGCGCCCTCCTCACCGGCCACCCCCTCGGCTGAACCCACGCCCGAGCCCTCCTCGAAGCGCGGCACTCGTGATGGGCGCCCACCGGGTCAGAGGGAGAGGGCGCCTTCGGCGAGGGTGGGGAAGGCGTCGAGGTCTTCGGCGGGCGCGTCGATGGCGCCGAGCGGGCCGGCGTCCGTGAGGTGGGCGCGGGCGTAGAGCCGCGCGACGAGCGCCTTGCGGCGCGTACCGAGCTCGGCGCGCTCCCATCCGGCCTGCTCGAGCAGCAGAGCGGCCGCGTACGTGTCCGCCATCGCCTGCGCCAGCGGGAACAGCCGCGCCTCGGCGACCTCCGCGTCGAGCCCCCGCCACCGCTCGAGCGCCTCGGCGAGTCGCTCGATCCGGCCGGAGACCAGCGAAGCCGTGGCCTCGTCCACGTCCGGTGCGCCGTTCACGGCGCGGCGCAGCCGGTCCAGGAACGGCAGGTGCGCCTCCTCCCTGAGGATGCCGCGCCGTACGTCCAGGCACAGGATGTTGTCCCCGCCCTCCCAGATCGGGTTGACCTGGGCGTCCCGGAGCAGCCGCGCCACCGGCCACTGCTCGATGTAGCCGTTGCCGCCGTGGATCTCGATCGCGTCGCTCGCCGCCGTCACGCCGAGCCGCGCCGTGCGCAGCTTGACCAGCGCCGCCCCGATGCGCAGCCGCGGCCGGTCCAGATAGCCGTCGAAGACGAGCACCTGCGCCGCCTCCGTCTCCACGATCAGCTCGGCGAGCTTCCGACGCATCAGCGGCTGGTCGTACAGCGGGCGCCCGAAAGCCTCGCGAGTTCGCGTGTACAGCAGTGATTCGACGAGCGCCCGGCGCGCGATGCCGAGACCCATCGAGGCGATGCCGAGCCGCGCGCCGTTCGTCAGCTCCATCATCCGGGCGAGCCCCTTGCCGTCCCCGCCCTCGCCCGCCGAGGACGCCGGGGCCAGCAGGAACGCCTCCGCGTCGGTGAACTCGATCTCCGCCGAGGCCACCGAGCGGGTGCCGAGCTTGTCCTTGAGCCGGCGGATCCGTACGCCGTTGCGGCCACCGTCGCGGCGCTCCCAGAGCACGAGGTACGGCGCGATGCCCCGTACGCCGTCCGCCCCGCCCTCGGCCTTGGCCAGCACCACGAACGCCGACCCGTTGGCGTTGGAGGCGAACCACTTGAAGCCGTTGAGCCGCCAGGCGTCCCCGTCCCGCGTGGCGGTGGTCTCCAGCGCGCCCAGGTCGGAGCCGCCGGAGCGCTCGGTCAGCATCTGCGCCGCCTCGCCGGAGGACGGGCCGTCCGCGAAGATCTCCCGGACCCGGGCCTTCACGTCGGCCGGGGCGAACTGCTCGGTGAGGCTCACGACCATGTCGCCGCCGGTACCGAGCGCGCACAGCATGCCGATGTCGGCCTGGCAGAGCAGGTGGTTCCAGGCCACGTTGAGCGGCGCGGTGTCCACCCCCGCCTCGGCCGCGGCCTTCGCGAACGCCGGGTTCCCGAACGACTCCGCCACCAGCTCCCGCCGGGCCGTGTGGAACGACTCCGGCATGACGACCTCGCTGACGTCCCGACCCCAGCGGTCGTAGCGCTCCAGCCGGGGCGGGTCGCGGTCGGTGCGCGCGGCGCAGTCCTCGATCGTGCCGCCCATCAGCGCGCCGGCGCGCTCCAGGTACGGCGTCGCCCAAGTGAGCTGTTCGGCGCTCAGGTGCCGCCGCATCAGGTTCCGCAGCGTTGGGTCCGCGGTGTACCAGTTGAGGCCCGCCGCCCCCTGGTAGCGCTCGGTGGCGTAGCGGCGCGCCTTGTCCGGCGTGCCGAACGGCAGCCGGTCGGCCGGCTCCTCGAGATAAGGCCTCATGCTCCGGATCGTACGCCGCTGCCCGAACGGCGTTCTACAGCCCGGGGCGGCACGATGACAGCCGGCTTCTCCTCCGTAGCCGTCGTACCAGTGCCCGGAATGCGCCTTTTGTGGAGCGGGAGCGGAGGAGAAGGAACCTAGCGGGACGCGTGAATCAGGGCCGTGGCGTCCCGTACGAGGCCACGCGTCGCGGCATCGGCCGACTCGGGCAGTGTCCTGACCGGCCACCAGCGCAGGTCGAGCGACTCCTCCGGATCGATGGCGGGCTCCGCCCCGGCCGGCGCGATCATCGCGTACTGCACGTCGAGGTGCCAGGATCCGCCGCCACACGGCACCGCGTGCCGGTCCAGCCGTACGGGTCCGGGCGCGAGCATGCTCAGCCCGGCGATGCCGGACTCCTCGGCCGCCTCTCGCAGCGCCGCCTCGGCGAGCGAGCCGTCGCCGGGCTCACAGTGCCCGCCGAGCTGAAGCCACATGCGCAGCTTGCGGTGCAGGGTGAGCAGCACCCGCTCGCCCGACGCGTCCAGGACGGCGGCGCTGGCGGTGAGATGCCCGGGCAGGCACTCCCGCCACATGCCGTCGACGTATTCGTCCAGGTGCGCAAGGTAGTCGCGGCGCAACCGCTCCTGCTCCGCCTCGGGCGCCCGCCAAGCATCCAGCTCCGCGTACGCCGCCGCGTGCAACGTCACCCGCAACCCCCGCTCCCGCGCCTCCAGGTGCGCCGCCGGCGAGTCATGCGGCGACCGCCGGCCGTGCTGTCACCACCGGCCGCGCGGTGGTCGCAGGTCACGCGGGGCCTCCGGCCGGTCCTTTCGGGTCGTCGCCGCCGTCGGGTCCCTCACCAGGGCCGCCATCGCCACCGGCCGCGTCCGGGCCGTCGGAATCGCCGTCGGTGAGCTGGGAGATGTCGAGGTCGAGCGCGTCGGAGATGCCGCGCTCCTGGATGAACGCCTCGGGGTCGTCGAGGTCCTCCGCGGAGGGCAGCAGGTCCGGATGCGCCCAGACCGCGTCCCGCCCGGCGACACCGCGCGCCTCGGTGAGCGACGCCCACACGGTCGCAGCCTCCCGCAGCCGCCGCGGCCGCAACTCCAGCCCGACGAGCGAGGCGAACGTCCGCTCCGCGGGCCCGCCCGACGCGCGCCGACGCCGTACGGCCTCCGCCAGCGCGACGGCGTGCGGCAGCCGGTCGGCCGCGGACGCGTCGACGACCGTGGAGACCCAGCCCTCGACGAGCGCGAGCGCCGTCTCCAGCCGCCCCAGCGCCGCCTTCTGCGCCGGCGTGTCCTCCGGCTGGAACAGCGCCTCGCCGCCGCTGAGCAGCTCCTGGATGGCCTCCGGGTTCGCGATGTCGATCCGCCCGATGCTCTCCTCGAGCCGGGACATGTCGAAGGAGATGCCGCGCGCGTAATCCTCCACCGCGCGGAACAGGTGCTGGCGCAGCCACGGCACGTGCACGAACAGCCGGTGGTGCGCCGCCTCCCTGAGCGCCAGGTACAGCCGGACCTCGTCCAGCGGCACCTCGAGCCCGTCGGCGAAGCCGTCCACCCCCGACGGCAGCAGCACGCCGTGACCCTCGGGCCCGACGGGGAGCCCGACGTCGGTGGAGCCCACCACCTCGCGGGCGAGCGCGCCGATGGCCTGGCCGGACTGCTGGCCGACCATCATGCCGCCCATCTGCTTGACCATGCCGAGCAGCGGGCCGGCCATGGCCTGCATCTCCTGCGGCATGTTCTCGCCCATGGACTGGACCACGCGCTCGGCGAGCGGGTCGCACAGCTTCGACCAGACGGGGAGCGTGTGCTCCACCCACTCGGCGCGGCTCCACGCCTCGGTGACCGAGATGCCGGACGGGAACGTCGTCGAGTCGTCCAGCCACAGGTCGGCCAGGCGGAGCGCCTCGGCGACGGCGGCGCGACGGGCCTCCGCCACGGTCGGGTCGCCGCCCTCGGCCGCCACCTGGCGGGCGATGTCCTTGGCGAGATCCCAGTTCACCGGGCCGCCCTGCCACGACATCATGTCCGCGAAGCGGCGCAGCATGTCGGCCATCTGCTGAGAGTCCCCGAACATCCCGAACGGGTCGGCGGGCTTGTCGCCGCGCGGCTTGTCGGGGTCGCGCCCCGACTCGTCATCCGGATCGTTCGGCTTGCCGAACCCGAAGGGAATGTCACTCATCTGCAGCCCTCAGGCAGGATGGATAGGGTCACAACAGCCACGTTAGTCGGGAGCCGCCCAGGGTGAGTACTTCGAAGGGCCGGGTTCGCCCTCGGCGCAGAGGCGACGCCGGGGGGAGCGGGCCCGTCGTCGCGGTCACCGGAGCCGCCGACGGGCTGGGCCGTGCGCTGGCCACCCACCTGGCCGCGAGCCCCGAGGTGAGCAAGGTCATCGCCATCGACGCGCAGCGCGGCGACGTGGCGGGCGTCACCTGGCGCGTGGTCGACGTACGGGACCCGATCGTGGCGGGGCGGCTCTCCGGCGTCGACGTGGTCGTCCACCTGGATCTCGACCGGTCGCTGGAGACCCCGTCGCGGGAGCGTCGGTCGTACAACGTGCGTGGGGCGCAGACCGTGCTGACCGCGGCCGCGGCCGAGCGCGTGCCGCACGTGGTCCTCGTCACCGGGGCGATGGTGTACGGGGCCCGCCCCGACAACGAGGTCCCGCTCGCCGAGGACTCGCCGCTGCGGGCCGACCCCGACCCGAGCCTCGTCGGCGATCTGCTGGAGATCGAGCAGTTGGCCGCGCAGGCGCGGCGTACGCATCCGGGGCTGAAGGTCACAGTGGCGCGGCCGGCCGCTCTGGTCGTACCGGGCATGGGCACCGTGGTCACCCGGCATTTCGAGTCTCCACGGCTGCTGACCGTGAAGGGTGTGGCGCAGCGGTGGCAGTTCTGCCATGTCGACGATCTGGTGACGGCGCTCGAGTTCGCCACGTTGGGGCGGGTTGAGGGGGACTTCGCCGTTGGCGCGGATGGGTGGCTGGAGCACGAGGAGGCGGAGGAGATCTCCGGGTTGCGGCGCATCGAGCTGCCCGCGGCGGTGACCTTTGGCACCGCGCAGCGGCTGCATCGGCTCGGGGTGACGCCGGCGCCTGCCACGGACCTGCATTACGTGGTCTATCCGTGGGTGGTGGAGTGCGGGGCGCTGCGTGAGGCCGGCTGGCGTCCTAAGCACGACAACGCCGAGGCGTTGAGTACGTTGCTCGCTGCGCGGACCGGGCATGCGCTGGTGGGGCGGCATGTGGGGCGCAAGGAGGCGACGCTCACCGCTGCCGGAGCCACGGTCGCGGTCATCGGTGCCGCGGCGATCGTGCGTCGGGCTCGGCGTCGTCGGCGCGGCCTCTAGGTTCCAAGGGGCGGCGCCGCTGGTTCCGTCCCGTCGCTCGGGGATGCCCGCTGTCACCGGGGGCGGGTAACGTCGGTGGCGTGGACGACGTCATCAGATTGATCGGGCTGCGTGAGACCGCGCTCTCCGTGGACGAGGTGCTCTCCGCCGTGTCGGACGCGGGCTCCGGTGGCACCGCCATCTTCGTCGGCACCGTGCGTGACGATGACCATGGCCGCGCGGTCAGGCGACTGTCGTACTCGGCGCATCCGAGTGCCGTCGACGAGTTGCGTCGCGTGGTGGAGAAGGTGGCGGCGGACCATGGTGTGCGTGCCATTGCGGCCGTGCATCGGGTCGGTGACCTGGAGATCGGTGACCTGGCGGTGGTGGTGGCGGCTGCCTGTCCGCATCGAGGTGAGGCGTTCGAGGCCTGTCGTCGGTTGATCGATGACCTCAAGGCCGAGGTGCCGATCTGGAAGCATCAGGTGTTCACTGACGGCACTGCCGAGTGGGTCGGGGCCTGCTGAGAGGCTTCGCCGCGAGGGGTGTGGCCGCTGATGACCATCTCGTGACCGGCCGTCCCGAATAGCCCTTGCGTGCCAGGGAATGTCTGCGGCATCCCGTGGGATGCGCCGTCTCCGGCCGGGATAATGTGATGGGCCGGTCTTCGGTGATCAGAGGGGGTGCGGTCGGCGTTGTCCGTCTTGACGTACTTGATCCTTCCGGTGCTGGTGACGCTGATCGCGGCGATCGCCGTCTACCTCCGGGGCCGGCCGGGCCGAGGCGATGACAACTACGCCGCCGTACGGGACTTCCAGCGTTTCCGCTCCGCGCTCGGGGCGCAGACCGGCAGCGCGGACTCCGAGGACGCACCACACGACGGCAGCGGTGCCCGGCGCATCCAATAGGCTTCCGGCCATGTCGCGACGTGCCGTCACCCTGTTGCTCGCCGGCCTGCTCGTGGTCGGGCTGGGCGTGATGAGCGTGCTGCTGCCGGTCCCGTACGTGATCCTCCAGCCGGGGCCGACCACCGACATGCTCGCCTCCGGCAAGGAGGAGGCGCCGATCACGATCAAGGGCCACCGGGTGTATCCCACCAAGGGTGAGCTGCACATGGTGACGGTGGCGTACCTGGGCGGGCCCGGGCAGCGGCTGGACATGTTCAGTGCGCTGCGCTCCTGGATGAACCCCGAGGACGCGGTGGTCCCGCGGGAGGCGATCTTCCCCCCGGAGCAGTCGGACCAGCAGACCGAGCAACAGATCGACCAGCAGATGACCGACTCGCAGGACACCGCGACGGCGGCCGCGCTGACCGAGCTCGAGGTCGACTACGCCCACATCGTCGGCGTCGCCGCGGTCACCAAGGGCAAGCCCGCCGACGGGCGGCTGCAGCCCGGCGACGTGATCACCGCCGTGGACGGCACGAAGGTCACCACGTCCTCCGGAGCGGCCGAGCGCATCCGCGACCACAGGCCGGGCTCCCAGGTCGAGGTCACCGTGGAGCGCAAGGGGCAGACCCGTGACGTCGCGATGACCACGGTGGAGTCGCCGGACGAGCCGGGCACCTCGATCGTCGGCGTGACCGTGCAGCAGAGGTACGAGTTCCCGTTCGACGTGTCGTATGCGGTGGGCGAGATCGGCGGGCCCAGCGCGGGGCTGGTGTTCGCGCTCTCGGTCATCGACAAGCTCACCCCGGGCAGCCTCACCGGCGGCAAGAACATCGCCGTCACCGGCACCATCGACCCGTCCGGCAAGGTCGGCCCGATCGGCGGCGTGCAGCAGAAGGTGGTGGGCGCGGCGCACGACGGCGCCAAGGTCTTCTTCGCGCCGGCCGCGAACTGCCGGGACGCGGCCGCGGCCGCACCGGAGGGCCTCCGCGTCGTCAAGATCGAGACGCTGGACGCGGCGATGAAGGCGCTCGACGCGTTGCGCACCGGCAAGGGCGCGGTGCCCTCCTGCGACTAGCTCACTCCTCCAGGCTGCCGGCCAGGGCCTGTTCCAGGCCGGGCAGCAGGCCGGCGCCGGAGAGCACCGCGTCGTCGGAGTCGTGGTCGCGGAACCGTAGCGCCGCGTAGTGCGAACCGTCGCGCAGCGCCGCCGCCACGAGCCGCACCTCCCGGCTGCCGGGCTGCGCGGCCGCCCACGCGGCCTCGTCCTCGCCGGCGGGGGGCGCGGCACCGTCCGGAGCGAGCACCCGTACGGCGGCGAGGGCACAGCCCGCGACGGTCTCCGGCCACACGATGCCCTCCACGGTGGGCACCAGCGCGGCCTCCGCGGACAGCGGATCCTGCGCGACGGGGACGAGGTCGGGCCCGGGCGTGCCGGCGGTGATGCCGAGCGACTCGGCCAGCGCGGGCTCCCTGTCGCGCAGGTCGGCGGAGGTGACCAGCGCGAACAGCTGGGGCGGGCGGTCCCAGCCGTCCCGCGCCAGCCGACGTTCCAGTGCCGTTACGACCTCGCTGAGCATCTGCACGGAAGCCATCGTCCCCGATAGCGTGGGCCGATGAGGAATCGGGCGTCCGTACGGTACGGCGCCCGGGCGTTGCGATCTTGTGATCTCCCGCGCCACGAAAGAGCCGCGTGCTGGGGAACCTCGGCCCGGCTCGATAAGTTGCCTTCACAGAAGACCCTTGACTTTCCCGAACTCCTGCATAGCAAGGGGGAGGCGTGACCTTCCGAACGCCCGGTGCCGGCCGGGCCGCGCGCGTGCCGCGCAGGCCCAGGCTGCTCGCCCCGGTCGCCGCGGCCGTCGTCGTGATCATCGCCCTGATCGGCGTGCTCGCCAACTATTGGACCGACTACCTGTGGTTCAAGTCGGTGAACTTCACCACGGTGTTCGGCACGCAGCTGTGGACGAAGATCTGGCTCTTCGTCATCGGTGGCCTGATCATGGCGCTGTTCGTGGGCGCGAACCTGATCGTGGCCTACCGGCTGCGCCCCGCCTATCGCCCCCTCTCGCTGGAGCAGCAAGGGCTCGAGCGGTATCGGGTCGCGATCGACCCGCATCGCAAGATCGTCGTGGCCGTGGTGGCCGGGGTGCTGGCGCTGCTCGCCGGCTCCTCCGCCGCGGGCGAGTGGCGGTCCTGGCTGATGTTCTCCAACCGCACGTCCTTCGGCGCGCAGGACGCCCAGTTCCACGTGGACATCTCGTTCTTCACGTTCACGTATCCATTCCTGCGGGTGATCCTCGGCTACGTCTTCGCGGCCGTGATCCTCTCCTTCTTCGCCGCCGCCATCACCCACTACCTGTACGGCGGGCTGCGGTTGCAGTCGCAGGGGGAGCGGGCGAGCCCCGCCGCGCGCGCCCACCTGTCGGTGCTGCTCGGCGTGTTCGTGCTGCTCAAGGCCGTGGCGTACTGGCTCGACCGGTACGGCCTGGCTTACTCCGACCGGACCTCGTTGTTCACCGGCCCGTCGTACACGGACGTCAACGCGGTGCTGCCGGCCAAGACGATCCTCGCCGTGATCGCCGTGATCTGTGCGGTGCTGTTCTTCGCGAACGTCGTGCGGCGCGGCGCGATGCTGCCGATCGTCGGCCTCGGCCTGCTGGTGCTGTCCGCGGTGCTGATCGGCGGCGTGTACCCGGCGCTCGTGGAGCAGTTCCAAGTCCGGCCGAACCAGGCGGACAAGGAGGCGCCGTACATCGCCCGCGGCATCAAGGCCACCCGGACGGCGTACGGGATCGACGGCACGAAGATCACCAGCTACAGCGCGAAGACCGAGTTGTCCTCGAGCGAACTGGCCGGTGAGGCCGAGATCATCCCGAGCGTGCGGCTGCTCGACCCCACGGTCGTGTCGCAGACCTTCCAGCAGCTGCAGCAGGTGCGGAACTTCTACCAGTTCCCCGAGCAACTCGACATCGACAGGTATCCGACCGACGACGTGCTGACCGACACCGTGGTGGCCGTCCGGGAGATGGAGGGGCCGCCCGAGGGCCGGCAGAACTGGATCAACCAGCACCTCGTCTACACGCACGGCTTCGGTTTCGTCGCCGCGCCCGGCAACCGGGTCGACACCGAGGGCCGGCCCGACTTCACCGAGCGGGACATCCCGCCCAGCGGTGACCTCGGCAAGTTCGAGCCGCGGGTCTACTTCGGCGAGCAGTCCAACAACTACGCCGTGGTCGGCGCGCCGCAGAAGGCGGCGCCGCGCGAGCTGGACTACCCGGACAACAGCGAGGGCGGGCAGAAGAACAACACCTACAGCGGCAAGGGCGGCGTGCCGGTCGGGGGGCTGCTGGAGCGGGCGCTGTTCGCGGTGAAGTTCCGGGAGAAGAACCTGCTGCTCTCCGGAGCCATCAGCGAGGACTCCCGGATCCTCTTCGAGCGCACCCCGGCCGAGCGGGTCCGCAAGGTCGCGCCCTTCCTCACCCTCGAGGGCAACACCTACCCGGCCATCGTGGGCGGCCGCGTCGTGTGGATCGTGGACGGCTACACCACGTCCAACGGCTACCCGTACTCCCAGCGCGTCAGCCTCGGCGACGCCACGCGGGACACCAACACCCAGGCGGGCCGGGTCCGCGGCCAGCCCAGCGACCAGGTCAACTACGTCCGCAACTCCGTGAAGGCCACGGTCGACGCGTACGACGGCACGGTCAAGCTGTACCAGTGGGACGCCAAGGACCCGGTGCTGCGCACCTGGATGAAGGTATTCCCCGGCGTGGTGCAGCCGCGCAACCAGATCAAGGCCGACCTGATGCAGCACCTCCGATACCCGGAGGACCTGTTCAAGGTGCAGCGCGAGATCCTCTCCCGCTACCACGTCACCAACGCCCAGTCCTTCTACGGCGGGCAGGACTTCTGGCAGGTGCCGGCGGACCCGACCCGTCCCGGCGGGGCGCCCGAGCCGCCGTACCGGATCACGCTCAAGATGCCCGACGACCAGGAGCCGGGCTTCTCGCTGACCACGACCTTCGTGCCCCGAGGGCGGGAGAACCTGTCCGCCTTCATGGCGGTCGACAGCGTGCCGACCTCGCCCAACTACGGAAAGATCCAGGTCCTGGAGCTGCCGCGCAGCCAGGCGATCCCCGGCCCGCGGCAGGTGCAGAACGCCTTCCAGTCCGACACAACGGTCAGCTCCGAACTGCTGCCGCTCAACCGCAGCGGCGCGCAGACCGTGTTCGGCAACCTGCTGACCCTGCCGTTCGGCGGCGGCCTGCTCTACGTCGAACCCGTCTACGTGAAATCGACCGCGGCGGGGCAGTCGTCGTACCCGATCCTGCGGAAGGTGATGGTCGCCTTCGGCAACGACGTCGGCATCGGCGACAACCTCCAGGACGCGCTCAACCAGGTCTTCCAGGGCGCGCCCCCCGGCGAGGAACCTCCCGAGGACGGCGGCGAGCAGCCACCGCCCACCGGCGACGGCGGGCAGGTCAGCCCGGAGCTGCGCAGTGCGCTCAACGAGGCCTCCAACGCGTACGACTCGGCGCAGGAGGCGCTCAAGAACGGCGACTGGGCGGCGTACGGCGAGGCCCAGAAGCGGCTGCAGGAGGCGCTCAACAAGGCCGACACCGAGATCCGCAACGGCGGAGGCGGCTAGGCCGGGTCCGCCGCGGCGGACCCGGCCCGAGGTGGGCTCCTGCTCGATGCGCCCCGGCTCCGTGCCGGGGCGCATCGACGTTCTGTGATCTTCAACGGTGCCCCGTGGCCGATTCGCCAACCGGCCCCCGGACCCCATAGACTGAAGCCACACACCGACGCGGGGTGGAGCAGTTCGGTAGCTCGCTGGGCTCATAACCCAGAGGTCGCAGGTTCAAATCCTGCCCCCGCTACGAGGCTTGAGGTCTGCCTGGTCGGAAGCGGTTGCTTCCTCCCGGTGGGCCTCTTCGCATCTTGTCCGGGGGGCGACCCCCCGGAGCCCCCCGCCCGGGGGGACTTCGTCCCCCCGGACCCCCCTTCCGTGGCTGGTGGTTTCGGTCTGGATCTGGCTTGGTTCGTTGCTGGTGGGTGGGCTGGTGGGGGGTTTGTTCTTTGTGTGGGATGCCCTTGTTGGGGGATTTGGTTGGGGGGTCGAGTGAGATACATGGGTGGGTATCTGCGAACCTGATGAAACCGGCCAGGGGGCGCAGTAGGGTTCGTTACAGCGTTGAGGTTTGAGTGACGGCTTCTTCGGGGTGAATTGGCACTGTCAGTGCTGAGTCGGACCGTGCGCACACTCTTGAAGGAGCAGCGATGTGGATGCCCTTGAGCATGCGTTGTTGGCGGGCGCATGACGTTTGTCGGGTGCTGTGACCTGTCGCCATTCCGTACCGAGGACGTAGATGTCTGAATTCTCCTCGCATGCCCAGGGTGTCGACCATACGGACGTCCGACGCCACGGTAAGCCGCGAAACCGTGGTGGGCACCATGCGAACAGCGCACGCAATTTCCACCTTTACATAGCCATCCTTCCCGCGGCCGTGATGGCGCTTCTCGGGCTGGCCGCCGTGGCGGTCCTGGTGACCGAGGGCGTCGAGTCGCCGAGGACGCAACTCGTGCTGATCATGGCCGTCGCCGCGGCGGCCTGTGTGCTGATCGCCGCCGCCCTGGGGGCGGACTCGGCGACCCGTCGCGAACACGAGGTCAACCGTGCCGTCTTCGGGCCGGCGTCCGGCCCGGCGACGGAGGAGATGCGGCGACGGCTCGGCGATCTGACGCTCATGGTGACCCGCGGCCGTCATGACCTGCTGGAGTTGTCCAAGAGCGTCAGGAGCGGGGAGGGCCTCCCCCGGCGCGCCGGGGAGGTCGCGCACACCGGTTCGTCCGAGCCGCTCGTCCGCCTCGCGCAGGAGCTGCAGCAGGCTCAGAACGACGCGTGGAACGCGGTGCTGGACGCCGCCGCCGCGGATTCGACGCCCGGCCACGGGCCCGAGCAGCGCGTCGAGGTCTTCGTCAGCCTCGCCCGGCGGATGCAGTCGCTCTCGCACCGGGCGATCCAGGGTCTGGACGAGCTGGAGAACCAGGTCGAGGATCCGGATCTGCTGAAGGCCCTGTTCCGGGTCGACCACCTGAGCACGCGCATGCGGCGCCAGGCCGAGAGCCTCGCGGTGATCGGAGGAGCGGTGTCCCGGCGCCAGTGGAGCAGGCCCGTGACGATGTACGAGGTGCTGCGTTCGGCCACCGCCGAGGTCGAGCAGTACAACAGGGTCAAGGTGGTCCCGCCGGTCGAGGGGACCCTGCACGGCCGGGCCGTCGCGGACGTCATCCACCTGCTCGCCGAGCTGATCGAGAACGCCACCAAGTTCGCGCCGCCTCAGACGCAGGTGCTGCTCCGCGCCGAGCCGGTCACCGCCGGGCTGGCCATCGAGGTCGAGGACCGTGGGCTCGGCATTCCGCGCGATGTCCGCGAGCGGTTGAACAACCTCCTCTCCGATTTCGAGCGGGGCGACATCGACGAGCTGCTGCGCGACGGCCGCATCGGTCTCGTCGTGGTCTCGTCGCTGGCCCGCCGGCATAACGTCGCGGTCCAGCTCCAGACGAATCTGTACGGCGGAACGCAGGCGATCGTCGTGGTGCCCAAGGAGCTGGTCGGCGGCGAGCAGCAGGACGGCGAGGACGAGCCGGGCACGCGAGAGTCGGCGCCGGTGCCGGACACCGACGCCCGGGCGGCCGTGGCCTCCGCACCCCCCGCCGCACCCATGCCCCCGCCCGCCGGCACACCGGTGCCCGTGGCCCAGGTGGCGGAGCCACTGGAGCCATTGGAGCCACCGGCACCCGTGGCGCCTCCGCCCCCCGCGCCGCCGAGCGGCGGCAACCCGTACGGTCCGCCCCGTAGCGACCAGGGCGAACGCCCGCCGTTGCCGCAACGCCAGGCCCAGGCCAGCCTGGCACCGGAGCTGCGCGACGCTCCGGTGTCACAGGAGGAGGATGCGGACGCCGCCCACAACCCGGGCTTGATGGCCGCCTTCCAGCGGGGCATGCGCAGCGGCCGCGGGGACGAGGACTCGGCACGCGATGCCGAAGGCACTCCACTGACGGATCATCACTAACCCAGAAGGAGCGTCCATTGAGCTCTGACTCCCCGAACCAGGCTGCGGATCTTGCTTGGCTGCTGAAGGGTCTGGCCGAGGAGGTTCCCGTCGTCCGTGGCAGCGTGCTGCTGACCTCTGACGGCCTGGTGAAAGCAGCCCACGGCCTCGACCGTGTCAGCGCGGAGCAGCTGGCGGCGCTGGCCTCGGGCCTCTTCTCCATCGCGCGCAGCGCCGGGATGAAGTTCGACAACAGCAAGGAAGTTCGGCAGGTGGTGACGGAGCTCAAGTCCAGCCAGCTGTTCATCTCGTGGGCGGGCCACAACTCGGTTCTCGCCGTGCTGGCGGAGGGCGAGGCGGACCCCTCGCTGGTCGGCTTCGAGATGGCTCGCCTGATCAAGGCGGTCAGGCCGTTCCTTGACACCGCGGCCAGGCCGGCGCCGGCCGCGCCGGGTGGCCTGACCCCATGAACATGACCGCCGATGACGATGAGGTGTGGCTCGACGAACAGGCCGGCCGGCTGATCCGCCCGTACACGGTGAGTTCAGGCCGGACCAGACCGTCCGTGGACCTGGATCTGCTGTCGCTGGTGATGACGACCGGCCGGTCGCCCAAGACGTCGGACCCGGAGCACGCCCAGGCGCTCGGGCTGTGCCGCCGCCCGACGTCGGTGGCCGAGGTCGCCGCGCACCTCCGGCTCCCGGTGGTGGTCACCAAGGTCATCCTTGCCGACCTGCTGGATTGCGACGCGATGACGACGAAGACCCCGCGGCGGGCGTCCGACCCCAAGGACCGAGTTCTCCTGGAGAAGCTGCTCGATGGCCTACAACGACTCTGAAGAGTTCCCCACGCAGGTCAAGATCTTGATCGCGGGAGGGTTCGGTGTGGGAAAGACGACCTTCGTCGGCGCGGCGAGTGAGATCGAGCCGCTCAACACGGAGGAGCTCATCACCACCGCCAGCGTCGGCGTCGACCACCTCGGCGGGATAGAGCAGAAGTCGACGACCACCGTCGCCCTCGACTTCGGCCGCATCACGATCGAGCAGCACGGGATCGTGCTCTACCTGTTCGGCACGCCCGGGCAGGAGCGGTTCTGGTTCATGTGGGACGAGCTGTGCGCGGGCGCGCTGGGCGCCGTCGTGCTCGCGGACACCCGCCGTCTCGAGGACTGCTTCGAGGCGGTGGACTTCTTCGAGAATCGCGGTATCCCGTTCCTCGTCGCGGTCAACGAGTTCGAAGATGCGTTCCGCTACGACGAGGAAGAGATACGGGCCGCGCTCGGGCTCGGCCCGGGGGCGCCGATAGTGCTGTGCGACGCCCGGGAACGCGGCTCCGCCGTCTCAGCGCTGAGGTCGTTGATCCACCACCTTCTCGCCGCCGTGCCCACCCCCTCCGCCTAGGCCTCCTGGAGATTCGATGACATACGAGCCGATATACGAGCCCCCGGGCCACCTGCTGACGCCCATGGACAGTGAGGTCCCCCGGAGGGTGATGCGCCTGCGCGAGCTGGGCCTTGGGCAGCCGGATCCGGAGCTCGACGGGTTCGCCCGGGAGCTCGCCGAGGCAGCCCAGCGGATCTCGGGGTCCGATCTGCCTCCGTTCGCGATGGTGAACTTCGTGACGGACCAGCAGTACCTCGGCGGTCTGTTCGCTCCGGCCGACCCTGCGACGGGCGAGAGCGTGGAGCTGGGCCGGGAGGTGCCGCTCGACCACGGCTACTGCCCGCACGTCGTGGTGCGGCGCAAGGCGCTGGTGCTGGACGACGTGTGCGACTATCCGCGGTTCGCAGGCAACCCCGTCGTCGACAAGCTCGGCATCCGGACGTACGTGGGTGCGCCGCTGATCGACAGCACGGGCACGGCCCTCGGCACGATCTGCATCATCGACCGTGAGCCGCGCCCGTGGGGCCATCCGGGCCTGAACCTCATCAAGGACCACGCGGCTGAGCTCATGCGGCGGCTACGCCACCGTGAGGGTCTGCCGGACGCCCTGTGACGCCGGGTGCGGCGATCCTCGCCGCACCCGGGCGCCCGCTCAGGTCCGTGCGGCGACCGGGATGGAACGGGAGTGCCCCCCGCCGTTCGCCGGCGTCCCGGCGTCCTCTCCTACGTCGAGCAGACCCGTGTCGAGCAGGGCGAACTCCGCCGCCACCCCGGCGATGTCGGCCTTGAGGAACTCGATCGCCGCGCGTGCCTGCTCGGGGTCGGCACCGGTCTCGGTGGCCCACCGCATGACCTCGGTGATCGCGAACGCGTACGCGATGGCCCGGCCCGCCAGCACCAGGTGCTCCTGGTCGAGTTCCCGGTCGAGGAAGTTCAGGTCCAGGCCGTGGCGCGCGACCCCGGGTGCGGTGAGCGGCCACGTGGCCAGGAAGCGGCTGAGGGAGCGACCCTCGAGTCTGGCCAGGCAGTATTCGGTGAGCTGCTGGCTGAGCAGGTCGTTGGTGCCGTCGAAGATGGTGTAGACCCGGGCGTCCAGGAACGCCTGACCGGCCATGTTGGTGGGGGATCCGTAGCGGTAGCCCTCGCCGCCCACCAGTTGCTGATAATGGTGGGCCGCGCTGAGCATCCGCTCGGTGGCGACGGTCTTGATGGCCTGAACGGTCGGGAACGCGTCGATCATCTCCTTCTTCATATCGAGGCTCGTCTGCAGGTGATGGTTGAGCGCGGCGCATATCGCGTACGAGGCGTCGATGGCGGCGAGGCGATAGCGCACGAACCGTATCGCCGACTGCGGCGCCGGACCGATCTGGCGGCCCTCCGCGTACGCGTGCGCCTCGCGGCTGACGCGGCGGAGGAAACCGCATCCCATCGCCGCCATCATCGCCCGCGACGCCATGAGCATCTCCACCATGGGGCGGAGATTCCGGTCCCCGGCGGCGATCCGACGGTGCCGGGGGACGAACGCGTCGATCTCGTTGAGCCCGTAGTCGATCACTTTCAGGCCGAGCGGCTCGTACGGCTCGACCGTACGGAAGCCCTCGCTGCGCTTGACGATGAAGTAGCCGTATCTGCGGCCGTGATCGTCGTTCTTGGCGCTGACCAGCCACCAGTGCGCGCTGATGCTGAAGGCCTGCCAGTGCTTGCGGCCGCGGATGCGGTAGCCGCCGTCGACCTCCTCGAACGTGGTGGCCATACCGGACATGGCCGAGCCGCAGTCCGGCTCGGTGGACGCGAAGCCGCAGATCATGGGATCGCTGCCGGCGAACGCCGGCAGCACCTCCCGCTGGGCCTCCTCGCTGGCGAACATGGCGATCGGCCGCAGGGCCACGCCGGTGATGACCGTTACGTACATGCCGAGCGGCAGGTTCCACTCGGACAGGGTCTCCACGACGCGGCACATCTCGACGTGGCTGTCGCGCCCCCCGTGGTCCTTGGGCAGGGTCGGGAGCAGTACCCCGGCTCTGACCAACAGGGCCCAGTCGTCGGCCGGAAGGTTCTGCTGGGGATAGATCGCGGAGTCGAACTTGGGGGCGACCGTTTGTATGCCTGCGATGAAGTCATGCGTGGACAGGGACAGAAGCTCCTTGGTCATGATTTCGCTCTCACAGGGGGTCGGGGTCAGTAAGGGGAAGGTGTCAAGATCGTTAGATCTGAACGGACAACGCCCCGATGTGCTGTGAAGCCGACTACACGAACCTCCTCGCGACCGGTAGTCGGTGAGGGCCTTCAGCCTCATCGTGAATAGGGCGATTACAAAAAGCAAGACAGGTTCGGCTCCCCGTAATCGGGCAAGGGCAGGCGGGATCCTCCTCCGACACCATCGGTTCGACAGGCCGCCGATCCTAGTCTCTGCTGGTCATCCTGACCGGAAGAACGCTCAGACTCTTGCCCGTACGTGCCGGCTCACGGACCTCGGGAGATGGATTTGTGTCACGGCGAAACCCGGGATATGTGACCGATACTCTGCATGCTTATACTGCCGCCGGGCTTGGCAACCTGCTTCATTAACTCGTTACACACCTCGGCGCGGCGTTCTTACGCCACGGGATCCATGTGGCTTCTGAGAGCCGTGTGAGTGAAGTGCTTCACATAACCCCAGTCAGGAACTGTCAGAACCACCCTGACCAAGACCGTGATCAACCGACCCCACTCCCGGGCCGGCCGCCCGCCCCCTCGCCGACCCGCCGCAGCCACCACCGCGCCCGCCGTCTGCCGGTCAGCAGGACCACATCGGCGTGTTCCGCAAACCGCTCGATCTTGGCCAAAACCCGCGGGCGCATCCTCCGGCGGTACGTCGCTGTGTATCTGAGCACACCCCCATGGATGCGGTTGTGCACGCCGTCTCCCTTGTGCCCGGCGCCGTGACGGATGCGCCGCGAGAGCAGACCGTACAAGGCCGCCGTCGACGACACGTCCATCAACACCACGGTGTCGCACGTCCCGAGTCGGATCGGCAATGTCGCGTTGTAGTTGCCGTCGATGACCCAGCTGGGGCCGGCCACGAGTTCGCGCTGGATCTCGGCGAATCGCTCCATCGGGAGTTCGTTCCACGCCTCGTTGTAGTAGATGGCGTCGAGGTGGATCACCGGGGCGTCCAGGATTTCGCCGAGTGCGCGTGCCAGGTAGGACTTGCCGCTGCCGCATGAGCCCACCACCGCGACCTTCTTCATGGTGGGCTCTGCTTTCCGGTCGGCCTTCCTGAGAGCGAGAACGCATTATGTCGCAGGCTCCGCGGTGGCCTGTGCGCTCAAGGGCGAAATGGTCGGTCGGACTTCCAGTGGGGTGGCGAATTCGTGCAATTCTTTGTGCGATCTTGCGGGGGTTTATGTGTTCGTATTCGTTGAGGAGGTCGGCGGCGGAGTGGGGGAGGGTGAGGTTGTCGGAGGGGCGTGACTCGATGCGGGGCATGGGCGTGAGCGTCGCGGTGTGTGAGCGGATGGTTCGGCGGTTGCCGGGGGTCGAGGAGCGGGACGCCGGGAGTTGGGTGTCGTACAAGGTCGGGGGCAAGGGGTTCGGGTTCCTGTGGGAGCGGACGGGGACGATCGGGCTGAAGGCGACGCACAGTGAGCAGGCCGCGCTGGTGGCGGAGCGGCCGGATGTGTTCGAGGTGCAGTTCACGACGGAGAGCTTCGGGTGGGTGGTGGTGTATCTCGACGGCATCGACGCCGACGAGCTGGCCGAGCTGATATTCGAGGCGTGGCGGCTGACGGCCCCCGAGCAACTCGCGGAGAAGATCGCCGGCCCGGCCGAGCTGTGCGGCTGAGACCAGCCGTGGAGGTCGCCGCCGCCCCGGGGAGGGGGGAATCGCTTTGATGTGTGTCAATATGGACGCATGGTGGACTTGAAGACGCAGCCGGTCGTGGGGGACGAGGCCGTGCAGCCGTGCTGTCCGCCGCTGACCGAGCGCCCGTTGAGCCGGGAGGAGTCGGAGCGGACGGCGAAGATGTTCCGCGCGCTCGGCGACCCCGTACGACTGCGGCTGTTCTCCCGCATCGCGTCGTTCGCCGGCGGTGAGGCCTGCGTCTGCGACATCTCCGACGTGGGCGTCTCCCAGCCGACCGTCTCCCACCACCTCAAGAAGCTCAAGGAGGCGGGCCTCCTCACCTCCGAGCGTCGCGGCACCTGGGTCTACTACCGCGTCGAGCCGAGCGTCCTCAGCACCATGGGGCAACTGCTCGTCGGCCAGCGCTGAGCAAGCCCCGGCGGGCCGGGGGCCGGGGG
>WHSL01000291.1 GCA_009380095.1 Streptosporangiales bacterium | reverse complement strand
GAGGGCCTCGCCGAGCAGCCGCCACGCCTCGCCGTTGAGCGCGTTCTTCACCCGGGGACGGTTGATGGTGATCGTGGTGATCGGGCCGTGCTCCACGATCACAGGGGTTTCGGCGGTCATGCGCGGTTCCTCCCGGCTGGGTCACTCACTTCCCCGTGTAGCGGGGCTCTCGTTTCTCCACGAACGCCTGTACGCCCTCGCGGTGATCCTCGGTGCCGAACAGCGCGCCGAGCGTGTGCGAGACCCAGACGCCCAGGTCACGCCAGTCGGGGTCAAGCGCCTTGCGGAGGCCGGTGACCACGAGGCAGCGCGCGGTGGTGGTGCGCACCGCCCGCTCCAGTTCGTCGTAGGTCTGATAGCGGAGCGCGTTCCTGACCTCCGGCCGCGCGATCGTGACGATCTCCACGTCGCCCTCGCGGCGTACCTCGATGTCCTCGTACCCGCCGTCCTTCACCGCGCGGCCTCCCCTTGCGTGGCCCGAGCCTTCGATTAGCATGCATACCTAGCGTTCGTTAAGCAAGAGTCCGATCGTCACTCGGGGGACGAGAAGGGATCGCCCAGCATGGACTTCGAACTCCCGGAAGATCTCGCCTCCTACCTTTCCGAGCTGGACGATTTCATCGAGCGCGAAATTCGGCCGCTGGAGCGGGAGAACGACAACATCCGCTTCTTCGACCACCGCCGGGAGGACGCCCGTACGGACTGGGACCGTGGCGGCCTGCCGAACGCGGGGTGGGAGCGGCTGCTCCGTGAGGCGCGCCGCCGGGCGGACGCGGCCGGGCACTACCGCTACCCGTTCCCGAAGGAGTACGGCGGCGCCGACGGCACCAACCTGGGCATGGCGGTGATCCGCGAGCACCTCGCGAGCAAGGGCCTCGGGCTCCACTGCGACCTGCAGAACGAGCACGCCATCGTGGGCAACAACGTCGGCCTGATGCTGATGATCCTCTACGGGACCGAGCAGCAGAAGGCCGAGTGGATCGACGATCTCGCCGAGGGCCGGCGCGGCTTCGCGTTCGGCATCACCGAGCCCGCGCACGGGTCGGACGCCACCCACATGGAGACCACCGCCGTACGCAACGGCGACTCCTGGGTGATCAACGGCGAGAAGACCTTCAACACCGGGATGCATGCGGCCCAGTACGACCTGGTCTTCGCCCGGACCAGCGGCGAGGCCGGCGACGGCCGGGGCATCACCGCGTTCCTGACGCCCACGGACTCCCCGGGCTTCAAAGTCGAGGAGTTCCTCTGGACGTTCAACATGCCCACCGACCACGCGCACGTCTCGCTCACGAACGTACGCGTACCGGACTCCGCGATCTTCGGTGGTGAGGGCCGCGGCCTGCAGATCGTGCAGCACTTCTTCAATGAGAACCGCATCCGGCAGGCCGCTTCGAGCCTCGGCGCCGCGCAGTTCTGCATCAACGAATCCGTGGAGTACGCCAAGGAGCGCGCGCCGTTCGGCAAGCCGCTGGCGACGAACCAGGGGATCCAGTTCCCGCTCGTCGAGCTGCAGACGCAGTGCGACATGCTGCGTACGTTCATCCAGCGCACCGCCTGGATGATGGACAAGTACGGGGCGTTCTCCCAGTCCCAGCAGGTGTCCATGTGCAACTACTGGGCGAACCGGCTGTGCTGCGAGGCGGCGGACCGCGCGATGCAGGTGCACGGCGGGCTCGGCTACTCCCGGCACAAGCCGTTCGAGCACATCTACCGGCACCACCGCCGCTATCGGATCACCGAGGGCGCCGAGGAGATCCAGATGCGCCGCGTGGCCGGCTACATGTTCGGCTTCATGAAGCAGAGTGCGCCCAAGGGCGTGTCCGGCTGAGCGTCGGAGGGCCCGCGTAGGCTGCGGGCATGGACGCGACGACGCCCGGCCGCGGGGCTCGAGAGGGCTGGTGGCCGCCGCACGGCGCGGCGGCGGACGCGTTGCTGGCCGGCGCCGTCGGCGTGTTCGTCATCCTGGGCACTTACCTGTGGCCGCCCAGTGGGCCGATCCGGCTGAGCCTGGTGAGCTGGATCCTCGTGCTGACCGCGGTGGGCGCGCTCTACTTCCGCCGCCGGCACCCCGTGCTCGTCACGCTGGTCACGCTCGTCGCCTGCTCGTTCTACTACCCGCTCACCGAGCCCGACGGCCCGGTGCTCGTCACCTTCGTGGTCGCGCTGTTCACCACCGCCGCGGAGGGTTCGCTGATCGCCGCGGTGACGCTCGGCGTGGCCGCGCTGCTCGCCAGGAGGCGGAGGCGAGCCGGCGCGCCACCGAGGAGCGGATGCGCATCGCCCGGGAGCTGCACGACGTGCTCGGCCACAACATCTCGCTGATCAACGTGCAGGCCGGGGCGGCGCTGCACCGGCTGGAGAAGGAGCCCGCCGGTGACGACGGGCCGGTCGGCGCGGCGCGGCGGGCGCTGTCCGCGATCAAGGGCTCCAGCGGCGAGGCCCTGCGTGAGCTGCACACCACGCTCGGCGTGCTCCGCCAGGTGGACGAGGCGGCGCCGACCGCGCCGGCGCCGGGCATCGACGGGCTCGCCGAGCTCGCGAAGAAGGCCGAGACGGGCGGGCATACCGTACGGATCGAGGCGCCCGACCCGCCGCCGGAGCTGCCCCCCGAGGTGGACCTGGCGGCGTACCGGATCGCGCAGGAGGCCCTCACCAACGTGGCGCGTCACGCCGAGGCGGCCACCGCGGTGGTGTCCATCCGGCGGACCGCGCCGAGGGCGGCTTCCGGGTGCACGCCCGGCTCCCGCTGGGCGGGGCGCAATGATCCGCGTAGTGCTGGCCGACGACCAGCACCTGGTGCGGGCCGGCTTCCGGTCCATCTTGGACGGCGAGGACGACATCGAGGTCGTGGGCGAGGCCGCGGACGGCGCCGAGGCGGTCCGGCTGGCCCGCGAGCTGCGGCCCGACGTGGAGCTGCTGGACATCCGGATGCCCGAGCTGGACGGCCTGGAGGCCGCGCGCCGCATCGCCGCCGACCCGCGCACCGAGGCGGTCAAGGTGATCATCCTGACCACCTTCGACCTCGACGAGTACGTCTTGGAGGCGCTGCGCGCGGGCGCGTGCGGCTTCCTCGTCAAGGACACCGAGCCGATGGAGCTGATCCACGCGGTCCGGGTGGTGGCGCGCGGCGACGCGCTGCTCGCGCCGGCGATCACCCGCCGACTCATCGCCGACGTGGCGGGGCGGCTGAAGCGGCCCGCGCCGAACCCGCGGCTGAACGCGCTCACCGACCGGGAGCGCGAGGTCATGGCGCTGGTGGCGGGCGGCCTGTCCAACGATGAGATCGCCGCGCGGCTGGTGCTCAGCCCCGCCACCGCCAAGACGCACGTCAGCCGCATCATGACCAAGCTCGACGTGCGGGACCGGGCCCAGCTGGTGGTGCTGGCGTACGAGTCCGGCATGATCAGCCCAGGCTGGATCGGCTGACCGCAACCCCGGGAGTGCGGGCGCGCTCCGGGTGCGACTCCGGTGGTACGCGCGGTGCCCTCCCGGGCACGACGCCGAGCGTTCAGCGGCGACCCCGTGCATGTGCGGATGACCCACTTCTGGGGTCAACTGTACCCACCCCTGGTGGCAGGACTACCAGCCGGTGAGCTACCAGCTGCAGACGCGGCGCGGCGACCGGGCCGCGTTCCAGAACATGGTCGACACCTGCCACGCCGCCGGGGTCGACATCTACGTGGACGCCATCGTCAACCACATGGCCGGAGGCGCGTCCACCGGCACCGGCAGCGGCGGGTCCGGCTACAGCCACTACGCGTACCCCGCGGTCCCGTACGGCCACAACGACTTCCACCACTGCGGCCGCAACGGCAACGACGACATCGTGAACCGGAACGACCGCTGGGAGATCCAGAACTGCGAGCTGGTGGACCTCTCCGACCTCGCCACCGAGTCGGGCTACGTCCGGGACAGACTCTCCGCCTACCTGAGGGATCTGATCGCCCTTGGCGTCGGCGGTCAGGCCTTCCGCGACACGCTCATGGCGGAGGCGGCGCCCAATGGCTGAGCGCCGCCTCGCGGATCGGCCCTACGGTCGGGTCACGCCGGGTCGAGGATGACGATGGGGATCTCGCGGTCGGTCTTGGTCTGGTACTCGTCGTAGGCGGGCCAGATCTCCGCCATCCGCGGCCAGAGTCGCGCGCGCTCCTCGACGTTCGCCGTACGGGCCCGGGCCGCGAACTCGTCCGGCCCCACCTGGACGCGCACGTCCGGGTCGGCCGCGAGGTTGCGGTACCAGTTCGGGTGCTCCGGGCTTCCGCCGTACGAGGCCACGATCAGGTACGAGTCGCCGTCCCGGCCGTAGATCAGCGCGGTGCGGCGGAGCTGGCCGCTGGTGCGCCCCCGGGTGGTGAGCAGCAGCGTCGGCACTCCGTTCCAGGTGTGGCCTTTGGTTCCGGAGCTCTCCACATACTGCTGGATGTGCTCGTTCACCCAGCTCGTCGGCGAGTCGGTCACGTTCTCGGTGGACATCGATCCTCCTGCAGGGCCGGTCGATTCAGGCGTCTCGATCACGCACAACAGCGCTCCGGCGCGACGCAATCCCCCCAGTGGTACCGCATTCCGCCGTCAGACGTTCAATGCGGAAGATCCGGCAGCGTCAGGCGCGGCAGCGAGGTGTGGCCGTCCGTCCGCCGCAGGCGTTTGGCCAGTGCGCTCGCGCGGCGTTGTTCCTGCTCGAAGTCCTCCCGCGCGTCCCACCAGTGGTGATAGCTGCGGAGGTACGCCTCTTTGGCCTCTGCGGCCCGGCGTTCCGCGTCGCGGAGGGCTTCCTGCGCGCGCTCCATCTCGGCGGCGCGAACCTCCATCATGGTCCGCTGCTCGCGCTGGCGTGCCGCCGACTGTTCCGATTCCACTTCCAGCTGCCTGCGTTGCGCGCCGTAATCGCGTCGCATCCCCCCGAACCCCACATTTAACACCTAACCCACAAATCCCAACGGGCAACATGAGCATCGAGCAAAGAGTTATCCCTGTTCGGCCAATTACCCGAGGAAAGGCGGGACACACGGTGAAGGTGTGGAGAAGACGCGGGAATGTCGCGGGTCAGGTCTCGGCGAGCATGGGCGGCGGGTTCTTCGCGACCCAGCCGGTCGCCGATTCGTACGCGGCCGCGAGCCGCAGCACCGCGAGGTCGGCGTGGTTCCGGCCGATCAGCTGGATCCCCATCGGCAGGCCGGCCTCGCCGAAGCCGGCCGGCATGCCCATCGCGGGCAGGCTGGTCATCGTCCAGGGCGCGACGGTCTCCATCCACCGGTGGTAGCTGTCCATCGGCCGTCCGTCGATCTCGGCCGGCCAGTGCAGGGTGGCGTCGAACGGGAACACCTGGGCGCTCGGCGCGAGCACGAAGTCGTACGTCTCGAACAGCTCGGTGACCTTGGCGAACCACGCCTCCCTGATCGCCAGGGCGCGGCCCACGTCCCGGGCGGAGAGCCCGAGCCCGTTCTCGATCTCCCAGACGACCTCGGGCTTGAGGAGGCGGCGCGTCTCCGGGTCGGCGTACAGCTCGTAGCGCGGGCCGCGGACGAGATCCCAGTGGCGGTGGGTGAGGAACGCCCACCAGACCTCGTCCATGTCCATGTCGGGCCGGGCCTCCTCGACCGTGCAGCCGAGGCCTTCGAACGCGGCGAAGGAGGACCGGCACACCTCGAGCACGCCGGGCTCGGTGGCGAGCCGCCCGTCGTAGTCGCCGACCCAGGCGATGCG
>WHSL01000178.1 GCA_009380095.1 Streptosporangiales bacterium | reverse complement strand
GGCGATCAGTCCCACGTCTGGGGTGAGCCCGACCGCGACCAGGACGGCACGCCCGACGACGAGCCGTCGAACAACGTCGGTCCCGGCTCCGGCAACCCCAGTGGCGACGCCTCCGGCGGGGACCTGGACGACCGGAACCCGGACGCCGCCGACCCCGGCGACCCGGACGCCGACGGGGACGGCGTGGACGACAACGCCGAGCCGGAGAACGTCGGTCCGGGTTCGGGTAACCCCGACGGTGACGCCTCCGGTGGCGACGCCGACGACGCCAACCCCGACGTCCCGGACCAGGAGTCCGAGCCGGAGGGCGAGTCGGACCCGGAGCCCGCGCCCGAGGCCGAGTCCGACCCGGAGCCCGCTCCGGAGGCGGACCCGGCGCCGGCGCCGGCGCCGGAGAACGACGCGGACGGCGACAACGTGGACGACGGCGGGCAGTCGAACAACGTCGGCCCGGGGTCGGGTAACCCCGACGGTGACGCCTCCGGTGGCGACGCCGACGACGCCAACCCGAGCGTCCCCGACGCGGGAGCCCCTGCACCCCCCGCGTAAGCCGGCCGCCTGATGAGCGCCTCGGTTCCCCGCACCCCGCCCGGGGGCGGTGCGGGGAACCGAGGACCGAACCGGAGCCGAGCCGGGCGTGCGTTCGACGCGGGGCGGGCCTTCCCGGTCCTGCGCCGACGCGGATCCGCGCGGGGGCGTTGCCGGTCAGGCAGGGAACGGACCGGCGCCGGCCCGGGTCAGCGCGGGGCGTTGCCGGTCAGGCAGGGAACGGACCGGCGCCGGCCCGGATCAGCGCAGGGCGTTGCCGATCAGGCCGAGGGGTGGCGCGCCGAGGTCGAGGAGGGCGCGGTGGAACCGAGATAGGGAGAACTCCGCCCCCCAGGCCTCCCGGGCCCGCTCGCGGAGCGCCATGATCTCCAGCTTCCCCCAGGTGTAGCGCCCGTACGTGGGATCGAACGTCGCGCGCTGCGCCTCTGAGAGGGCGGCGGGCCCGGCGAGGTGCGTGTCACTCTCGAACCGCCGCGCCCCCTCCTCCACCGTCATCTCCCCCGCATGCACGCCGAGCGCGCAGGCGAGCCGGGTGACCCGGACCAGCGCCTCCAGCCAGACCCCGATGGCGAACCGTGGGTCGTCCGCCCGGAACCCCTCCTCGACGCACACCTCTTCGGCGTAGTGCGCCCAGCCCTCCACGAACGTGCTGGAGAACAGCGTGCGCCGCACGTCCCCCACGGCCTCCCGCAGCGCGCGCCCGTGCGAGTAGTGCCCCGGCGCCACCTCGTGCACGGTGATCGCGGGCAGCGTGGTGGCGCTGAAGAGCTGCAGCCACTCCTCGATGTCCCGATCCGGCCAGGCCGGGTCGGGCGGGGTGATGTGGTACCAGGTCGGCCCCTCGGGCTCGGCGGGCGCGGCCCAGGTCACCATGGCGACGCTCCACCGGCGCGACTCCGGCGTGGGCCCGACCCGGCACTCGCCGTCCGCGTACGGCACCAGGCCGCGCTCGCGGGTGAACGCGATGGCCTCCTCGGTGACCTCCCGGGCCGCCTCCATGACCCCCTCGCCGGACGGGTGGTCGCGGACCAGCTCCCGCGCCACCTCCAGCGCGGGCCGGGACGGATCGATCCGGGCAGAGGCCTCGGCGAGCAGGCCGGTCAGCCGGTCCCGCTCGACGTCGGCCCGCTCGGCCAGCCGGTCCAGGTCGACCTGGAGGGCCTCGCCGGTGCCCATCAGCGACGCGAGCTGCGCCGCACCGAGCCGGGCGGACGGATCCCCCTCGGCCGCGGCCCGCTCCAGGTGACGGACGAATCGGCCGTGCGCCTCCAGCGCCGCGGCCCGTACGCCGTCGGGCACGTCCGCCGGCACCGCGTGCGCCAGCCCTCGCACGGCCGGCAGCAGCGCCCGCGCGACCGGCGCGTTCACCCGGTCCAGCGTGCTTACCGCGGCGTCGGCCGACTCCGGCCAGGACGACAGGTGAGTGTCACGCGCGCGCCTGCGCTCCTCGGCCGGCGCGTACTCCTTGTCGTAGCCGGCGAGGTCGAATCCGTCGAGGTGGAGCAGCGGATTGACGCGGTGTTGCTCGAGCTCCCCGAGCGACACGCGGAGGGCCGCCTCGAACGCCGCGAGGTGCGCCTCGTCGTGCTCGTCGTCGAGCGGCCCGCCCCGGCCGAGCCGATCGAGCGCGGCCCGCACGCCGGAGCGGGACAGGTCGGGCACACGGCCGTCGTACTCATGGCGGCCCGCGAACTCGCGGACCTCCAGCATCATGAGGTCGCAGACCGCGCGCACCCGCGGGTGGAGATCGTCCATGCGGCGACCGTACCGGCACCTTCCGACAACGGGCATCGGGATAACCGGCTCGCCGCGGAAGCTCCGCGAGGGCGGCGGGACGACGGGTATCGTCTCCTATGTCATGACCTTGAGCGACGGCACCCCCAGCAGGATCGGCCCCTACCAACTCCGCCAGCGTGTCGGCGAGGGTGGCATGGGCGTGGTGCACCTGGCCACGGACCCCGAGGGCCGCCAGGTGGCCCTCAAGCTGCTCCGGCCCAGCGTCGCCGCGGAGGACACGGCGCGCCGCCGGCTCGCCCGCGAGGTCGAGACGATGCGCCGGGTGCAGTCGCCCAACGTCGCCGCCGTCATCGACGCCGACGTGGTGGGCCCGACGCCGTACGTCGCGACCCAGTTCATCCCCGGGCGCACGCTCGAGGAGATCATCTCCACCGAGGGGCCGCTGCGCGGGGACGCGCTGACCCGGCTGGCCGCCCGGCTCGGCGGCGCGCTCGGCGCGATCCACTCCGCCGGGGTCGTGCACCGCGACCTCAAGCCGGGCAACGTGATCATGCACGACGGCAACCCTGTGGTGATCGACTTCGGCATCGCGCAGGCCGCCGACACCACCCGGCTCACCGCGACCGGCCTGTTCATGGGCACGCCGGGCTACCTCGCCCCCGAGGTGATCAACGGTGAGGACCCGAGCCCCGCCTCGGACGTGCACTCCTGGGCCGCCACGGTGGCGTACGCGGCGACCGGCCGCCCGCCGTTCGGCGCCGGCACCTTCGAGGTCATCTTCTTCAAGATCCTTCAGGGCGACGCGGACCTCGGTGGCGTGCCGATGCCGCTGCTCCCGCTGCTGCAGCAGGCGTTCAGCCGGGACCCACGGCTGCGCCCCACCGCGCTCGACGCCGGCGGCAAGGCCGCGACGCTGCGGCTGGACGGCGCGCCCCTGGCGCAGTCGGGCACTGCGGTGCTGCCGTCCGGCGGCACCGCGCAGTACTCCTCCCCGGAGGACTACGCCGACCTGCTGACACCGGTGCGGTACGCGCCCACCCGCGCCCCCGAGCCCGACCCCGCACAGCTCCCGCCCCTGCAGTTGGAGTACGACAGGTACCGCAGGCAAGGCCCGCCGCCCCCTCAGGGCCCGCCACCGCAGCGCCCGCCGTACCAGGAGCGCGTGGCGGGCGGCCCGCCGCAACAGCCACCGCCACCACCGCCGGTGCGCAGCCGTCCCTTCCTCGGACTGCTGCTGTTCCTCTCGCTGGTCGGCCTGACGCTGGTGCTGCCCACGATCGGCGTGATCACGGCGGTCCTCGGCGCGGCGGTGCTGCGCGCCGCCGACCGCGCGCTGGAGACCCTGTCCGACCGGCGCGCCCTCCGCGGCCCCTCCAGCGGGGACCTGCTCCGGGTGGTCGCCGGCGTCCCGCTCGGCCTGATCGGCGGCATCCTCGGCACGCTCATGTGGATGCCGGTCAACGCCATCCTCGCCCTCGTCATCACGATCGTGCTGACCATCTCCACCACGGCCGGCCCGGCGACCCTGGCGACGTACGCGGTCGCCGCGTTCGCCGCGCTGACCGTGGCGGGCCCGGGCGCGCGGAAGGTGCGGCGGTCGGCGTCGCGGGCGCTGGCCGGCATCGCGGGCGGGCCCTCCGGCGGACCGGTCGGCGCCCTCGCGCTCGGCCTGCTCGCGCTGATCATGTTGAGCGCCGGCCTCACCCAGGCGCCGAGCTGGGCCCCGCTGGAGCAGCCGCGGGCGCCCGACTTCTCGTTCAACGCGCCGGAGCTGCCCAGCCCGTCGGACTGGTTCGAGGGCGAGCTGGAGAAGCGGCTCAGGGAGATCGTCAGGGAGCTCCCGCTCGCATGACCGACACACCGCTCGCCACCATCGGCCCGTACGCGCTGCGCGAACAGATCGGCCGCGGCGGCATGGGCACCGTGCACCGCGCCACCGCCGAGGACGGCACGGAGGTCGCGGTCAAGGTCATGCACGGCGACGCCGCCGACCTGGCCGATCCGGAGCGGCTGGCCCGCGAGGTGGCGACCATGCGGCGGGTACGGAGCCCGTACGTGGCCGAGGTGATCGGCGCGGACACCGCGGGCGACCCGCCGTACGTGGTCACCCGGTTCGTGCCCGGCCCGACGCTCGCCGCGCGGGTCGCGGCCGCGGGCCCGCTGACCGGCGAGCCGCTGCTGAGCCTGGCCCGCGGGCTCGCCGCCGCGCTGGAGGCCATGCACGACGCGGACGTGGTGCACCGCGACCTCAAGCCGGGCAACGTCATCCTCGGCGAGGACGGCGACCCGGTGGTGATCGACTTCGGCATCGCGCGGGCCATGGACGCGACCCGGCTCACCCGCACCGGCGTGCTCCTCGGCACCCCCGGCTACCTGGCACCGGAGTGCGTACGGGGGCAGGAGGCCGGGCCCGCCGCCGACGTGTTCGGCTACGGCGCGACGCTCGCCTTCGCCGCGACGGGCCGCCCGCCGTTCGGCGACGGGGCGCTGGAGGCGGTGATCTACGCGGTGATGGAGGGCCGGGCCGACCTGAACGGCCTGCCCGCCGGGCTCACCGAGACGGTCCGGCGGTGCCTGCACGGCGACCCCGCGGCCCGGCCGTCGGCGGCCGGGCTGCACACCGCCGCGCACCGGCTGAGCGCCGCCGACCTCGACCGGACCGTACGGCTGGCGCCGCCCGCGCCCACCAAGGTGCTGGACGACGACCCGCCGGCGACGCGCGCGACGAGCGCCGCCCCGCCGGCGACCGCCGCGATCGCGGAGGAGCCCCGGCCGGCCCGTACGGCGGACGACGCGCCGGCACGGAGTCGGCGGGAGGAGGACGTGGTGGCCGAGCCTGCCGAGCCGCGCTACAAGACGCACGCGGCGCGCCGCCGGGCGGAGCGGCTGCGCCGGCGCCGCGAGCGCGGGCCACGCCGCGCCGGGTCGCGCGGTACGGTCTGGGCCGTCGCGCTGCTCGTCGCCGTGCTCGCGAGCTTCGCCGCCTGGGTGTTCATCAGCCCGTTCGCGGTGATCTTCATCTGGGGGGTGGTCGTGATCCTGGCCATCGCCACGCTCGTCGTCGCGGGCTGAGAGGCCCGCGGCGGGGGGCCGTTTTGAGCTTGTGCTACCCGTGAGTAACATCGGGGATCAAGGGCCCGGCGCCAGCCCCGATGCGGCACCCGGGGGGAGCGTTTGGCACTCTTGTGGTGCAGTGGCGTGTCCTGAGGCGCGCACGGCAACGGAGCAGGGAGGTCGGCCACCGGCCATGAACATCGTCGTCTGCGTGAAGCAGGTCCCGGACACCGCGTCCGAGCGGAATCTGAAGACCGATGACAAGACCCTCGACCGTGAAGCGGCCGACGGTCTCATGAACGAATTGGACGAATACGCCGTCGAGGAGGCACTCCAGATCAAGGAGGCCCAGGGCGGCGAGGTCACGGTCCTCACCATGGGGCCGGACAAGGCCGCCGAGACGATTCGCAAGGCCCTGTCGATGGGCGCGGACAAGGCCGTCCACCTGGTGGACGACGCCTTGCACGGGTCGGACGCGCTGCAGACGTCCGCGGCTCTCGCCCAGGCGCTTCGCAAGATCGGCTTCGACCTGGTCATCCTCGGCTCGGAGTCGACGGACGCCCGGACCGGCGTGCTGGCCGCGATGCTGGCCGAACGGCTCGGCGTCCCGCAGCTCTCGCTGGCGGGCAAGGTCGAGATCGACGGCGGGAACGTCCGCGTCGAGCGGCAGACCGACTACGGGCACGACAAGGTCGAGGGCTCGCTCCCCGCGGTCGTGAGCGTCGTCGAGAAGATCAACGAGCCGCGCTACCCCTCCTTCAAGGGGATCATGGCGGCCAAGAAGAAGCCGGTCGAGAAGCTCGCCGTCGGCGACATCGAGCTCGACGCCGCCGCGGTCGGCCTGGGCAACGCGCCGACCCAGGTCGTGGAGTTCGCCGCGGCGCCGCCGCGCGCGGCCGGCACCATCGTCACGGACGAGGGCGAGGGCGGCGCACAGGCCGCCGACTTCCTCGCGTCCAAGAAGTTCGTCTGAGAAGGGACGGAGCGGACAATGGCTGAGGTCCTCGTCCTCGTCGATCACTTCGACGGCGACATCAAGAAGGTCACCCTCGAGCTGCTGACCTTGGCCCGCCGGTTCGGCGAGCCGTCCGCGGTCTGGGTCGGCCCCGGGTACGACGGCGCCAAGGACCGCCTCGCGGAGTACGGCGCGGCCAAGGTCTACGTGGCCGACGGCGAGCTCGCCGACTACGTGGTGGCGCCCAAGGCGGAGCTGCTCGCCAAGCTGGCGGGGGAGAATTCGCCGGCGGCGATCCTCGTGTCGGCGACCCCGGAGGGCAAGGAGGTCGCCGGGCGGCTGGCGGTCAAGCTCGACTCCGGTGTGCTGACCGACGTCGTGGACGTCAACGGCGACCTCGTCGCCGAGCACTCCATCTTCGGTGGCGCGACGATCGTGCAGGCCAAGGTGGCGACCGGCACGCCGATCATCGCGGTACGGCCGAACGCCGTGGCGCCGGTGGCCGAGGCTGGCGCGGCGGCCGAGGAGCAGGTCTCCGTGGAGCTGTCCGACGCGGCCAAGGGCGCGAAGATCGTCGACCGGGTCGTGCAGGCCAAGGGCGAGCGCCCGGAGCTGACCGAGGCGGCGATCGTCGTCTCCGGCGGCCGCGGCGTCGGCGGCGCGGAGAACTTCTCCGTCATCGAGAACCTCGCCGACTCGCTCGGCGCGGCGGTGGGCGCCTCCCGCGCCGCCACCGACGCGGGGTGGTATCCGCACGCCTTCCAGGTCGGCCAGACCGGTAAGACCGTGTCGCCGCAGCTGTACATCGCGGTCGGCATCTCCGGCGCGATCCAGCACCGGGCCGGCATGCAGACCTCGAAGACGATCGTCGCCATCAACAAGGACCCGGAGGCGCCGATCTTCGAGCTCGCCGACTACGGCGTCGTGGGCGACCTGTTCAACGTGGTGCCCCAGCTCGTCGAGGAGATCGACAAGCGCAAGTAGGCGCGCGCGTGCGACGAGACCCCGGAGGCCTGGTCTCCGGGGTCTCGCCCTGTGTTCGGTTCGGTGGCTGAACTACGCTTGCGGGTGCCATGAACGTGTACTTGGATCACGCGGCGACCACGGCCATGCTGCCGGAGGCGATCGACGCGATGACCGCCGAGCTGCGGCTGCTCGGCAACCCGTCCTCGCTGCACAGCGCGGGCCGCCGGGCCCGCCGGGTGGTGGAGGAGTCGCGGGAGACCATCGCCGGCGCGCTCGGCGCGCGGCCCAGCGAGGTGGTCTTCACCAGCGGCGGCACCGAGGCCGACAACCTCGCGGTCAAGGGCCTGTACTGGGCCCGCCGCGCCGTCGGCCCTGCCCGCCGCCGGGTGCTGGTGAGCGCGGTCGAGCACCACGCCGTGCTGGACTCCGCGCACTGGCTGGCGGAGCACGAGGGCGCCGTCGTCGAGGAGCTGCCGGTCGACGCCGAGGGCCGGATGCATCCGGAGACGCTGCGCGCGGCGATCGCGCGCGACCCGGCGGACGTGGCGATGGTCTCGATCATGTGGGCCAACAACGAGGTCGGCACCGTGCAGCCGGTCGCCGAGCTGGCCGCCGTCGCCGCCGAGTACGACATCCCGTTCCACAGCGACGCGGTGCAGGCGGTCGGGCAGCTCGACGTGGACTTCGCCGCCAGCGGTGCGGCCGCGCTGACGGTCACCGGGCACAAGGTGGGCGGCCCGATCGGCGCGGGCGCGCTGCTGCTGGCCCGCGGGGTCGACCCGGTCCCGGTGCTGCACGGCGGCGGCCAGGAGCGGGACGTACGGTCCGGCACGCTCACCACCCCGCTGCTGGCCGGCTTCGCCACCGCCGTACGGGCCGCCGCGGCCGGCCGCGAGGCGTACGCGGCCCGCGTAGGCGCGCTCCGCGACGAGCTCGTCGAGCGGGTCCGCGCCGCGGTGCCGGACGCCGCGCTGAACGGGCCGGTCACCGGGCGGCTCCCGGCCAACGCGCACGTGTCCTTCCCCGGCTGCGAGGGCGACTCGCTGCTCATGCTGCTCGACGCCCAGGGCATCGAGTGCTCCACCGGGTCGGCCTGCTCGGCCGGGGTCGCCCAGCCCAGCCACGTACTGCTGGCGATGGGCGCGGACACCGCGCGCGCCCGCGGCTCGCTGCGCTTCTCCCTCGGCCACTCCTCAACCAAGGCCGACGTGGACGCCCTCGCCGAGGCCATCGCCCCCGTCGTCGACCGCGCCCGCCGCGCCGCCCTCACCTAAGATCAACAACTTGTTGATCTTGGGGTGGTCAGGGGATTTCGCGGATGGGGGAGCCGGCGAGGTAGGCGCGGACGTCCTCGGCCATTTGGGGATAGAAGTCGGCGTACGTCTCGTCGGTGACGTAGCCCACGTGCGGGGTGAGCACGGTGTTCGGCAGGGTGCGCAGCGGGTCGTCCGCCGGGAGCGGCTCGATGTCGAACACGTCCAGGCCCGCCCCGGCGATGCGGTGGTCGCGCAGCGCCTCGATCAGCGCGCCGGTGTCCACCAGCCCCGCCCGTGAGGTGTTCACGAAGAACGCGGTGGGCTTCATCCGGAACAGGTCCTGGCGGGTGACGTAGCCACGCGACTCCGGCGTCAGCTTGAGGTGCACGGTGACGAAGTCGGCGGTCGCGTACAGCTCCTCGCGCGGCACGTACTCCGCGCCCACCTCGGCCGCGCGCTCGGGCGTGAGGTTGCGGCTCCACGCGGTCACCCGCATGCCGAACGCGTGCGCCACCGGCACCAGCGAGGAGCCGATGCGGCCCAGCCCGACGATGCCGAGGGTGCGGCCGGCCAGCATCACGCCCACCCCGTCCTGCCAGCCGCCGGAGCGGATCGCGGCGTCCTGCACCGGCACCCGGCGGGCGAGGGCGAGCATCAGCGCCCAGGTGAGCTCCGCGGTGGAGTCGGCCCCGCCGCGCCCGCCCGTGCCGCACACGGTGACGCCGAGCTCGCGGGCCGCGGCCACGTCGATGGAGGCGTTGCCGGCCCCGGACGTGACGATCAGCTTCAGCCGGGGGAGCCGGCGCAGCACCCGGCCCGGCAGCGGGGTGCGCTCCCGCATGACGAGCACCGCCGCGTACGGCTCCAGGGTCGCCACCAGCGCCTCCTCGTCGGCGATGTGCTCGCGGAAGGGCGTGACGTCAAGGCCGCCCCAGGCCCCGTAGCTCAGCGCGACCCCCTGGTAGTCGTCCAGGATCGCCACCCGAAAGCCCTCGGTCACAGCTCCTCCTCGCTCGGCGTCGGCCGCCCGGGCGGCCCGCCCCGCGCCGGACCGCCCGGCGCGGGCCGTCAGTACATGTAGGCCTCGATGGCCGCCCAGCTCGGGTCGGACGTGGTCGACACCCGTGCCCGGCCCTCCGACCAGCCGGCCGCGAGCTGCTCGATGGCCGCCGCCGCGCCGGACTCGGGATCGGCGTAGAGATGGAAGACCCGCTGGTCGTCACCGGTCTCGTGCGCGACGAGCACGGCGCCGGGGACGAGCGCGAGCCCGGTGTCGGCGAAGCCGCGCAGCGACGCGCCCGACGGGTCCACCGGCAGCCGGTCCGGCCCGGAGTGCTGGTACGGCAGGCCGACCACGATGTGCTGCTCGTACAGCGGGAAGTCGACCCGGCGCAGCGGGAACCGTACGGCGATCAGCGCGGGATGGCCGCGGGCGGTGCGGCCCTCGCCGGTGAGCCAGGACGGCGCCGCGTGCGTCTGCGCGAGCTGGTCCACCACGGCGGGCAGCGAGGACGGGGGCAGCGCGTCGAGCGGCCGCTCGGTGACCGTGTTGACCGCGCCGATCCAGCGCGCCACCTGGTCCTCGCCGAGCGCGGCGGTGAGCACGTGCGCCGCGATCACGGCGCGCGCCTCGTCGGGCAGGAACGCGAAGTCGGGGTGGTAGGCGGTGATGTCGACCCTGGCGCGCCGCCCGTCCACCCGCAGCCCCAGCGACACGTGGCCGAGGTCCAGCTCGTGACCCTCGAAGTCGACGGCGGCGTCGAGGTCGTCCGGAGCGGGGGGAAACGCGGAGAGGAACTCCCAATCGGGGCCCGCCTCCGGCGCGGCGCGCAGCCAGCGCTCCGCGACGCCCCGCAGCTCGGCATGCCCGCCGGAGGAGACGATCAGCGCCCGCCGGGCACGTGCCCCCTCCCGCACGCTCCAGCTCAGCTCGGGGTGGATGGCCTGGATCCGGGCCATCAGCCGCTCACCGAGATCCTCGGGCAGCTCGTCGGACGAGGTCTCGGCCAGCTGCCGTCCGACCTCCGGCCACCACGCCCAGAACTCGGCGATGGCGGGTGCGACGGAGGCGGAGCGGGAGGGCCGCCGGCGGAACAGAGCCATGCCGGAATCCTGCCATCCCCCGCCGACGTTCTGCTCCCGGGGAGCGGATCGCCGGACGACCCGTTCAACCCTGTCACCCACCCCTCATAAGCTTGAGAGCACCATGAAGACTTCGTCCGCCTCCCGGCCGCTGCGCGTGCTCGCCGCGATGTCCGGCGGCGTCGACTCGGCCGTCGCCGCGGCCCGCGCCGCCGAGGCCGGCCACGACGTGACCGGTCTGCATCTCGCCCTGTCCAGCAACCCGAAGTCGTACCGCACGGGCGCGCGCGGCTGCTGCACGCTTGAGGACTCCCGCGACGCGCGGCGCGCCGCCGACGTGGTCGGCATCCCGTTCTACGTGTGGGACATGGCGGAACGCTTCGACCGCGACGTGGTGCGGGACTTCGTGGCGGAGTACGCGGCGGGCCGCACGCCCAACCCGTGCCTGCGCTGCAACGAGAAGATCAAGTTCGAGGCCGTGCTGGACCGCGCGGTCGCGCTCGGCTTCGACGCGGTCTGCACCGGCCACCACGCCCGGCTCGTCGACGGCGTGCTGCACCGCAGCCCCGACGCGGGCAAGGACCAGTCCTACGTGCTGGCCGTGCTCCGGCCTGACCAGCTGGCCCGGGCCATGTTCCCGCTCGGCGACTCCACAAAGGAGGAGGTGCGCGCCGAGGCCCGCGAGCGCGGCCTGCAGGTCGCCGACAAGCCGGACAGCCACGACGTCTGCTTCATCGCCGACGGCGACACGCGCGGCTTCCTCGCCGAGCGGCTGGGCAGCGAGACCGGCCCGATCGTGGACGCCGAGGGCGAGGTGCTCGGCAGCCACGAGGGGGCGTACGCGTACACCGTGGGGCAGCGCAAGGGGCTGGGCCTGGGCCGCGCGCCGGACGGCCGCCCGCGCTACGTGCTGAGCATCGAGCCGGTGAACAACACGGTCACGGTGGGCACGGCCGACGAGCTCGAGGTGACGGTGATCGAGGCGGCCCGCCCGGTGTGGAACGGCCGTACCCCGCCCGCCGGGCCCATCGACTGTCTGGTGCAGCTCCGCGCGCACGGCGCGCCGCTGCCCGCGACGGTCGAGCCGCTCCCCGCCACCGAGT
>WHSL01000135.1 GCA_009380095.1 Streptosporangiales bacterium | reverse complement strand
GGGCGACCCGCTGCGGCTGTTCCCGTTCGAGCTGCGGTTCCTGGCGCAGCGGCGCACACCGGACCGGTGGCTGATCGATCTCGACCGTTCGGACGACACGCTGGTGCCGCCGCAGCGGTACTTCACGGTCCGGCCGGAGAGCCGGCTGTTCGTGGCGGCGGAGTTCGTGCCGCTGTTCGAACACGCGGGCTGGCGGCGCGGCGCGCCCTCGTAGTCGAACCTTGTCGCTGTCGTTGACGAGGTTTCGTCCCACCGATAGCGTCGTCTCGGCCAGGGGCAAGGTTCGCGGGCGATGGATCGGCGGGTGCACCATGACCGAGCACTACCTCGGCGTTCTCGGCATCGGCACGGCGCTGGGGGTGAGCCGGCACGCGGTGCACAAGTGGCGGTCCCGCTATCGCGGCGACTCGTTTCACCCGTTTCCGGAGCCGGACGTCGAGATCGACGGGGTGCCCGGCTGGCGGGTGGAGCGGCTGCGGGAAATCGTATGGTGGCGGGAAGGGCTGCCGGGCCGCGGCGCGGGCGGTGGCCGCCCCACGGCGGCGCGGCAGGAGTACTTCCGGGCGGCGGCGGAGCGCGGCCTGGATCGGAGCGAGGCGAGCCGCGCGCTCACCACGTTCACCGAAGAGTTCCCCGAGATGACCGAGCCCGAGCTCTGCGCCTGGCTCATCAAGCGCTGGCGCAGGTGACCCCCTCGCCCGCCCCTTCCTGCGCTGCTGGACCGGCACCGGCTTAGCGCCTGATATACCGATATACCCGAGCTCGACACGAAAGCCTGGAAGGGACCGCATGACGGGGAGTACGCGCGACGGCGCCGTTCCGACCGCCGGGCAGACCGCCGACTCCACCCTGAACGTCCTCGTCGCGGGGACGTTCGAGGCGGACGACCTCACCAAGATCGAGGCCGCCGGCCCGTCCGTACGGCTGTACTACCGCCCCGACCTGCTGCCCGAGGCGGAGTACGGCAGCGACCACGACGGCCACCCCCGGGACCTCACGGAGGACCAGCTGGCCACCTGGCGCCGACTGCTGGCGGTGGCCGACGTCACCCTGGGCATCGACTGGTGGGACCCGGCCGGCATGCGGGAGAACTGCCCGCGGCTGCGCTGGATCCAGGGCGTCAGCTCCGGCATGGCCGGGCACCTGGCCAAGGCCGGCCTGTCCATCGACGGCCTCACCGTGACCACCGCCGCGGGCGTCCACGGCGGCCCGCTGGCGGAGTTCGCGCTCACCGGCATCCTGCACTTCGTGAAGAACGTGCCGATGCTGCGCGAGGCCCAGCGCGGGCACCGCTGGGACCGGCACGTCACCCCGCAGCTGTACGGGCGGCGTGCCCTGGTCGTGGGCCTCGGCGCGATCGGCGCGCGCACCGTGGCTCTGCTGGACGCGCTCGGCGTCGAGGTGTGGGGCGCGGGCCGCCCGGGCCGGGCGCGGGACGTGCCGGGCATGGCCGGCTATGTCGAGTACACCCGGCTCGCCGAGGCGCTGCCGGAGACCGATGTGCTGGTCCTCGCGGTGCCGCTGACGGCGGAGACCAAGGGCCTGGTGGGGGAGCGGGAGCTCACTGCGCTGCGGCCGGGCGCGATCGTGGTGAACATGGGCCGCGGCGGCGTACTGGACGAGGACGCCCTGGTGGCGGCGCTCGACGCGGGGCGGCTGCGCGGCGCGGTGCTGGACGTGTTCGCCACCGAGCCGCTGCCCACCGGGTCGCCGCTGTGGGACCGCTCCGACGTGCTCATGTCCCCGCACTCCGCGGCCGCGGCGGACGCGGAGAACAGCCGGATCGTGACGCTGTTCGCCGACAACCTGCGCCGGTACCTGGACGGCCGCCCGCTGCGCAACGTGTACGACCCCGAGCGCGGCTACTGACGCACGCCCACCGCCCGAACGGCCGCCCGAACGGCCGCCGTGGCGAGACCGAAGAGTAAGGGAACCGTGATGACCCGGGGTCCGGCGATCACAGCGCGGCGGGCGTACGGTCCGGCGGCATGAGCGAGGTGCGTGGAGAACGTCCTGGCCGGTGGACGGCCGGGGTGTTCGCGCATGTTAGAGGCATGAAATTCGTATAGACGAGTATTCCACCCGCGATAGGCTGGGCGCGTCCGACCGGACACCCAACGTTCCTTCCTGGTAACAACGCGCAAAGGGGTCCCCGCGGCATGAGCCACGCGCTGCCCGTCTCGTGGAGCGGCTTCACCTACACCTATCCCGGTGAGGACACGCCCGCACTGGACGGGATCACCCTCGAGGTGGCGGCGGGGGAGAAGATCCTCGTGATGGGGTCGAGCGGCTGCGGCAAGAGCACGCTCGGGCTGACGCTGAACGGCATCGTGCCCGAGTCGATCGGCGGCGCGTCCGCCGGCTCGGTGACGGTGGGGCCGTACGAGCCCGCCGCCGAGCCGCTCGCCACCATGGCCGCCAGCGTCGGGCTCGTCTTCCAGGACCCGGACTCCCAGCTCTGCACCATCAACGTGCGCGACGAGATCACCTTCGGCCCGCAGAACCTGCTGGTGCCGGCCGAGGAGATCCGCGCCCGCACCGAGCGGGTGGCCCGCCTGGCCGGCATCGCGGGCCGGCTCGACGACAACGTCTTCGACCTGTCCGGCGGGCAGAAGCAGCGGCTGGCCATCGCCTCCGCGCTGGCCCTGGAGCCCCGGGTGCTCGCGCTCGACGAGCCCACCGCCAACCTGGACCCGTCCGGCCGCCAGGAGGTGCTGAACGTCCTGCGCGAGATCGTCGCCGGCCGCGACGCCACCACGCTGATCGTCGAGCACCACCCCGCCGAGCTGCTCACCGTCACCGACCGGGTGGTGGTGATGGAGGACGGCCGCGTCGTGCACGTGGGCCCGCCGCGTGAGCTGTTCGCCACCGCCGGCCACGACCTGCGGCGCCGCGGCGTACGGCTGCCGGCCGCGGTCGGCTACCGGCTCGGCCTCGACGCCGCCGGCACCGTACCGCTGCGCGACACGGTGGAGCTCACCCCCGCCGAGCTGGACCACGACGCCCTCCTCGGCCCCGCCGTCCAGGAGACGCCGCCGCCCACCCCGAAGCCGGCCCCCGCGCCGCGCCCGGTGCTCGAGGTCGAGGACGTCACCTTCGGCTACGGCGACATCGCCCCCGTCCTGCGCGGCCTGAACCTCACGGTCGGGGAGGGCGAGATCGTCGCCCTGCTCGGCGCCAACGGCTCCGGCAAGTCCACCACCGGCTCGCTGCTCGTCGGGCTGCACAAGCCGGACGCCGGCGCGATCCGCGTCACCGGCCGCGACACGGTGAAGGTGCCGGTCGCCGAACTGGCCAAGCACGTCGGGTACGTCTTCCAGTACCCGGAGCACCAGTTCGTCACCGACCAGGTGCTGGAGGAGGTGGCGTTCAGCCTGCGCCGGCTCGGCCGCGGCAAGGGCGGCGCGGCGGCCGTACGGCGGCTCGCCGAGGAGCAGCTGGAGCGCTTCGACCTCGCGCACCTGGCCGGGAAGCACCCGTTCAAGCTGTCGCTCGGGCAGAAGCGGCGGCTGTCCATCGCCGCCATGTCGGTCTACCGGCCGGACGTGCTGGTCCTGGACGAGCCCACGTTCGGGCAGGACCAGCTGCACACCGACCAGCTCGCCGGGATAGTACGGGAGCTGCGCGATGACGGCGTCGCGGTGCTGATGATCACCCACGACCTGCGGCTCGCCGCGGAGCTCGCCGACCGCGCGGTGGTGCTCGCCGGGGGCACGGTCGCCTTCGACGACGCCCCCGCCACCCTGCTGGAGAACCTGCACGCGGAGCCGCGCTGGGGGCTGTGGCCGCTGGAGGAGTACGCGCTCTGGCGCGAGGTGGCCCGCCGCCAACCCGCCGTCGGCTTCACCGCCGACTCCTATGAGCTGGGCCGTCGCGTCGCGGCGGCGCGGAAGGCGGTGTGAGGTGTTCGTCTATGAGCCCGGCGACTCGGCGCTGCACCGCAGCGACGCCGTCAGCAAGCTGGTGTGGATGCTGGCGGTCACCGCGACCGTGCTGACCGTCTCCAGCGTGCTGCCCACGGTGGCGCTGCTGGTGCTGGTGCTGGCCGTCGGGCTGGTCATGGGCCGCCTGCCGGCCGGGCGGCTGCTGCGCCGGATGGCCCCGTTCCTGATCATCGGCGCCTGGCTGTTCGTGCTGCTCGCGCTGGTGGGGCGGCGCGGCGGCGAGCCGGTGGTCACGCTCGGCCCGCTGTCCGCGAGCTCCGCCGACCTGCAGTTCGGCGCGGCGCTCGGGGTGCGGCTGATGGTGCTCGGCGCCGCATCCACGGTGTTCGTGCTGACCACCGAGCCGCGCCGGCTCGTCTCCGACCTGACCGCCTACCTGCGGCTGCCGTACCGGGCCGGGTTCGCGGTGTACGCCGCGCTGCGGTTCATCCCGCAGCTGCAGGCGGAGGCGCGCACGATCCGGCACGCGCACGCGGTGCGCGCGGACGCCGGCTCCGGTCCCGTCGCGCGGGTCACCGAGCTGCGGCGGCTGACCATTCCACTGCTCGCCGGGGCGATCCGGCGGGTGCACACGACGGCAATTGCCATGGACGCCCGCGGGTTCGGCGCGTACGACACGCGGACCGTCCTCGACCGCAACCCCCGCCACCCGGCGGGGGTGGCCCTGGCCGCCTTCCAGGTCGTCCTTTTCGCAGCCGTGCTCGGCTGGACGATCTTCGGAGGCGGCGACGGCCAGTTCCTGCGCGCCCCCATCGGCGGGGCGTGACCCTTCCTCCCAGGAGTCGACCGTGACCACACCATCGGGCAGCACAGAGCCGGGCGGGACCCCGGCGAACGGTACGTCGCCGGGCGGCACCCGCCGCGGCGGGCGCGGCTACGCCACCAAGGACATCCTCACGATCGCCGTGATCGCGGCCGTCGGCGGCGTCGTCGGCGCCCTGGCCGTGGGGCCGTGGGCGAAGTTCATCGAGGGCGTGCTCGGCCCGTTCGGCGCCGCGCTGAACAACCCGTTCCACGTGTTCTGGCCCACCCTGGCGGCGCTGATCATCCGCAAGCGCGGCGTCGCGTTCCTCACCTCGGTGCTGTACGGGGTGATCGAGGTGCTGGCCGGCAGCCTGGACGGCTCCATCGTGCTGGTCTTCGTGGCCGTACAGGGCATCGGCGCGGAGATCGGGCTGGCGCTGTGGCACTACGGGAAGAGCCTCGCCGCCGCGGCCACGTCCTGCGGCCTGGCCGGCGTCGGCTGCGCGGCGCTGATCCTCTGGGTGTACGGAGGCACCAGCTTCGACCCCGGCGTGCAGGTGCTCTTCGTGCTCGCCATGGCGGCCGGTGACGCGATCATCGGCGGCCTGCTGGCCTGGTCGATCAGCCGGAGCCTGGCTAAAGCCATCAATCCATGACGCGCATGCCCAAGAACCTGCTTATCGACTGTGACCCGGGCATGGACGACGGGGTGGCGCTGATGCTGGCGCTGCGCCACCCCGCCGTGCGGGTGCTCGCGGTCACCGCCGTGACCGGAAATCTCACCGCCGACCGGACCAGCCTGAACGCCCGCAAGGTGCTCGCGTGGGCGGGGGCGCCGGAGGTGCCCGTGGCGCAGGGGCCGCTCGCCCCGCTGCGCCGCGGCTACCCCAGCGACCCCTTCTCGCACGGCACCGACGGGCTGGGCGACCTCGGCCTTCCCGACCCGGGGCTCGACCTCGCCCCGGTCGACGCGCCGCGCATGATCGTCGACACCGTCGACGCCCACGCCGGTGACGTCACGCTGGTGTGCCTGGGTCCACTGACCAACCTCGCGCTTGCCCTGGAGCTCGACCCGGGGCTCCCGGCCAAGGTGCGCGAGGTGGTCGTGCTGGGGGGCGCGTTCGGGTTCACCCCGTACGCGTTCACCCAGGCCACCGGTGACAACCCCGCCAGCGAGTGGAACTTCTACGTCGACCCCGACGCGGCCCGCGCGGTGCTGCGGGCCGGGCTGCCGCTGACCGCGGTCGGCCTGGACGTCACCACCCACCCCGAGATCAACCTGTCCGACTCCGATCTCCGGCTGCTGGAGGACAGCCGGCGGCCGGAGGCGGCGTTCCTCGCGGGGGTGACACGGTTCGTACGGCGCCGCGGCTACCAGTCGTACTGCGCGCTCATCGACTCGGTCGCGGTCGCCTCCGTGATCGACCCGGGGCTGCTGGAGACCGAGTCGATCCGCTGCGACGTGGAGACCGAGGGCGAGCTCACCCGGGGTATGACCGTGGTGGACGTGCGCAACCACCACGCCTGGGAGGAGATGCCGCGGATCAAGGCCGCCAAGGCGCTGGACTTCCCGCGCTTTCGTGACCTGCTGCTGAGCGTCATCACCGGGGAGCCGGTGCCGGAGCTCAGCGCATGACGCCGGTCGCCGTACCCAAGGCGGAGCTGCACCTGCACATCGAGGGCACCCTGGAGCCGGAGCTGGCGTTCGCGCTGGCCGAGCGGAACGGGCTGCCCGCGCCGGCGGGCTCGGTCGCGGAGCTCCGCGCCCGGTACGCGTTCATACGAGCGCGTGATGCGGCCGTACGTCACCAAGGCCCAGGAGCTACCACCCGGCGGGGTGCGCGGCTACGCGCCACGCGGCGCGCCCGGCATCCGGCTGCGCGCCGCCTCCATCCGCTGGATGAACCGGCCGCCCATGCGCGGCCTCCTCGCCGCGCAGTTCGCCAAGGCGGGCGACATCGAGCTCCCCGACTACCGCCACCCCGCCCGCGCCTGACACGCCCTGGCCCGCCCTGATACTGCGCGGCCCGCGCCCGGCAGCACCCCGCCGCCCGCGGACATCACCGACGTCACCCGTGTCGAGAGGGGGGTCGCCCACCGGATTGCCGGGCGCGATGAGCGGTGATGACCGGGGCAAGGGGGATGAAAGGGGGGCGAGGGTCTATAGGCTGGTGGGCGTGCCCGACGAACGCCCCCTCCACCGACAGGTCCGGGATCGCATCCGGGAGATCGCGCTCGCCCAGCCCCTGGGGCAGCGAACGGTGATCGCCCCCGAGCCGGACCTGGCGGCGATGATGAACGTCAGCCGCGGTACGGTCCGCAAGGCCGTGGACAGTCTGGTGGCCGAGGGGCTGCTGGTACGCGAGCACGGACGGGGCACCTTCGTCGACCCCGGCGCCCAGGTGCGGCGGGTGGTGTCCCAGCGGCTCAACGCGGTGGCGCGGCCCGACTCCCGGTTCGACGACGACTTCACGGCCTTCGTCCCCGACTACGAGGGCAGCGTCGCCTGCGCCGAGCGGATCGCCGCGCTCCCCGCGTACGCGGACGCCGAGACGATCTTCGTCACCCGCGACAACAACCTCCGGCCGCTGCGCGAGCGCGCCCTGCGGGACGGCAAGCGGCTGATCGCGCCGTCGCACGGCCTGCGTACCGGGCTGCGCGTGGTGGAGAAGGTCCCGCGCGGGCAGGAGCGCTTCGCCGGCACCCTCGACGGCATCGAGGAGTTCGCCGAGATCGTGGAGCTGGAGCGCCTCGGCGAGTACGGCCCGGTCGGCGTCGCCATCGCCGGCGCGGTCGCGGTCAGCCGGGACGGCGCCATGTTCGGCGCCCGCATCGACTACTTCCAGGCCGAGGTCACGCTGCTGGACGCGTGCGGCGCGCTGCCGGAGGACGCCATCGTCGTCGGCGTGGTGCACGACTGCCAGATCATCCAGCCCGGCCCGGGCGCGACGCGGCCGCCCGCGGTGCTCGACCTCGTCGTCACCCCGACCATGAGTTTCCCCGGCGCCGAGGGCCTGCCCAGGCGTACCCCGCCGGAGCGGATCGACCGGATCACCTGGGACGCGATCCCGAGGATGTCGGAGCTGGTCTCTACCCGATAGCCGAAGAAAAGGCAACTCCCGGGAACAACCGTGCGTCAGAAACGTTGAACATATTGGCGCGCGTGACCGGATGCGGCCCGCGCCAAATCCCAGACTGCTCTTCCAGATGCCTTCGAGATCGAAAGGGGGGAGGTGCTCGCATGTCCCGGACCAGTGCGGCGACGGCTCTGCCGAAGGCGGACCCGACGACGGACCGGCGGAAGCCCGCCCGGACGAAGACGGCCCGGTCCACCTCCACGCGGCCGGCTGTCGAGACCCAGACGCCGACGTCGCTCGACGCCCTCATCCAGCGTGGCCGTGCGCAGGGGCACCTGTCCCTCGCCGAGGTACGTGCCGCCTTCTCCGAGGCCGGCATCACTCCGGCCGAGGGGCGGTCGATCCTGCGCGAGCTCACCGACGCGGGCGTACGCCTGGCGGACGAGTCGGGCGACGCCTCCCAGGCCGGTGAGGTCCGCGAGGAGGACACGCCTGAGGACGCGGTGGCCGACACCACCGAGGTCAGCGAGGCCGACCTCGACGACCAGTCGACCGTCGTGGGCGACTCGGTGCACACCTACCTGAAGGCCATCGGCCGTACGGCGCTGCTCACCGCCGATCAGGAGGTCGATCTCGCCAAGCGCATCGAGGCGGGGCTGTACGCGGAGTTCAAGCTCGAGCGGGCCGCCGAGGAGGGCGAGGACCTGCCCGAGGAGCTGCGCGAGGACCTGGAGTCCGTGGCCGAGGACGGGCGCCGCGCCAAGGCGCACATGCTCGAGGCCAACCTGCGGCTCGTCGTCTCGGTCGCCAAGAAGTACGGCGACCGCGGCCTGTCCCTGCTGGACATCGTCCAGGAGGGCAACCTCGGCCTGATCCGCGCGGTCGAGAAGTTCGACTACTCCAAGGGCTACAAGTTCTCCACGTACGCCATGTGGTGGATCCGGCAGGCCATCCAGCGCGGCTTCGCCGACTCGGCCCGTACGATCCGGCTGCCCGTGCACGTGCTGGAGCTGCTCAGCAAGCTGAGCCGCATCGAGCGCGACATGCACCAGGCGCTGGGCCGCGAGCCCACCCCGGAGGAGCTGGGCAGGGAGCTGGACAAGTCGCCGGAGCAGATCGAGGAGCTGCTGCGCACCACGCGGCAGCCGATCAGCCTGAACGCGACCATCGGGGAGGACGGCGAGACCTCCATCGGCGACCTCATCGAGGACACCGACGCCGTCGACGCCTCCGCGGTCGTCGACCACCAGCTGATGACCGACCAGCTGCGGCGGGCGCTGGCGGACCTGGAGCCGCGCGAGGCGACGATCATGTCGCTGCGGTTCGGGCTCGTCGACGGCAAGCCGCACACGCTGGACGAGATCGGCAAGCACCTGGGCCTGACCCGGGAGCGGATCCGCCAGCTGGAGAAGGAGTCGCTGTCCAAGCTGCGGCACCCCAGCCGCGCCATGCCGCTGCTGGACTTCGCCAGCTGACGACACGCTGACACCTCACCGAACGGCCCGGCCGGGCACCGCCTCGGCCGGGCGCCTTCGCGTGCGCCCTTCGCGTAGGCCCTTAGGGCGGGCGGGGTCAGGCCCGCGTCGCCTCCCTCGCGCGGGGCGCCCGCGGCCAGTGCACGTCGGTGGCCCAGCCGAGACGCTCGAACACCCGGATCAGGTCGGCGGACAGGTCGAGCTGCCCGGGCTCCCGGCCGTGCCGGGCGCACGAGGGGTCTGAGTGGTGGCCGTTGTGCCAGCTCTCCCCGAACGACGGCAGCGCCAGCGGCCACAGGTCGGTGGACCTGTCGTGCCGGCGGGTCTTGTGCGGCCGGGCGCCGACCACGTGGCACAGCGAGTTGACGCTCCAGGTGACGTGCTGCAGCAGCGCGATCCGGATGAGCCCGGCCCACACGAACGCGGTGATCCCGCCGTAGAGGCCGCCGCTGATCGCCCAGCCCGCCGCGAACGGCAGCACCAGCGACACCGCGCACAACGCCGGGAAGGCCCGCGCGATCCGGACCATCGCGGTGTCGGCCAGCATGTCGGGCGCGTATCGCCGTACCGGCGTCCTGTCGTTGCTGAACATCCAGCCCAGGTGGGCGTGGGCCAGCCCGCGCAGCTGGCCGAGCAGGCCCGTTCCGTACCGGTACGGGGAGTGCGGGTCGCCCGGCCGGTCCGTGAAGGCGTGGTGCCGGCGGTGCGTCGCCACCCATTCCACCACGTTGCCCTGGAAGGCCATCGACCCCGCGATGGCCAGCGCCACCCGCAGCGGCCGGCGCGCGGTGAAGCTGCGGTGGGTGAGCAGCCGGTGGAACCCGACGGTCACGCCCAGGATCGTCAACGTGTAGAAGACCGCCGCCAGCAGCAGGTCGGTGAGGGTCACCACGTGTCCCCAGCCCAGCCAGGCGACCAGGGCCAGCGCGGCTGGCGGCGCCACCACGATGACGCCGGTCAGCAGCACGCGCAGCCGCTGCCGCAGCAGCCAGGGCGCACGCACCTCCGCGGGGCTGTCGAAGGGTTCGGTGCCGTCGTAGCGTTGCTCCCCGGCCCGGGCGGCCGAAGGGGGAGCGGTGGCCTGTTCCATGCTCATGCGTCCTCATTCGTAGGGAGCCGGGGGTCAGACTCCGAGCCAAGCCCACCTACGGGAACGAGGAAACGGGCAATCCGCGCAAAAGTCATCATCCGGATCGATCGCCCCGGCCGCAGGCCCGCCACCAGGCGAACCGCCACGCTGGGCGCGGGCCATCGCGATGCGTGATGAGTCTTTTCGCTGTCGGTGGTTTCCGCCGCCCGATGAACGGCGTTGGCTCATGCCACGCGGTGGGGCGCCTGCCCGGCCGCCGGGAGAGCGAGGTGGGCGTGGCGTTCGGCTGGCACGACATCACGACGGGCACGCGGCCGGTCAGCCCCAACGGGGAGGTACCGGGGTGTCACCACGCCGATGACCTGCTCCCCGTGGTGCCCTCGGCATCGGTCTGCCGGGAGTGCACGGCGGCGGGCACCGGCTGGGCCGGTCTGTGCATCTGCCTGACCTGCGGCTGGGTGGCGTGCTGCGAGAGGTCGGCCGGGCGGCACGCGTTCCGGCACTACGAGGAGACCGACCATCCCGTCGCCGCCCGCCTCGAGCCCGGGGCACAACGGCGATGGTGTTACGTCCACCGCCGCATAATCTGAGAGGACGGACCCGGCGGGGACCGGCCGGGCACGGCGGGGAGTGACTGGGGGCCGCGAGCATGGAGCTGCGCCAGCTTCGTTATTTCGTGACCTTGGCGGAGGAGCTGCACTTCGGGCGGGCCGCCGCGCGAGAGCACATCGTCCAGTCCGCGCTCAGCCAGCAACTGCAACGGCTGGAGCGCGAGCTCGGTGTGCGGCTGCTCGAGCGCAGTACCCACCACGTCGCGCTGACCGCGGCCGGCGCGGCGTTCCTCGTCGAGGCGCGGCAGATCCTCGCCCAGGCGGACCGGGCCGCCATCGTGGCCCGCGGGGCCGCCGGTGCCGCGCCCGCGGTGCGCGCCGGGATCGTCGACTCCAGCTACGACTCCATGCCGCGGATCCTGCACGAGGTCCAGCTCAAGTACCCGGAGCTGGACATCCACCAGATCGAGGTGGGTGTGCCCGAACAGTACCGGCGGCTCACCGAGGGCCGGCTGGACATCGGCATGGGCCGGGCCGCGCAGGCACCCCCGGAGGTCGACTCGCACCTGTTCCGGCTCGACCCGTTCGGCGTGCTGGTGGCCGAGGACCACCCGTTCGCCGACCTCGACGACGGAGTGCCGGTGGCCGCGCTCGACGGTGAGCCCCTGCTGCTCGCCGAGGATACCAAGGCACCCGAGTTCAACCAGTTCACCGTGGAGATGTGCCGGGCGGCGGGGTTCTCGCCCACCGTCTACGGCGGCACCGTGGAGAGCGTACGGGCCGCCGCCGGCCTCGTCGCCAGGCGGCGCTGCCTGTACTGCGTGCCCTCCTCGTGCGTCTCCGCGCTGCCGGGCGGCGCCGTCTGGCGGCGGCTGCGCGAACCGGCCTCGGCGTACCCGTGGTCACTGCTGTGGCGCCGCGGGGAGGAGTCCCCTCACGTGTGGGCCATCCTGACCTGTGCGCAGGCCCTCTCCGAGCGTCTCGGCTGGTTGCGCATGGCGGGAGAGGCGGCGCACTGATCCGCGCGGTCCGGTGCCGCCCCACCGGACGGTGTAAGGTCAAGGTATCCGGCAGAGACGGCGGCTCACATGAAGCCCGCCGCGTCACGTCGGCCCACCCCCGGAAGGGGGGTCACATGCAGCTCTTGGGCCGCATTCGCCATTCCGCCGAGACCCACACTCCCGCGATGATCGTGGCCTGGCCGGCCGCCATCGGAGTGTTCACTCTCGCGATCTTCGCCATCCTCTGGATGCGGACGACGCCGGCCTTCGCCGTCGTCGGCGCCGCGATCACACTCGCCGCCGGCGGGCTGCTCCTCACCCTGCTCTACGGGCTGTCCTGGATCACCCAGGTGCGCCCGGCCCTCTCGGGCCTGATGCGCCGTCCCCGCTGACCCGTCGGCCACGCGCCCCTCCGGGGCCCGCCGACCGGGCGGCTCCCGGACGGGGCGTATCCGCCACCGGCCGCACGGTACGCCCGCACGGCCTCCCATGCCCGCGACAGAACGGAACCACGTGATCACCGGCACCACATGCCGCGGCCACGTCCAGCCGCACCCCGAGGTGCGCCTGGCGGTGCTCCGCCGCCCCGAGTACACCATCGTCCGGCTCCGCGGCGAGCTCGACATGGCCACCGCGCCCGCCCTGCGGAACCGGCTCATGGCCCTGCTCCATCCCGGCCTGAGGCGGATCGTCCTCGACCTGTCCGGGCTGACGTTCTGCGACGCGACCGGCCTGGGCCTACTGGTGGGGATCCAGAACCGTACCGTCTCGCTCGGCGTCGACCTGCGGCTGAGCGCCCCCCGCTGGCAGCTCGCCAAGGTCCTGAACTCCACCGGCCTCGACCGTGGCCTCAAGGTCCACCCCACCCTGACCCAGGCGCTCGGCGGCCCCGACAAGCGGAGGCTCACGGCCCGCGGCGGCCCACGAGCCCGCGCCGGCCGCTGATCCGGCCACCGAGGCCCCGATCCGCCGATCGACCCTGGGGTTGGACCAGTGGTTCCGGCTGTTCATCCCGGTGCCGGGCGGCTCTCTGGAGCGCGTCCCGCGCAAGCTCACCACCGGCGCGTACCTCGCGTACCTGACCGTCGCCTACTGGGCGAGGGCATCGGCTTCAACCCGCCGCCGGCCACCGAGCAGGTGCTGCTCGTCGCGGACGAGTCCGGGCCGCCCGCCGTCGCCGGTATCCTCGCCTCTCTGCCGGATGACTCGGCCGGCCGCGCCATCGTGGAGATCCCCGCCCAGGGCGACATCCGGGACCTGCGCGTCCCCACCGGCGTCACCCTCGACTGGATCGTCCGCAGGAACGGCACCCCTGGCCAGACCGCGCTCACCGCCGCCACCGGGTCGGCCTCCCGGGCGAGCCGTTCTTCGGCTGGACCGTCGGCGAACAGACCCCGCCCACCCGCCTCCGCCTCCACTGGGTGGCCGCCGGCGTCCCCAAGGACCACATCATGTTCTGCGGCTACTGGCGCGCGGCGCACTGACACGGCGCGCTGATACGGCCGGCGGGACCGTACGGGGCCGCCCGCCCGATGTCCGGGCGGCCCCCGCCATACGGTCAGCGGGCCCGCGGCACCACCCCGTTGCGGGCACCGGTGGAGGCGCCGGCACGCAGCGCCGCCTCCCCGCCGACCAGCACATGCCGCACCCCGGTGGCCAGCCGGTACGGCTCGCCGAAGGTGGCCTCCTCGGCCACCGCCGCCGGGTCGAACACCGCCACGTCCGCCACCGCACCCGGGCGGAGCACGCCCCGATCGGTCATCCCCATCCGGGAGGCGGGCAGCGACGTCATCTTCCGTACGGCCTCCGCGAGATCGAGCAGCCCGCGCTTCCGCACGTAGCCACCGAGCACCCGGACGAACGTGCCGAAGCTGCGCGGGTGCGGCCGGTCCTCCCCGGTGGGCCGCAGCGTCCACCCGTCACTGGCCACCGACACCAGCGGGTGCGCCAGCACCTCCGCGACGTCGCCGGAGAACGGCCCCGGCGGCAGGGCCGCGATCACCACGCCCGCCGGGTCCACGTCGCGGCCCATCCGCTCCCGCACCTCCGCCACGATCCGCTTCCGGTCCGCCGGGTCGGCGAGCCGTTCCAGCAGCCGCGGCGTGCCCCCGTCCATGGCCCAGCCGGGCAGCCGCGAGGTCAGCGTCGTGGACGAGGCCGTGTACGGGTACACGTCCGCGGTGACGTCCACGCCGCCGGCGCGGGCCTCCTTGATCATCCGCAGCGCGTCCCGGACCAGCCCGTGGTTGGCCGGGCCCATCGCCTTCAGATGCGAGATCTCCAGCCGCACCCCGGAGCGGCGGGCCGTCTCCAGCGCCTCGGCCACCGCCTCCAGCAGCCGGCCGGACTCGTTGCGCATGTGCGTGGAGTACAGCAGGCCGTGCTCGGCCGCGACCGTCGCCAGCGCCGTCACCTCGGCCGCGTCGCCGTACGCGCCGGGCGCGTATATCAGGCCGGTGGAGAAGCCGTGCGCGCCCTGCTCCGCCGCCTCCGCCAGCAGCGACCGCATCCGGTCCAGCTCGGCGGGCGTGGCGGGCCGGTCCTCCAGGCCGACCGCGGCCGCGCGCAGCGCGCTGTGCCCGGCCTGACCGGCGATGTTGATCGCCGGCCCGGTCGCCTGCACCGCCCGCGCGTAGCCGTCGAAGTCGGTCCAGTCCCAGCTCACGCCGGCCCGGTCGAGGAAGCCGGCGGCGCGCCTGGCCACCGTACGGTCCGGCGCGGGGAACGGGGAGAAGCCGCAGTTGCCGGTCAGTAGCGTGGTCACGCCCTGGTAGAGCGCGCTGTCCGCCGCCGGGTGGTCCTCGATCGCGAAGTCGGCGTGGCTGTGCAAGTCGATGAAGCCCGGCGTCACCACGCAGCCGTCGGCGCGCAGCGTCACCGGCGCCTCGACCGTGCCGGGCTCGGCGAGTGCGGTGATCGTGCCCTTGGTGACCGCCAGGTCGCCGGGGACGGGTGGCGTGCCCGTCCCGTCGAAACCGGCTCGTGTCGAGCTCCCCGCCGAAGGGTGCGGGCAACCTCACCGGCTCACCGAACGCCATCAGGTCGACACGCCGGTAACGCCCGCCGACCGGTTCGGCGTGCAGGGTCACGGTCGGCCCGGCCGGGTCGAACGCGTCGATCAGCAGGTACAGCGGAACCTCGCCGTGCGCGTAGCCGTGCAGCTTCACCACCCGATCACGGTCGGCGTTGGCCTTGGAGGTGATCTCCACCGCGATCAGTGCGTGGTTCGCCGGCACCGGCTCGCGGCCACTGTCGGCGACCGCCCTCCGGGGCAGCACGACCAAGTCCGGGACGAAGAGCCTCGCGCGGCTCGGGATGCCGATGCACTG
>WHSL01000273.1 GCA_009380095.1 Streptosporangiales bacterium | reverse complement strand
TTCCTCGACAAGCTCCGGCCCCCGCTGACCTCGGTGCACATCCCGCAGTACGAGCTCGGCGCCGAGGCCGGGCGGCTCCTCCTCGACCGGCTGAAGGAGCCGGACCGGCACCCGCGATCCGTGCTCCTGCCGTTGACCCTGGCCGTACGCGGCTCGACGGCACCGCCGGCCGGCCGCGCGCGGACCTAAACAGATCTATAACGGCCGGCCGTACTCTCCCCCGGAATATCCAACGGGGCATCACGGGGAGAAATGAAACACGGGGTGCGTCGTGCGGTTTGCGCGACGCTGGGGATCATTCTGCTGTTGGGCGTGGGCGTGGGCGCGGCCCCGGCCGGCGCCGAAGAGGAAGAGCTGCCCATCGGGAACCAGGACGAGAACACTCCCTGCGACAAGTCTCCCGGAGCTCATCACCCGTTCTATCTGGGTGAGTCGGCGTCGCAGACCTACGACACGACGTTCTCCCAGTTGGGCTCGGAACGCATTCCGTACCTGGGCGCGTCCGAGGGCGATGCCTCATGGATCCCGCAGGGGCTGGGGTACTGGGAGAACTGGGACCGTAAGGGCAACGATCGAAAGGGCCTTCAAGAGGACGGCATGCCGTTCGTGCCAGGGTCCGGAACCACGCAGCTCGACTCCGGCGTCGCATTTCTCGGCACCGACGGCTCGACGCTCTACGCGGGCCGCTACGGCAAGGGGCAAGGTCTCAACTGGGTGTTGATGGAGTCGTACACGCCCAACGCACAGGGCGAGTTGGAGAGCGACGGTCCCATCTACAACGTGCCGCTGCGCACCCAGGGCATCACGGTCGTGGACGACAACTTCTTCTTCTCCGTCTCGCGGACCCCGTACTCCGAGGAGCCGGGGCGGCGCAGCTACATCTACCGGGTGTCCCGCGACGATATGGAGGAGAACCGGTTCTTCGCGCCCGGCGACATTTTCGACAAGGCTTCAGAGTGCTTCCGGGCGCCGAGCATGTCCGAGGGGCCAGCCGGGGGACCGGGAGCCAGCTCGTCCGGCAGGCGCTGGCGGCCGGGCATGACGTGACGGCGGTGGCGCGGGAGTCTTCGGTGCTGCCGTTCGAGGGCGCGGCGGAGCTCACCGTGGTCCGCGCCGAGTTGGACGACCCCGCCGCCATCATCCCCGCCGTGGAGGGCCGCGATGTCGTCTTCTCCGCGCTCGGCCCGCGCGGACGCGGCCCGTCGGACATCTGCACCCGTGGCACCGCCACGATCATCCGGGCCATGGAGGCCACCGGCGTCAGCCGGCTCACCGTGGTGAGCGCGAGCGGCGCGTTCATCGACGAGGGAGACGACCTGTTCACGAAGTTCGTCGCCAAGCCGATCATCCAGCGGGTCTTCCGCGAGTCGTCGTTCGCCGACACCCGCCGGATGGAAGCGGAGATCGAGAAGACCGGGCTGAGGACCCGGCCACCTACCGGCAGGTCGTCGGCCTCGGCAACTGAGTCCGGCGCACAGCACCGCGCCCGGCCCCGCATACGGCCCACGCACGCCCCCGCGCTAGATGTCCGGCGCGGGGGCGGCGCCGGTGATCGGCGCCACCCACTGCGCCGGCTCGGGCTCCCACCGGACGATTCCGGACTCATCGAGATGGGCATACGCGATGATGTCGCCATCGCGATAGGCCTCACTCAGCCCCGAACTGTTCGGCCGGCGATAGATCGTCCGCACCTCGGCGGTGGCCCCGCTCCCCGGGCCGGCCGCGGCCAGCTCCCGCACCACCCGCTCCACCACACGGGCCGGGTCCGCGGCGAGCCCTTCGGGCCCGCTACGGTGCGCGACCCGGATGGACCACGCGTACATGCGGCCCCCGTACGGCTCGCTCATGACGCTGCGGCAGACTGAAGGGCGACGCGGATGTCGCCTTTGGGCTGAGGCATGACTGTCTCCCGGGTACAGCCGCTTTAGTCCCCCTAAAGCGCGCTGGTGCTGGCACTGTACGCAGCGGACCGGCCCTCTGCCTAGAGGGTCCGAGGACCGCGAGAAGGGGAGTGTGTCCCATGGACGCGCGGACACTTGCGGATATCGCGGCGGTCGCCGACCCGGTGGAGCGGGCCCAGGCGGCGAGCCGTGAGCTCGCCTCCGAACAGGGGGTGGTCACCGAGCTCGCCCGCATCCGCCGGCAGGCGATCGCGGAGGCCCAGGACGCCGGGGTCCGGCAGGACGAGATCGCCGCCCGACTCGGCGTCACCCCGGGGCGGATCTCGCAAATGAAACGGGCCGGGGCGACCGACCACCGGGCGCCCGTGGCCTCCACGGAGCCGCGGCCGCGCGTACTGGTGGAGCGCGCGCTGCCCACGCACCCGTCGGTCCGGGGCGCGCCCTCGCTGTTCCTCGCCGAGGCGGAGCGCCAAGGGCTCGAGTCGGCCCGCCGGATGCTGTACGTCGGCCAGGAGCCGAGTAACGAGCATGTGGCGGCGGGGCTACGGTTGGAGCCGGGCGACACCGTGATCGCCCGGCGCAAGATGTTCACCGCCAACGGGACCCCGGTGCGCATGGCCACCAGCTACTTCCGCATGGACGTGGGGGACGGTACGCGGCTGGCCGGGCAGGACTTCGTGCTGCCCACCCTGCAGGCCGCGATCGAGAACCTCGGGTACCGCTTCGGACACGCGGTGGAGACGCTCACCGCGCGGCCCCCCACGCGGTACGAGGCGGAGATCCTGGACCTGGAGCCCGGCGAATGGGTGGTGCAGGTGCTGCGGGTCTCGTATTCCACGGAGGACACTCCGGTGCACGCGCTGGAGACGATCTGCGCCGCCTCCCGGCACGTGTTCCCGATCGGCCAGGCCTCCGGGACCGACCAGTTCTGACCCCACGGTCACGGGGACGGTAGCCGAGTCCGTCCCCGTGACCGCCCCGGGGGGAGGGCCGGGTCCGGGGTCAGATCCGGAAGAAGAGGTTGCAGAACCGGCCGAGCAGCTCGGTGTCGCCGCGGTGGGTGCCGCCGTTGATCCGGCCGAACGCGGTGAGCACGAAGCTCGCCGGGTCGAACTCGATCACCCCGGGCAGGCCGGACAGGTCGCCGGGCTCGAAGACGATGCCCTCCTCGGTCACCCGCGCCACCGTGTCGCCGGCGTTCGCGCCGGACAGGATACGGATGCCGAGGCTGTACGGCGGTACGCCGGTGGTGTCGCAGGTGGACTGCCAGACGATGAAGCTCAGCGGGACCAGCAGGTCGGCGGTGTCCGCGGCGAGCCCGTGCGGGCGGCCCGCGCCCTCGCGGATGTCCCACGCGTGGACGGCGTAGTCGACGAGCTGGAACACGGTGTAGAACGCGGCGGGGACCGGCCCCATGTACTTGTGCGGCACGTTCAGCCCGGTCCACTCCTCGTCCGTGACGTCGCGCCTGATCTGGGCGAACCGGTCGAAGTCCGCCCGCAGCCGGCCCAGCAGCTCGGCCTGGCCGACGGGCCGGAAGGACTTGGCGCCATCGTCCACGTACTTCGCCATGTCGCGGACGCCGAGCGGCTCGGCGGCCGGCTGCCCGCCCCGGGCCGCGTCGAAGGAGACGAAGTACCCCTCGGTGGTGTCCACCATGTGGCCGACGACGTCCTGTACGGTCCATCCCTCCGAGGCGGTCGGCGCCCGCCAGCGCTCGGGGTCGGCCGAGAGCGCCAGCAGCCCGTCGGCCTCCCGGGCGACCACCGCGTCCAGCCTGGAGCGGCTCGCCGGGTCCAGGAAGTTCCAGCTCATGGGATCCCTCCCTCTGCGTTGTACGCAGCGTGCCGCCGTGCGCGCGGCGGATCCATCCCGCAGATGGGGGGAGGGCAGGCGGCGCGGATCGGCGTACGTTGACTTCATGGCGATCGCCCCACTCGCCGGTTCCAGCGCGATCCTGCCCACCGGCGTCGCCCGGCTCGCCCGTGCCGGGCTCGACGCCCATGCCCTGGTGCGCGCGCTCGCCGAGCGCACCCGCGCCGCCGTGCCCTGCAGCGCGCTGATGTTCCTGCGTACGGACCCGGCCACCGCGCTCCCCACGGACGGCGTCGTGCACGCGCTGCCCGAGGCGCTCTGCCCCAGGTTCTGGGACAACGAGCTGCTGGCGAGCGACTTCAACAAGTTCGTCGACCTCGCCCGGGCGGAGATCCCGGTGGCCACGCTGTCCGAGGCCACCGGCGGCGAGCTCGGGCGCAGCGTCCGGCACCGCGAGGTCTACCGCGGCCTCGCCATCGGCGACGAGCTGCGCGCCGCGTTCACCGGGCGGGACGGCTCCTGCTGGGGGATCGCGCAGCTGCTGCGCCCCACCGGGGAGACGTTCTCGCCGTACGAGCGCGACCTCGTCGCGTCGGTGGCCACGGACATCGCGGAGGCGCTGCGCGAGGCGTACGTGACCGAGCGGGAGACCCCGGCGCCGGAACCCGGCCCGGCGCTGGTCGTACTCGACGCGAACGGCACCCTGGAGGCGGTCACCCCGGGTGCCGAGGAGTGGCTCGCGGAGATCGCCAAGGACAGCGGGAGCCCGATGGCGCCGGTGCCGGAGCCGGTGTACGTGGTGGCCGGGCGCGCCCGCGCGGCCCGCGCCGGGCACGGCCGGGAGCCGGCCTGCGCGCAGGTCCGTACGCCCTCCCTGGGCTGGCTGCATCTGCACGCGTCGATCCTGCAGGGAGCGGGCCCGTACGGGGACTCGGTGGCCGTCATGATCACTCCGGCGCGCGGGCCGGACCTCGCCGCGGTGCTCGCGCTCGGCTACCGGCTCACCCATCGGGAGCAGGACGTGCTGCGGCTGCTCGCCCGCGGGCTGACCACGGCCGAGATCACCCGGGAGCTCGGCATCTCGCCGCATACCGTGCGGGACCACGTGAAGGCGCTGTTCGGCAAGGTCGGCGTGCGGAGCCGGGCCGAGCTCGTGGCGCGGGTCTTCGCCGAGCACTACTTCGAACGGCTGGAGACCGACGCGGGCCGGGGTCTTTGACCGCGGCGGCGGTGATGCCACGATCGTGCCATGAGTTCCGCGCCGTACGACCCAGTGACGCCGGCACCCGAGCTGACCGAGGTCAGCGAGGGCGTCTTCGGCTACATCCAGCCCGACGGCACGTGGTGGATCAACAACACCGGGTTCCTCGTCGGGAGCCTCGGCGTGATCAGCGTCGACGCCTGCTCGACCGAGCGCCGTACCCGGGCCTATCTGGACACGATCGGCACCGTCACCGACCGGCCGGTGCGCACGCTGATCAACACGCACCACCACGGCGACCACACCTTCGGCAACTACCTGTTCCGCGGCGCGACCGTGGTCGCGCACGAGCGCACCCGGCAGGCCGTGCTGGACTGGGGACCACCGGGCGGTGCCCCCTTCTGGACCCCGGTGGACTGGGGCGGCATCGAGCTGGAGCCGCCGTTCCTCACCTACACCGACGGCGTCACGGTCTGGGCCGACGACCTGCGCTGCGAGGTACGGCACGTGGGGCTCGCCGCGCACACCACGAACGACTCGATCGTGTGGATCCCCGAGCGGCGCGTGCTGTTCGCCGGTGACCTGCTGTTCAACGGTGGCACGCCGTTCCTGCTGATGGGGTCGGTGGCCGGGGCGATCCGGGTGCTCGAGGGGGTGGTCGCGCCGCTCGGCGCGGAGACCATCGTCCCCGGGCACGGGCCGGTCGCCGGCCCTGCGCTCATCGACGACGTGCTCGGCTACCTGCGGTTCGTGATCGAGACGGCGCGGGCCGGCCTCGGCGCGGGGGTGAGTCCGCTGGAGGCGGCGCGCGAGGTTGACCTGGGTCCGTACGCGGAGCTGTCCGACCGGGAGCGCGTCGTCGGCAACCTGCACCGGGCGTACGCCGAGCTCGGCGGGGCCGAGCCCGGCGCGCCCATCGACGTCGCCACCGCCCTCTCGGAGATGGTCGACTACAACGGCGGCAGGCCGCTGACCTGCCTTGCCTAGGCGGCGAGCTCCGGGGCGAGGTCGGGCTCCTCGACGCGGGCCTCGGGGGCCTTCGGGGTGCCCGCGTCGATCAGGGTGAGGACCGCGATCGCGGAGAGCACCAGGATCCCGGCCGCCCACCAGAGCGCCACGGTGAAACCGTGCGTCATGGCCGGCCCCGGCGTCGCCGCCGACGGGGTGTGCGTGCTCAGGTACGTGGCCGTCACGGTCGCCGCGATCGTGTTGAGCAGCGCCGTACCGATCGAGCCGCCGACTTGCTGGACGGTGCTCACCATGGCGGAGGCCACGCCCGCGTCCTGGGGCCGTACGCCCGAGGTGGCCAGGTTCATGGCGGGCATGAACGTGGTGCCGAGGCCCTGCCGGTCGCCGTCGGAGATGCCGAGGGCGTGCTGCGCCGAGGGCATCGCGATGTTCACGATGGTCGCGTCCAGTACCACCATGAGCTGGGCCAGGGCGATGAAGACGAGGGCCGTCCAACGGCGCCGGTCGGCCACGGCCTCCGCCGCGAGCGGTGAGGCATGCATGAGTGAGGTGACTCCCGAAAGACTCGCGGCGTGAGGTGATCAACCCCAAGGATCGCGAGCGCCTATTCCGAGATCAACCGATTTTTCCCGTGCTGGGGTCGCTGCGCG
>WHSL01000176.1 GCA_009380095.1 Streptosporangiales bacterium | reverse complement strand
TGCCCAGCAGGTCGTCTCCGGGCTCGGCCCGCTGGCGGGCGACGAGCTCGGCCATGTACGCCATCGACTCCTCGACCACGCCCGGCTGCCCGTCGCGTACGGACAGGTCGAGCCGAGAGGAGGCGCGGCGCTGGAAGTCGGCGCGGTCGGCGTACAGGACGCCGAGCAGTTCGCAGATCACCAGCGACGGGATGGGCAGCGCGAACGCGCCGACCAGGTCGACGGGCTTCGGCATGTCGGCCATCGCGTCCAGGTGCTCGGCGACGATCGCCTCGATGCGCGGCCGCAGCCGCTCGATCCGCCGTACGGCGAACTCGCCGGTCAGCATCTTGCGCAGCCGGGTGTGCTCCGGCGGGTCGTCACCGATCAGCACGCCGTCGCCCAGCTTCTGCGCCGCGTCGCTGAAGCGGGTCGCGTCGGAGAGCACCGCGCGCGCGTCCTCGTACCGGGTCACCAGCCACACCGACAGCGGCGCGTCCAATCCGGGATACGGGAACTCGACGCGGCCGACCGGTGCCTCCTCCCGCAGCCGCGCGAGCTCCGGAACGGGATCGAAGTGCGTCCGCCGCATCGGCAGGCTCGGCGCGGCGTTCGGGCTGATCCAGGCCGGCCTGATCGACCAGAGCCTGTTCAACCCCGACTACACCAGCGACGGCGACGACGTTCCGTACTGGGACGAGTCCCGGACGCCCACCCTCATCCCCGCGCTCGGCATCAGCGCCGACCAGACGATCGCCTTCGTCGGCGGGCACATGATCTGGAGCTTCGCCGCCCCGATCGCCGTGGTCGAGGCCTGCGTGCCCCGGCTGGCCGACCGCCGCTGGCTGGGCCGGCCCGGTCTCGCCGTCATGGTCCTGCTGTACCTGGCGGCCGCGGCCCTCGTCGCGAGCGATCACGTCAGTACGGAGGAGTTCATCGCCTCCCCCGCCCAGCTCGGCGGCGCCGCCGTGATCGCGGTCGTCCTCGCCGTGGCGGCCTTCGCCATCCCCCGTCGGCCGACCGGCGCGACCGGGTGGGTGCCGCCGCCGTGGCTCGCCGGAGGCGCCGCCCTCGTCGTCCTCGCCACATACCAGATGACGCCGACGACCTGGCCGGGCCTCGCGGTCGACGTGCTCGCGCTGGCCGGCCTCGGTGTGCTGCTGCTGTACGGACCCAGTCGCGCGGGCTGGGACCGGCGGCACGTCCTGCTGGCGGCCGGCGCCGCACTGCTGGTCAACGCGGCCATGTCCTTGCCTGGTGACCCCACAAGGCTCGACGGCTACCTGAAGGAGTGGCACCCACGCCAGACAGCCAACTACGTCGCCGTCGTGCTGGAGCGCGCTGGTCTCGTCGAACTGGATCGAGGACTCCCAGCCCGCGTCCGGCTCCGAACCACGACATGAGTACAAGGCACAGCACTCACTTGCTGTGAGCCGTCATCCAGTCAGCCACAGTGCGGATGACCATCGCCTGCCACGCCTGCGTCTGCGGCTCCAGGTACTGGGGATCGTCGTGCACCGCGAAACCGTGCTGGGCACCCTCGATCTCCACCAGCTCCGCCTCGCCGGCCAGTTGGCCGACGGCCTGACGTGAGCTCTCGATGGGGATGAAGGTGTCGGCGCTGCCGTGGAGGAACAGCGTCGGCGTCCGTACGTCGCCGAGCAGCCGATGCGGCTGGATGTAGAAGACCTCGTTGAGCAGTGGCCGGCCCAGCTTGAAGGTCGGTGAGTGCGCCAGGTACCCCTGCTCGGCCAGCTCACGACCAACGGCCTCGTTGATGTGGTCGTCGTGCCAGAAGGGCTTGTCGTCGATGAAGCGCTTCTTGTAGTTGAGCAGCGGGTTGGCCAACGTCAGGCTGCAGACCTGCTCGGGGAAGCGCGCGGCGAACAGCAGGCAGATCCCGCCGCTGAAGCTCGTGCCGTACAGATGGACCGGGCCCGATCCGGTTGCCCCTCGGACGTACTCCACGGCAGCCCGGATGTCGTTGGCAATACCGGCCAGGGTCAGATCCTCTTGCCGTCCCTCGCTCTCGCCGTGGCCGCGCAGGTCGAAGCGCAGCGACGGCACGCTGACCTCGGCCAGGCCGCCGGCCATCCGCGCGAAGAAGCCGCCCTCCTCGCGGGTGACACCTCCACCGTGCACCAGCACTGCAGCGGGGCCGGTGGTGGTTGCTGGGGTTGCCAGCGTGCCATGGAGCCTCAAGCCATCCAGGCTGGCAAACGCGGCGTCACGGAGAACTATGGGCACGAGCCCTCCAAAGACTCGAGGTACAGGACTGGCGGAGCAACTTAAGGCCAGACGCGACTAAGCCTGCCGAGTGGAACCGTGGCGTGAATCTGCCAGAGGATTGCGCCAGTTCACTCAGGCTGTCGCGCCGATCTACGGAGCAACCCCGCAACGGCACCCACGATCATTAGGGCATCGTCGCGCCTCCACGCAAAGTTCTCCGTGACTGCATCGTCGTGGTGTGTGCTGCTGGCCAGGCTGTACAGGTCGTCCACCAAAACACTCCAACGCTGCTCTTGCGTGCGCTGCTTGGGTGGGTACTTCTGCGCTCGTGCTGCATCCTCGCGCGGTATCGCGTCTTTCACGTAGTCCAACGCCAGCCGTGCCGCCCTGACGGCTTCCTCGTACCTGCCGTCCGTGATGTGGCCTTTGGCCTCGCGAATCCGCTCGACAGCTTGTCGCAGCTCACTTCCGTCGAGCGGCAGCGGCACGAGCACCTCTAGCACGACAGCCTTCCCCAGGGCCTCGAGCTGCCGTGCCCAGGCCGCCGCCGGCACCGAGATTGACGTTTGCGTCTGGGCAATCGGATACAGCGTGTCTACGGGATGAAGGAGGACGGCCTTCAAGTCGAGGCGCAGTCGTACATCGCGACCGTCGCGTGCCGCCTCGATTCCCTGAAGCTGGCTGTCGTTCAGGCTGCACGTCAGGTACTCGGTGACCTCGAACGCTCGGGTTGCGATCTGCTTGAGGTGCAACGACCCGAGCCATGGAGCCGCGTGACTCAGCTCCGTGTAGAGGTCACCGCTGAGTTGGATCGGCATGTCCGTGGGGAGCCGGACAGAAGCAACCGTCATGGGGATGTCCAGGCGATGCACGCCCATGCCGGCGTTCAGATGGACTGTGGCATCGCCCGGTCCAAGGCCAAGTCGGATCGCACGACCAGGGGTAAATTCCAGATCGACCACTCGATCCCTCCTCGGCCCGCGCCCGGCGTTACCAGCTCCACGGTACTCGTGGCCAACGCAGGACTTCCCGCGATTTGCCGCTGACGCCAGGCGGTGCTCAGGGGAACCCCGGTCGCCACCGTGCTTCGGGAAGGAGAGTGGCGTCGCCACCTCGGAGGCGCAGCAGGCCGAGTACGAATCAGCCTTCGCACAAAGAGATCGAAGTGCTTTTCACAACATGAGCGAACATACGGTTGATCTTGATCGGCACTTCCCTCATAAAGGGAGCTGGGTGGTGACCGCCCTTCGACCGGAGGTGTTCTGCGGCTTCCCAGATGACCACTAGGCTAGAGAACCCGCAAGAGCTCTACCGGCGCTGCAACGACGAGCAGCGACGACTGCTCAACCAAGCCATCTTCTTCAAGCTCTACATCGACCATGACATGGTCAGTGGTCATGAGCTGCGTGAGCCGTTCGCACGGCTCCATGCCGTCCAGAGCGAGAAGGAGAACGAGATCCAGGGCGGGAGCACCCAAAACGGGAGTAGGGCCGCCCTCCTTACGGAGGACGGCCCTACGAGCGTCACTATAGAAGGCCTGCTTAGCGGTATGGACTTGGTCCAGTGTTCTAGTAAGCCTTCTATGGTGGAGCTATGGGGATTCGAACCCCAGACCTCCTCCATGCCATGGAGGCGCGCTACCAACTGCGCCATAGCCCCGCGTTGCCCGGTCCGCTCTCACGGCCGGCAACGGCTTGAAGCATACCGGGTTCCGAGACCGGACGCGAAACGAAAGCCGTGGGCAGGCCGGGGCCGGGCCCGGGGGGACCTGCTCAGCGGTCGTCGCTGAGGACGGGCTCGGGGAGCGTGCCGGCGTTGTGCTCCAGCAGGCGCCAGCCGCGGCGGCCCTCGGACAGTACGGACCAGGAGCAGTTGTTCAACGGCCCGAGCAGGGGCCAGTGCTCCTCCGGCAGGCCGAGCAGCTTCGCCATGCCGAGACGGATGGCGGCGCCGTGGCTGACGACGACGACGAGGTCGTCCGGCCCGGCCGTGTCGATGGCGGACTGCAGCCCTTCGGCGACGCGCTCCGCCACGGCGGGCACGAGCTCGCCCTCCGGCGGCTCCCACGCGGCGTCTTCGGCGGGCCAGCGCCGCTTGATCTCCTCGGCGGTGCAGCCCTCCCACGAGCCGCCGGAGCGTTCACGCAGGCGCTTGTCGGTCTTGACCGGCAGGCCGGTGACGGCGGCGAGCGCGGCCGCGGTGTCGGCGGCGCGCATCAGGTCGGAGGAGATGATGGCGGCGGGCCGCAGCGCGGCGAGCAGCCGGGCGGCGCGCTCGGCCTGGGCGAGGCCGGTCTCGTTGAGCGGGATGTCGGTCTGGCCTTGGAACCGGGACTCGGCGTTCCACACGGTCTGGCCGTGCCGCCAGCAGACGAGGCGTCTGCTCATCGCTGCTCGCCCGCCGCCGCGCGCAGCTCCTCGCGGCGCCGGTTGTGCTCCACGACGTCGGCGGGGAGGGGCAACTCGGGGCAGTCCTTCCAGAGCCGCTCGAGCGCGTAGAAGGTGCGCTCCTCGTCGAGCTGGACGTGGACGATGACCTCCAGGTAGTCGAGCAGCACCCACCGGCCCTCGCGTTCGCCCTCGCGGCGTACGGGCTTGTGGCCGGCGTCCCGCATCCGGTCCTCGATCTCCTCGACGATGGACCGGACCTGGCGGTCGTTGGACGCGGAGCAGAGCAGGAAGGCGTCGGTGATGACGAGCTGGTCGCTCACGTCGTAGGCGATGATGGCGTCGGCCAGCTTCTCCGCCGCGGCGGAGGAGGCGATCGAGACGAGCTCGATGGCGCTGTCGGATGCGGTCACGATGTACGGGTCGTCCTCCGTCGAGGGCCTTCTATCGTCACGTTCCCCCCGGGCCGGGTTCGTCACGGTAGAGACCGCGTTTGTTGATGTACTGCACGATGCCGTCGGGGACGAGATACCAGATGGGTTCGCCCGACTGAACGCGTTCCCGGCATTCGGTCGAGGAGATCGCCAATGCCGGCACCTCGACCAGGCTCACCTTCCCCTCCGGCAGTCCGGTGTCGGAGAGGCGATGACCCGGTCGGTTACAGCCTACGAAATGCGCGAGGTCGAAGAGGTCGTCCGCGTCACGCCAGCCGAGGATCTGGGCCAGCGCGTCGGCGCCGGTGATGAAGAAGAGCCGCACGCCCGCGCCGTACTGCTTACAGAGTTGGCGCAGCGTGTCGATGGTGTACGTGGGGCCGCCGCGGTCGACCTCGATGCGGCTGACGTGGAACCGCGGGTTGGAGGCCGTCGCGATCACGGTCATGAGGTAGCGGTCCTCGGCGGGCGAGACGTCCCGCCCGGACTTCTGCCAGGGCTCGCCGGTGGGCACGAAGACGACCTCGTCCAGCCCGAACAGGTGCGCCACCTCGCTGGCGGCGACGAGGTGCCCGTGGTGAATCGGGTCGAAAGTGCCGCCCATGATCCCCACCTTGCGGGCCCCCGGGCTACCTCCGGTGCTCATGTTTGTGACCCTAACCGGCCCGTACGACACCCGTGCCCGGCACCCCGTACGACGACGGGTCGCGGTCCGTAATCGGCGCGGCTGCCCGGGAGCGCCGTGGCGTGCCTAGACTCGGTCCATGACCACTCCGGACCGCAAGCGCACCCGGCTCCCCGGCATCAGCTCCCGCGCCTACGAGCATCCGGCGGATCGTTCCGCCCTCGTCGGCATGCGCTCCCTCACCGGGTTCGACATCGTGCTGCGCCGGCTGTCCGGGCTGTTCCGCGAGCGCAGCCTGCGGCTGATGTTCCTGGGCAGCTCGGTCCGGGTCGGGGACCGGCAGTTCCGCAACATTTACGACATGGTGCGCGACGCGGCCTACATCCTGGACCTCGACGAGGTCCCCGAGCTGTACGTGATCAGCGACCCCCGGCCGAACGCCATGACGCTCGGCTCGGACAAGCCCTTCATCGTGCTCACCTCGGGCATGATCGACCTGCTCGACGACGCGGAGCTGCGGTTCTGCGTGAGCCACGAGGTGGGGCACGTGCTGTCCGGGCACGCGGTCTACCGCACGATGCTCTACCACCTGATCCGGCTGGCGGCCCGGGTCGCCTGGATCCCCCTCGGCTACATCGGCATCCGCGCCATCGTCACCGCGCTCGAGGAGTGGGAGCGCAAGTCGGAGCTGTCCGCGGACCGGGCGGGGCTGCTCGCCGGGCAGGACCTGCAGGCCGCGCAGCGCGCGCTGATGAAGACGGCCGGCGGGTCCCGGCTGGCGGAGATGGACGTGGAGGCGTTCGCCGAGCAGGCGCGGGAGTACGACGCGGCCGGCGACGTACGGGACGGGCTGGCCAAGCTGCTCAACCTGCAGGGCACCACGCATCCGCTGGCGGTCGTACGGCTCGCCGAGCTGGTGCACTGGGCGGACTCCGGCGAGTACGACGCGATCCTCGGCGGCGACTATCCGCGCCGGGCGGACGACGCGCAGGCGTCGGTGACGGACGAGGTGAAGGCGGCGGCGCGGTCGTACCGTGACTCCTGGAACCGCAGCTCCGACCCGCTGATCGGCACGCTGCGGGACGTGGCCGGGTCCGCGGCGGGGGCGGGCGAGCGGATCTTCGGCCGGTTCACCGGCGGCGGAGGCGGGGGCCGGGAGCCCAAGTCCTGAGCGGCTACGCCGGCTCGGTGCGCAGGGCGAACACGCCCCACCCGAGGTAGCGCCGCCCGTACCTCAGATGCGAGGCGCGCGCGTTGTCCGCGAACGACCGCATGGCTGCGGCGTCCCCGTGGTTGGGATGCGCCTTCAGCCACTCGTGCACGGTCCACCACTGGGAGGCCACGTACCGGTCCCAGGAGTCGGCGTCCGCGAGCACCATCTCGACCAGCTCGGTGTCGGCGGCGCGGAACCGGTCCAGCATGCCGGGCAGGTCCGTGAAGTCGTCACGGCCCAGGCCGAGGGCCTCGTACGCGCCATCGGGCGGGGGCTCGATCCAGTACGGCTCCCCGATCAGCAGCAGCCCGCCCGGAGCCAGCGGCGGGCGCATTAAGTCGATCGTGCCCGCCAGGCCGCCGCCGATCCACGTGGCGCCGAGGCAAACGACGACGTCGTAGGCGTCACGGGCCGCCAGGTACGTGCCCGCGTCGGCCTGCTCGAAGCTGACCTTGCCGTCCACGCCGAGCTCCTTGGCGCGCGCCCGCGCCGCCGCGAGGAACGTCTCGCTGAGGTCGACGCCGTGGCCGATGGCGCCGTACTCGCTCGACCAGCGGCACAGCATCTCCCCCTTGCCGCAGGCGAGGTCCAGGATGTGCGTGCCCCGGCCGATCCGGCACACCTCGCCGAGCAGCATCAGCTTGGCCTCGGTGAACGGGTTCAGGAGGCGATGCTCGGACTCCGCGATCTCATGATGTCTCAGCTCTGTCACCGGAGTACTCCCCGTGGCTCGGTGAAACCGGCATGCACCGGCGGGCCACCGGAACCTTACTCCGGGTCAGCGCAAGATGACCCGATTGATGGCCTTTGTGGGGGCACGGGCGGGGCGTTCCGTGACGGGCGTGAGGTCTCCGGGCTAGCGGACGTGCCCCTCGCCGGTGACGACGTACTTGGTCGTGGTCATCTCCGGGAGGCCCATCGGGCCGCGGGCATGCAGCTTCTGGGTGGAGATGCCGATCTCCGCGCCGAAGCCGTACTCGCCGCCGTCGGTGAAGCGGGTGGAGGCGTTCACCGACACGGCGGCGGAGTCGACGTACGCGACGAAGCGGCGGACCGCGGCCTGGGAGTCACTGACGATGGCGTCGGTGTGCGCCGAGCCGTACCGGCGGATGTGCTCCACCGCCGCGTCCAGCGACGGCACCACGGCGGCGGCGATGTCGTAGGAGAGGTACTCCTCCGACCAGTCCTCCTCGGTCGCCGGCACCACGTCCCCGGAGAACGAACGGACCCGCTCGTCGCCGTGCACGGTCACCCCGGCCTCCTTCAGCGCCGCGAGCGCACGGGGCAGGAAGGCGGCGGCCACGGACTCGTGCACCAGCAGCGTCTCGGCGGCGTTGCAGACCGAGACCCGCTGGGCCTTGGAGTTGATCAGGATCTTCTCCGCCATGTCGAGGTCGGCGGCGGCGTCCACGTACACGTGGCAGTTGCCGACGCCGGTCTCGATCACCGGCACGGTGGAGTTCCGCACGACGTTCTGGATCAGCGACGCTCCCCCGCGCGGGATCAGCACGTCGACGAGCCCGCGCGCGTTCATCAGGTGCGTGACCGAGTCCCTGCTGGTGCCGGGTACCAACTGCACCGCGTCCTCCGGCACCTCGGTGCCGGTCAGCGCGTCCCGGAGCACGTCGACGATGGCGGTGTTGGACCGGTACGCCGACGAGGACCCGCGCAGCAGGGCCGCGTTGCCGCTCTTCAGGCAGAGCGCGGCGGCGTCCACGGTCACGTTGGGGCGGCCCTCGTACACGATCCCGATCACGCCGAACGGCACCCGGACCTGGCGCACCTCAAGCCCGTTGGGCAGCGTCGACCCGCGGACGACCTCGCCGACCGGGTCGGGCAGGTCGGCGATCTCCCGTACGGCGGACGCGATGCCGGCGATGCGCTCCTCGGACAGGCTCAGCCGGTCGATCATCGACTCGGGCGTGCCGTTCTCGCGGGCGGCGGCCACGTCCTCGGCGTTGGCCTTGACGATCTCGGCGGCGCGCGCCTCCAGCGCGTCGGCCATGACCAGCAGGGCGGCGTCCTTGGCCGCGCGCGGCAGCGGCGCGAGCGTGACGGCGGCCGTACGGCCCCGCCGGGCGGTCTGCAGAACCTGCTCGGCCTCACTCATCGGAGCTCTCCCTCGTGTCGTTCACGTCGTTCACGTCGTTCGGGTGGTCAAGCCGTGTCGTTCAAGGGCCGTGGTCCGGCCGGGCGCCGACTCGCCGGACGGCGCAGGATGACCAGGTCGTCGCGGTGCACGATCTCGCGCTCGTACTCGGGGCCGAGCTCGCGCGCCAGCCAGCGGGTGGACCGGCCCATCAGGTCGGGGATCTCGGCCGCGGCGTAGTTGACCAGGCCGCGGGCGAGCAGCCGGCCCTGCGGGTCGCAGAGGTCCACCGGGTCCCCCGCGTCGAACTCGCCCTCCACCTTGATCACTCCGGCGGGGAGCAGCGACGCGCGGTGCCGGATGACCGCGTCGACCGCGCCGTCGTCCAGCCAGACCCGGCCCCGGCCGGCGGTGGCGTGCGCGAGCCAGAGCAGCCGGGTGGAGGGCCGCCGGTCCGCGGCGCGGAAGTACGTGCCCACCGGCTCGCCGGTGAGCGCCGCCCGGGCCTGGGCCGCCGAGGTGAGCACCACGGGCACGCCGGCGCCGGTGGCGATGCCCGCCGCCTCGACCTTCGTCTGCATGCCGCCGGTGCCGACGCCGCGCGCGCCGGTCTTGCCGAGCCGTACGCCGTCCAGGTCGGCCTCGCCGTTGACCTCGGCGATCCGGGTGGCGCCGCCGCGCCGCGGGTCCCCGTCGTACAGCGCGGGCACGTCCGAGAGCAGCACCAGCGCCTCGGCGCGGACCAGGTGTGCGACGAGCGCGGCGAGCCGGTCGTTGTCGCCGAACCGGATCTCGTCGGTGGCCACCGTGTCGTTCTCGTTGACGATGGGCACCACGCCGAGCTCCAGCAGCCGCTGCAGGGTGCGCTGGGCGTTACGGTGGTGCGCTCGGCGCATCAGGTCGGGCACGGTGAGCAGCACCTGGCCGACGGTGAGGCCGTGCCGGGCGAAGGCCGCGGTGTAGCGGGCGACCAGCAGGCCCTGGCCGACGCTCGCGGCGGCCTGCTGGGTGGCGAGGTCACGCGGTCTCTTGGCGCGCCCGAGCGGGCCGATGCCCGTGGCGATCGCGCCCGAGGAGACGAGCACCAGCTCGATGCCCTCGGACCTGCGGGCCGCGAGCACATCGGCGAGCGTCTCGATCTGGTAGCCGTCGATGCCGCCGTCCCGGGTGGTCAGGGAGGACGAGCCCACCTTGACCACCACGCGACGCGCCTCGGCGATCGCGGTCCGTACCGCTTTTCCTGCCTCTGACCCCTGCACCGGGTGTCCGTCCCTCCTGGGTCTCCTGGTTCCTACTGTGCCGCGGCCGTCTAGCCCAGCCGCGAGTCGGTGCCGCGCGGGCCCCCGACCGGGCCCATGCCGGCCGGCGTGGACGGGTCCCAGTCGAAGACCACCGAGTCCTCCTCGTCCCCGATGAGCACCTCGGCGCCGTCGATGGCGCCCGCCTCCAGCAGGGCCTTCTCCACGCCGAGCCGAGCCAGCCGGTCGGCGAGGAAGCCCACGGCCTCCTCGTTGGAGAAGTCGGTCTGGCGGATCCATCGGCGCGGCTTGTCGCCGCGCACCCGGAACCGGTTCTCGCCGAGCTTCACGACCTCGAAGTCCACCGAGCCGAGCTGACGCGGCCGCAGCACGAGCCGGGTGGGCTCGGGGGTGGGGTGGCTGGCCCGGTCGGAGGCCACGGCCTCGGCCATGGCGAACGTCAGCGCGCGCAGCCCCTCGTGGGTGGCGGCGGAGATCTCGTACAGGGGCAGGCCTCGCTCGGCGAAGATGGGCCGCACCAGGTCGGCGAGCTCCCGCGCCTCGGGCACGTCGATCTTGTTGAGCACGACGATGCGCGGCCGGCTGGCCAGATCCACCTCGTGGGTGGCGGAGTACGCCGCCAGCTCGCCCTCGAGCACGTCGAAGTCGGAGACCGGGTCGCGGCCGGGCTCCAGGGTGGCGCAGTCGAGCACGTGCACGAGGATGGAGCAGCGCTCGATGTGCCGCAGGAACTGGTGACCCAGCCCCTTGCCGTGGCTCGCGCCGGGGATGAGGCCCGGCACGTCGGCCACCACGAACTGGGTGGCGCCGGCCTCGACCACGCCGAGGTTGGGCACCAGGGTGGTGAACGGGTAGTCCGCGATCTTGGGCCGGGCCGCGGACACCGCGGCGATCAGCGAGGACTTGCCCGCGCTGGGGAAGCCGATCAGCCCGACGTCGGCGACCGTCTTCATCTCCAGCACGATGTCGAACGTCTCGCCCGGCTCGCCCTTCAGCGCGAAGCCGGGGGCCTTGCGCTTGGCGGTGGCCAGCGCCGCGTTGCCGAGGCCGCCCCGGCCGCCCTGGGCCAGCACGAACCGGGTGCCCTCGCCGACGAGGTCGGCCAGCTCGCCGCCGCCGGTCCGAACGACGGTGCCGTCCGGTACGGACAGCACGAGGTCGCCGCCGTCGGCGCCGCTGCGCAGCGAGCCCTGGCCGGGGGCCCCGTTGCCGGCCTTGCGGTGCGGCCGGCGATGGTAGTCCAGCAGGGTCGCCGTGTCGGTGGCGACCTCCAGGATCACGTCGCCGCCGCGGCCGCCGTTGCCGCCGTCGGGGCCGCCCAGCGGCTTGAACTTCTCTCGGTGCACGGAGGCGCAGCCGTGCCCGCCGTCACCCGCCTTGACGTGCAGGGTCACCTGGTCGACGAAGTCGGACATCGGTCACCTCCCCTTCCAAGAGCGCGCGGGCCGCTGGAAATCGCGGGCCGCTTCAGTGGTCACGTGTCGCTTCTTTGGTCGCGGGTTGCTTCT
>WHSL01000245.1 GCA_009380095.1 Streptosporangiales bacterium | reverse complement strand
CTCCTGATCAACGGAGGCATGGCCGACTGGGATCACCCCAACGCGAGGTCCTTCCATACGCGCCATCCTGGCGCGCACAGCGATCCGTGGTGACGCCTTCGCCCATGCACGTCCCGGTACCGATCAGCACGAAAGCCATGACCGGCTCGGTGGGATCCGGATCGTCTCCGCCGGTCAGTCGTCTTCGGCGCAATCGTGGAGGATGTACTGGTCGATGTCGATCGAGGCCTGCGCGGTGGACAGCCAGGTGATCAACTCCTCGCTCAGGAAGATGCCCTTGGCCTGGACGTCTTCCAGGTCGCGGATTTCCTGGACGATCTCCAGCATGGCTGTGGCGTCACCCGACTCGACCAGGTCACCGACGGCGCTCGCGAAGTCCATGCCCCAGCCGAGGATGACCGGTTCCAGATCCTCGGGGCGTTCCGGAGTGCCGGGCGCCGTGGCATGGCGCATCCAGGACGTGTGATTCCGGGGCCGGGCCTGCGGGCGGCGACGGCTGCCGACGGCGTACGCGGAATCGGGCTCGGTCCCAAGGCGATCGCTGATCTCCTCAGGCGGCAATCGGGAGCTGACCACCCGCAGGTAGATCCGGAACGCACTCATGGCTCGTACTTGTCATCGGTGGGCACGAGAGTTCTTTCTGTCCTGGTCACGGCGAGCGCGATGTCCACGCCGGCCAACACGACTCGGGATCTCCGGCGCCGAACCTGTCAGGGAAGCCAGGCCTTGACCTTCGCTTCGTTGGCGGCGATCCATTTGGCGGCGGCCTCTTCGGGCTTGAGTTTGTCCTGGGTGATGTATTTGGCGACGAGGTTCTGGTCGTCGTTGGTCCACTTGAAGTTCTTGATGAGGGTGTAGGCGGGGGAGCCGGAGTCGGCGAACCTCTTGCTGACGATCTTGTCGAGGTCGTACGGGGGATAGTCACAGGCGACCTTTTCGGGGTCGGCGTCGCAGCCTTCCTTGTACGGGGGCAGGTTGACCTTGACGAGTTTGACCTCGGACATGAACCACTGGGGTTCGTAGAAGTAGCCGATCAGCGGGGTCTTGTCCTTCTCCGCCTTGCGGAACTCCGTGATCAGGGCCGCCTCGCTGCCGGCGTAGACGACCTTGTAGTTGAGTTTGAGGTTCTTGACGAGGGCTTCGTCGTTGGTGACGAACGACGGGTCGCCGTCGAGCAGCTGGCCCTTGCCGTCGGATTCCGAGGTCTCGAAGAGCGACGCGTACTTGTTGAGGTTCTTCCAGTCCCTGATGTCGGGGTATTTCCGCGCCATCCACGGGGGCACGTACCAGCCGATGATGCCCTTGTTGCCGGTCGACCCGGCGGAGACCGCGACCTTCTGTTGCTCGATGTACTTCTTCTTCAGGTCGGGGTGGCCCCAGTTCTCGATGACCGCGTCGACCTCGCCGGTCGCGAAGCCCTGCCAGGAGACCTCTTCCTTGAGGTTCTTCTTCTCGACCTTGCAGCCCAGCCGCTTCTCCGCGACCTCGGCGACGACGGCGGCGGAGGCCTCGTAACCGACCCAGGGGTTCACCGCCAGGTTGACGGTGCCGCAGGCCTTGCCGCCGGCCGAGACACCGCCGCCACCGCCACCACCCTGCTCGCCGACCTTCGCGCCCCCGCAGCCGGAAAGGGAGAGCAGGATGACGCCGCTGAGCGCCAGTACGCGTGTTCTCATGTGTCCTTACCTTTCTGTGGTGCGCGTTAGGCGCGTTGGGCACCGGCCCTTGACGCCGCTGCCCTCATGATCCGGTCGAGCACGATGCCCAGTACGACGATCGCCAGCCCCGCGGCCAGGCCCTTGCCGCGCAGTTCGTGCTGGGAGAAGCCGGCCACCACCTGATATCCGAGCGCTCCGGCCCCCACCAGGCCGCCGACGACGACCATGGACAGCACGTAGATCAGGCCTTGGCCGACCGCGAGGGTCACCGAGGCGCGGGCAAGGGGGAGCTGGACCTTGATGATGGTCTGCCAGGCGGTGGCGCCGGCCGCGCCGGACGCCTCGACGGCGGAGGCGCGTACGCCGCGGATGCCCTCGGCGACGAGCTTCGTCGTGACCGGGATGGCGAAGATGACGGCCGCGAGGATGCCGGTGAAGCGGGTGGCGCCGAAGAGGCCGACGACCGGGACCAGGTAGACGAACGGTGGCAGGGTCTGGGCCGCGTCCAGGACCGGGCGGATCGTGCCGTCGGCCCGGGACGAGCGGCCCATCCACACGCCGGCCACGACGCCGACGAGGGCCGTGAGCGCGGTGGCGACGACCGTGGCGGCGAGGGTGACCATCGAGTCCTGCCAGAGGCCGAGTACGAGCAGGCCCGCCACGCCGGCGCCCACCAGTACGGCCGCCCGGACGCCGAGGCCGAACAGGGCGACGGCCACCGCCACCGTGGCGATCCACCACCAGGGCGCATCGGTCAGCAACGTCTGGAACGGGTTGAGCAGCCACGCGGTCATCCGGTCGCGGACCAGGTCCGTGACGCCCCCGGCGCTGTCGAGGAGCCACGCGTCGGCGGCGTCGACGGCCCGGCGTACGTACGGCCCGAAGTTCGCGGCCTGCGGAAACGTCGACGCCCACACGTAGATGAACGACAGATACGCGCCGATCCCCGCCGCGGCCAGCACCGCCGTCACGAGCCACCAAGGCCGCCGCCGGGGCCGGCGCACGGACGCGGCGGTCGTCGTACGATCCAGGACGACCGCCATGATCACGATGGCCAGCCCGGCCGCGGCGGCGGTCCCGACGTCCAGGCTCTCCAGCGCCTGGAGCACCGACTCACCGAGTCCGGGGGCGTCGATCAGTGCCGCCACCGTCACCATCGCGAGCGCCGCCATCAGGGTCTGGTTGATCCCCACGACGATCATCGGCAGCGCCAGCGGCAGCCGTACCTTCGTCAGCAGCTGCGCCGGGGTGGCGCCGAGCGAGATACCCGATTCCAGCGCGGCGGGGCGGATCTCGCGGATGCCGTGCGCGGTCAGGCGGATCACCGGCGGCACCGCGTAGATCATCGTGGCGATGGTGGCGCTGGCCGGGCCGATCAGGAAGACCAGCGTCAGCGGCGCCAGATACACGAACGTCGGCATGGTCTGCATGAAGTCCAGCACCGGCGTGATCGCCCGGTGCACCCGTTCCCGCAGACCCGCCGCCACGCCGATCGGGATGCCGGCGAGCAGCGAGTAGAACACCGCGGTGAGGGTCAGCGCGAGCGTGTCCATGGCCTCGGTCCACAGTCCGAGCAGGCCGAACGACACGAATCCGAGACACGCCAGCAGCGCCACCCGCAGGTTCCCGGCGAGCCAGGCGACGGCGGTGGCGAGCGCGGTGACGCCGAGCCAGCCGAGCACCGGTGCCGGTCGTCCGTACGCGGGCTGGCTGATCAGCCCCTGCACGAACGTGGTCGACGTGTCCAGCAGCAGCCGGAGGTAGTTGAAGCCGTACAGGAAGACAGGGTTGCTGTTGCGGGACGCGTCGACCGCCTCGAACGCGCCGTTCAGGAACCGGTGCGCCCCCGCCAGCTCCGCCCCGCCGAGCGGCAGCGTGTCCCGCCCGCGCAGCAGCGGCCAGGCCAGCAGTCCGGCACCGAGCACCGCCGCGACGAACCACGCCCGGCGCGGGCGGGCCAGACGGCGCAGCGCCACCGCGGCGGTCACGCGATGGTCTCCAAGACCTCGGCCGCCGTGACCACGCCCAGCAATGATCCATCCGATTCGACCCGGACCGGCCGGTCCGCCGAGAGCACCGTATGGACCGCGTCGCGGATCACCGTCTCCGGCGGCAGCGACGGCCCGTCGAGGGCGTCGGACGGGCCGGCCGGACGCATGATCCAGCGGAGCGTCAGCACCTGCTCGCGCGGCACGTCCGCCACGAAGTCCCGTACGTGGTCGTCGGCCGGCGCGCCCACCACCTCGTCCGGCGTGCCGAGCTGGACCGCCGCGCCGTCCCGCATCAGCAGGATCCGGTCGCCGAGCCGGAGCGCCTCATTCAGGTCGTGGGTGATGAACACCATGGTCTTGCCGACGACCCGGTGCAGCCGGATCACCTCGTTCTGCATCTCGCGCCGGATCAGCGGGTCCAGCGCGGAGAACGGCTCGTCGAACAGCATCACCTCGGGGTCCACGGCGAGCGCCCGGGCCAGGCCGACCCGCTGCTGCATGCCCCCGGACAGCTGCTCGGGCAGCGACTCCTCGAACCCGGACAGTCCGACCAGCTCGATGACCTGGCGCGCGTGGTCGTGCCGTTCCGCGCGGGCGGTGCCGCGGATCTCCAGGCCGAACGCCACGTTGTCCAGTACGGACCGGTGCGGGAGGAGGCCGAACTGCTGGAAGACCATGGCCATGCGGTGCCGCCGCAGTTCGCGGAGCCGCGCGGGGGAGGCCGTGCCGAGGTCTTCGCCGTCCAGCCGTACGGTCCCGGCGGTCGGCTCGATCAGCCGGGTCAGGCACCTGACCAGCGTCGACTTTCCGGACCCGGAGAGGCCCATCACGACGAAGACCTCGCCGGGCGCCACGGTGAACGACACGTCCCTGACCGCCGCGACGCAGCCGGTGCGGCGTTTCAGCTCGGCGCTGGAGAGCTCCGTTCCGACCTGGGCGGCCGCGCGGGGGCCGAACACCTTCCATAGCCCGTCGACGTCCAGCAACGGCGTCACCCTCGTCCGAGTCGCGCGGAATCTGGGGGTTTCCGCGATCAGGAACAGGATTGGGTGAGTGATCGCCGCGGTCAAGACGCCGAGTGCGCACGGAATTACGATGCGCGAAACGTCCTCGATGCCTGGAGGGGTCGGGTTTGCGCTACGACTACGTGATCATCGGGGGCGGTTCCGCCGGATGTGCGCTGGCCAACCGGTTGTCCGCGGATTCCGGAACCTCCGTGCTCGTGCTTGAGGCGGGCCGGTCCGACCACAGATGGGATTTCTTCATCCACATGCCGGCGGCGCTCACGTTCCCGATCGGCAGCCGGTTCCATGACTGGCGGTACGAGACCGAGCCCGAGCCGCACATGAACGGGCGTCGCGTGTATCACGCGCGGGGGAAGGTGCTCGGCGGGTCGAGCAGCATCAACGGGATGATCTTCCAGCGGGGCAATCCGCTGGACCTTGAGCGCTGGGCGGCCGATCCCGGCATGAAGAGCTGGGACTACGCGCACTGCCTGCCGTACTTCCGGCGGATGGAGAACTGTCTCGCCGAACCGGACTCGCCGTTCCGCGGAGGCGACGGGCCGCTCGCGCTGGAGCGCGGCCCCGCGCGCGGGCCGCTGTACGAGGCGTTCTTCGCGGCCTGTCAGGAGGCAGGGTATCCGCTGACCGACGACGTCAACGGGTACCGGCAGGAGGGGTTCGCGGCGTTCGACCGGAATGTGCACCGGGGGCGGCGGCTGTCCGCGGCGCGGGCGTACCTGCATCCCGTACGGTCCCGCCGCAACCTGACGGTCCGTACGCGGACGCACGTCAACCGGATCATCTTCGAGGGGAACCGCGCGGTCGGGGTCGCGTACGACGGCGGCGAGGTCGAGGCCGGCGAGGTCATCTGCTGCGCCGGGGCGTTCAACACGCCGCAGCTGCTGCAGCTCTCCGGCATCGGCGCCGCCGCCGAACTCGAAGCGCTCGGCATCACGGTGGTGAAGGACCTGCCCGGCGTCGGTGAGAACCTGCAGGACCACCTGGAGGTCTACATCCAGCATGGCTGCCGCGAGCCGGTCACGATGCAGCCTTACCTGAAGTGGCGCTACCGGCCGTGGATCGGCGCGCAGTGGCTGTTCGGCCGCACCGGACCGGCGGCCACCAACCACTTCGAGGCCGGCGGGTTCGTACGGAGCAACGACGAGGTCGCGTATCCCAACCTGATGTTCCACTTCCTACCGGTCGCCGTCCGGTACGACGGGTCCGCCCCCGCCGGCGGGCACGGCTACCAGGTGCACGTCGGCCCGATGTACTCCGACGCCCGCGGCACCGTGAAGATCACCAGCACCGACCCCCGCGCCAAGCCCGCCTTCCGCTTCAACTACCTCTCCACCGAACAGGACCGGCGCGAGTGGCTGGAGGCCGTACGCGTGGCCCGGCACATCCTCACCCGCCCGGCGCTGGCCCGCTTCAGCACGGGCGAGCTCGCCCCCGGACCGCAGGTCACCACCGACGAGCAGGTCCTCGACTGGGTACGGGACAACGGCGAGACCGCACTGCACCCGGCCGGCACCGCCCGCATGGGCACCGGCCCGCGCGCCGTCGTCGACCCCGGCACCATGCGCGTGCACGGCGTCGAGGGCCTCCGCGTGGTGGACGCGTCGGTCATGCCGTACGTGACCAACGGAAACATCTACGCCCCGGTCATGATGCTCGCCGAGAAGGCCGCCGACCTGATCGCCGGCGACACCCCGCTCCCGCCCGACCTCGCCGACTTCTACCGCCACCCCGCGGCCGGCGACCGGTCAGGAATCGAGAAGCACGGCCCACCGAGTCGCGAATAGCGTGATGACCATGGCGAACATCGAATCCATCACGCTCGAGGTGGCCGACCCCACGGCCGGCCACCGCTTCTACACCGACGCCTTCGGGCTGGACACGCAGATCCGGCTGCAAGCCTCGGAGGCGCCCACGACCGGCTTCCGCGGGTTCACGATCGGGCTCACGGTCTCCCAGCCGTCCACCGTCGACAGCCTCATGGACTCCGCCCTCGAGGCCGGCGCCACCACGCTCAAGCCGGCCGAGAAGTCGCTCTGGGGCTACGGCTCCGTCGTCCAGGCCCCGGACGGCACGATCTGGAAGCTCGCGACCTCGGCGAAGAAGGACACCGGCCCGGCCACCCGGGAGATCGACGAGATCGTGCTGCTGCTGGGCGTCGAGGACGTGAAGGCGAGCAAGCGCTTCTACGCCGAGCAGGGCCTGCCCGTGGCGAAGAGCTTCGGCGGCAAGTACGTCGAGTTCGACGCCGGGTCGGGCCCCATCACCCTGGCCCTCTACAAGCGCCGCGGCCTCGCCAAGGTCGCCGGTGTCTCTCCCGAGGGCACCGGATCACACCGGCTCGTGATCGGTGGCGATGCCGGGTCCTTCACCGACCCGGACGGGTTCGTATGGGAGGTCACGGTCAGCGTGCGGTGAAGCCGTGTGTGGTACCGGTGAACGGGGCTCGGGAGCCTGGGCTCAGCCGAAGGCCACGAGCTCCAGGTCGCGGACGGCCTCCTGGGGAACGGTGCCGGGCCTCAGGTGGGTCTGCAGGAAGGCGTCCGCGACAAGTTGCTTGCGGGCGCCGCCTCCGGCGCCGGTCTCGTACCGGGCCTGGTCGAGAAGGAGGGCGGCCTGGACGGCGCGGCACAGCGCCTCCGTGTAGTCGCCGATGTGCAGCTCCTGGTCGTCGCGGTCCAGGGTGAGGATCTCCTCGCCCTGGTCGCGGAGGCCGTCCCAGTGGGCGGCCAGGCCGGCGTCGCCGCCGCGGTCCCGGTACGCCGCGTGCAGTGCCCGGTGGGCCTCTGACTTGTGCATGCAGCGGAGGACGTCGAGGGCGACCACGTTGGAGGAGCCCTCCCAGATCGAGCCGAGGTGGGAGTCGCGGAGCAGGCGGGGGTTGATCCAGTCCTCGATGTAGCCGTTGCCGCCGCGGACCTCCATCGCCTCGCCGGTGACCCAGCGTCCCCGCTTGCAGACCGTGTACTTCGCCATCGGGGTCATGACGCGCGCCACCGTGTGCGCACGCTCGTCGCCGGCGTCGCCCGCCGCCAACTGGGCGCTCGCCTCCAGGAGCAGCCCGAGCGAGGCCTCCGCCTCCAGGATCATGGCGAGCAGGGTGCGGCGCATCAGCGGCTGGTCGAACAGCCTCCGCCCGGAGACGACGCGCTGCCGGGTGTGGGCCACGGACTCGTTCACCGCGCGGCGCATCAGGGCCGATGAGCGCATCACGTTGGAGATGCGGGAGTGGTTGACCATCTCCAGCATCTGCTGCACGCCGCGGGTCAGGTCGCCGATCGGCTGCGCGTACGTATCGTGCAGCGTCACCTCGCCGCTGGCCATCGACCGGGTGCCGAGCTTGTCCTTGAGCCGGTCGATCCGGTACGAGTTCCGGCTGCCGTCCGGCAGCACG
>WHSL01000073.1 GCA_009380095.1 Streptosporangiales bacterium | reverse complement strand
CGGTGCCGCCCTGCTCGGTGCCGCCCTGCTCGGTGCCGCCCTGGCCGGTGCCGTCCCGCCCGGCGCCGCCCTGGCCGGTGCCGCCCTGGCCGGTGCCGCCTTGCGCGGCAACCCCGCTCCCCCGCCCGATACCGGCAAGGATCCCGAGGTAGGCGGGCACCTGGACAGGCGAGAGCACCGCGAACACCACGAGGTCGGCCGACCGCCGCAACCGGCGCCCCGCACGTAGCCAGCCGTCCGGCCGGTACCAGGCCAGCTCCCGGCGCGTACCGGGGAACGGTTCCCCCTCCGGAGCGGAGATGGTCTGCGTACCAGGGTAAAGAAACCCCGGATACTGCGCCTTCCACGACTCGATCGTCACGGAGTGCCCGGCGGCGGCCAAGCGATGCGCCAGCTCGGTGGTGTGCGCCGCACCGCCCCCCTTGTACGGGAACGTGGGGCCGACGAGGACGATCCGCATCGGGCTCAGAGATCTCCCCGGGACCGGATGTCGTCGTTGCGGGAACGCACGATGAGGTCGGCCAGCAACGCCATCGACGCGATGATCAGCCCGCTCATGAAGATCATGATCGTGTTGTTCGCGAAGTACAGGAAGTGGTCGATCATGTCGTACACGCCCTTGACCACGCCGACGAAGATCAGCGTGAGCGCCGGCGGCATCAGTACCTTGAGCGGGTTGAAGTACATCACCATCCGCAGCACCTGCAGGATGTAGCGGTAGGCGTCCTTGACGAACTTGAACTTGGACCTCCCCGCCCGCTTGGCGTAGTCGATCGGCACGTACAGCACGTCGTGCTGGTTGGACAGGAACGCCAGCGTGATCGTGGTGACGCAGGAGAACCCGGGCGGCAGCAGCCGCAGGTACGGCAGCGACACCTCGCGCCGGAACGCGCGCAGCCCCGAGTTCAGGTCCGGGATGGAGCTGTTGGTGAGCACCTCGGCGGTCTTCCGGATGAACCACTTGGCCGGCACCCGCAGGAACTTGTGCGAGCCCTCCTCGCTGGTACGGGCCCCCACCACCTGGTCGATGGAGGTGTCCTCGTCGAGGATCCGGACGAAGTCGGGGATCCGCTCGTTCGGATACGACATGTCGGCGTCGGTCCACACGACGATCTCGCCGCGCGCGGTCTGCGTGCCGATGCGCCGCACGGTCCCCGAGCCGCCGTTGCGGCGGAACGGGACCACCCGCATGTGCGGATGGTCGGGCGCCGCCTCCCGCAGCCTCGCGAGCGTATCGTCGGTGGAGGCGTCGTCGATGGCGAGCAGCTCATAGGTATAGCCGCTGGCGTCCATCACCTTGCAGATGCGTTCGACCTCCATGAGGACGTGGTCCTGCTCGTTGAAGCAGGGCAGCACGATCGTCACGTACGGGTCGCCGGCCGGGGACGCCTCGGGCCGGGCAGAGTCGGAGAAGCCCACGCGCCGCGAGGATACTCGGCCGGAGAGATCTTTGCGTCGCAGGTCACAGGCTCCTCACCCGCAATTCACGGTCCGGACGGCCACGGTTCGGCCACTCTCCGCAGCAGCACATACCCCTGTTCGCCGGCAACTTCGCGATAATCCGAGGCCAGCAGGCCGATGACGGCGTCCCGCTGGTTTTCCACGTCGCCGAACGGCGTGGCGGGCGCGCCGACGTCCGCGAGCACCCAGGCGGCGTCCTGCGGCGGGTCCATCCAGAGCAGCACGGTGGCCCGCCGGGTGAGATACGGCCCCAGCTCGTTCGGCGCCTCCACGGTGACCCCGTCCGGCACCATCGCGACGAGCCGCTCGGCCGCGGCGGCGCGCCGTACCTCGCCGGGGGTCCGCGGCGCGAGGTCGCTCAGCGGCCGGTCCCACGCCACGAGCACGGTGACGGCCAGCGCCGCCACCGCCCAGGCGCGGTGCGCCCGCCGCCCGGTCACGAGCCCCGGGCGCGGCGGCCTCGAGCCGGCGAGCCGCCCCAGCCCGATACGGAGCCGCCGCACCCCGTCGGCCGCCGCGCACAGGATCGGCACGATGATGAACGCGTTGTAGTGGTGCTCCACGCCCCACCAGGTCAGGTGGTCGGACAGCAGCCGGGCGGCGAGCAGCGGCAGCACGGTGAGGATCAGCGGCGAGCACAGGCAGGCGAACAGCACCGGCAGCCCGAGCAGGCCGAGCAGCAGCACCTTGTCCGCGGGCGTGATCACGATCTGCAGCGCGCCGACGGGGTCGGTCAGCACCGACAGCGCGGCGGCGGGCAGATCCTCCCCGAGGGCTCCGTACCGCCAGTAGAAGTCGGCGCGGCCGCCGAACGCGGGGACGAGCACCTGCGTGGTGAGCGCCGTCCAGGTGGGGCCCAGCACGGCCAGCGGCAGGCCGAGGCGCCACCGGCGGGTCGCCGTCAGCCACAGCCCGAAGCCGCCGACGAGGAGCCCCATGTCCTCCTTGACCAGCAGCAGCGCCGCCAGGGCCGCGAGCGCTCCGGCCGGTCCCGTACGGCCCCGCGCGTACGCGTCGAACCGCTCGATCACCAGCGCGGCCAGCACCGGCGCGAACGCGGCCTCATGGAAGTCGGCCAGCGCCGCGTACAGCACGGGGAAGGAGAACACGTAACACCCGACGACGGCGTACGCCGCGAAGGTGTCGAGCGTCCGCCGCACGTAACGCCACAGCGGCGGCACCGCCAGCCCGAACAGCACCCCCTGCGCGGCGAGCAGCATCCGGGGGTCGTCCCAGACCCAGTAGAGCGGCGCGAGCAGCGCGTTGAGCGGGGATATGTGGTCACCGAGCACGGACGTCCCCGGGCTGAGCCCGTCCGCCGCCTTGATCGGCGCGTACGGAAGCCCGAACTCCGCATACGACCGAATCGCCTGGTCAAAGATCACCAGGTCGTACGAGGTCGACCGGAACCGGTGAAACCTGATCAGGGAGACGACCGCGAATCCCACCGCGGCGAGCACCGTGAGCCCTCCGACGACAAGCCGGTGCGGAGGCCGCCGACCCAGCCGAATCGCGGCACCACCAACGGCAGTTTCGGTAACGCACGCGATTCCCACGGAGACGTACAGTAGCGACTCCGTGACAGTGCCGGAGGTGCCTCAGCGGATGCCGTAGAGGATCTCCAGGTCGGCCAGGTGGACGGGCTCCCGCTCCTGGGCCGCGTGCAGTTCGTCGTCGAAGCCGCCGCCGCTGTAGCAGGCCAGCACGGTGTCGGAGGTGTCGTACCCCTTGGCCGTCAACAGGTCCCGCGCCCGCCGCAGGCGTTCGAGGTGCCCCACCCCCATCCGCCTGTTCCACTTGGCCTCGCCCAGCGAGAGGATCTTGCGCCGTTCGCCCGGCAGGCCCGACGCGAGGACCACCACGTCCACCTCGATCTGCGTCCGGTTCGCCGGGTCGGACACCACACCGGCACCCACCTCGGCGGGCAGTCCGCCGAGGAACTCGAGGCCGTGGGCCCTGGCGTAGCGCCGGCAGAGCGCCTCGAAGTGCGGGCCCACGACGTGGGCGAGGAAGGCGTCCTGAGCCCTGCGCCAGACGATGTCGCCGTAGCCCTCCTCGATCATCGACCAGTGCCTGCGCACGACGACCTCATAGAAGGTGATCAGCGGCTCGGTGATCCGGAAGGCCGATCGCCGCGCGTGGAAGGGGTCCGCCTCCCGCGCGATCAAGCCGGCGTCCGCGAGGACCTGCAGGGGATGGGCGAGCTCCGTCTCCTTTCGCCCGATATGACCCGCGATGGCGCCGCGTGTCGTGTTACCGGCGGCGACGGCCGCGAGCACGGCGTTGTAGAGCCCTGGTTCGCGGATCGCAATCTCCTCGGTCGGCAGCATCCGCGCCTCGCGTGAGATGGGCATGTCGGGGTTGAGGGCCGTACGCCGCACCCAGTCGTCGAAGTCGTCGAACGATCGCGGAACGTCCTTCTGCACGAACGACCGCCGGTACGCGGGCGTGCCGCCGACGACGGCATGGACGAGGACGGCGAGCCGGGGATCCGTGATGCCCCAGAACCCGGCCGCCGTACGGTAGTCGAACGGCCGGATGATCATCTCCAGGCTGGCCCGGCCGCGCAACGGCGCGTTGCCCGCGAGCAGGCCGCCCATCACCGACATCGCGGAACCGCAGAGCAGCAGCTGCGCCGTGCTGCCGCGGTGCGCCCAGCCGCCCGGGTCGAGGGCCCGCTGCAACTGGGAGGGCAGCGCCGGGCTCGCCTTCACCAGGTACGGGAACTCGTCGATCACGATCAGCCCGTCCGGGATCACCTCGTACATGTACCGGAGCGCGTGGTCCCAGTCGTTTAGGGCGGGAGGCGCCGGTGCGCCGATGTGCTCCGCCAGCGATTCGGCGAACTCGCGCAGGCTCACCGCGGTCGTGGACTCACTGGCCGCGAAGTAGAAGCCGCCTCGGGCCTCGACGAGTGCGCGCAGCAGGTAGGTCTTCCCCTGACGCCGCCGGCCGCTGATCACACCGAGCCGAATGTCCGGGTCGGTGATCTCCGCCCACTCGGAAAGGCGCCGCCACTCCATGAGGCGGTCGAACACGTGGTCTGGCTTGCGCACCGCGGGCCTCCGGGCAGTGATAAGTACACTTATTACAAGTGCACTTATCACTTCGAGAGTACGGCGCTCCAGACGTTGAGTTCCATGCTCCAGGTGCTCGCGGGTGGCTTCATCAGGGTGTGTGCGTCCTGCCGGGTCTTCAGGTGCAGCGCGTGCACCGGCCGCGTCCCCGGCGGGAGATACGGGGTCAGGTCACCTTCCGAGGCCCCGAGTAGCACCGGGCGCCGTCCGTTCGCGCGGATCGCCGTCGCCACCCGGGACACGTCCTCCGGCGTCGGGGCGTGCATCCGGGCCGTGGGCACGCCGCACATGCCGCGGACGACCTGGGTGAACCGGTCCCCGGTGACCCGCTCCACGATCACCGCGCTCGCGTCCGGCGGGATCCGCGCGCACAGGCCGCGTACGGCGGCGATCTCCCCCGCGTCGGTCTGCTTGAACATCAGCCCGAACGACGTCACCGCCGTCGGCACCAGCAGCACCGAGGCGCCCAGCGCGGTCGCCCAGACCAGGTAGCCGCGGTCGAAGCCGTTCGTGCGCATCCACCGCACCCCGTAGGCCACCGCCCACACGGCGAGCAGGATCAGGCCGGGGATGACCAGCGCGGCGAGCCGCCGGGAGGCCCACGGGTGGTCCGGCGTGATGGCCGGCCGGAGCAGCGTGATCGCCACCGTCCAGGTGATCACGACGAGCGGCAGCAGCCACCGTGGCGACCTGCCGCGCATCGACCGGTGCGCGAGGATCGCCGCCGCCACGGTGGCGCCGATGATCACCGGAATGCCCACGTACCAGGCGGTCCAGTAGAGGCTGAACTCCTCGTACGTGCGGTCCGGGTCGAACGGCAGGCCCTCCTGCAGCTGCAGCTTGCCGACGAGCTCCGCGGTGATCGGCAGGCCGTGCCCGCGCGCCGTCTGCACCAGCGGCCGCACCGCCAGCGCCACCGTGACCAGCACCGGGAGCGCCGCGACCACCCAGGGCCAGGGCCCGCGGGACAGGTCCGGCACCCCCCACCGGCGCATCGCCGGCGTGACCGCCGCGACCAGCACCACGCCGGCGATGGACCCCGCCAGCAGCGGGTCGAAGGAGGCCGCGATGTCCTCCAGGTACGGCCGGGAGAGCAGATATCCGTCGGCGAGCCCGTACGCGACCCCCACCGCGAGGCCTCCGAACAGCGGCAGCGCCTCGCCGCGCCGCCGGGCCGCGAGCAGCCCCGCGTACGCCACCACGGGCAGCACGTCGCGCAGCCCGTCGATCCGGACGAGTACGGACAGGCCGAGCGCCAGCCCGGCGAACAGCGCCCCCCAGCGGGCCGCGCGCGGCGCCAGGTCGAGCGCGTCGACGAGCAGCGCGAGCCCGCCGAGCAGCAGGATCTGGGCGAGCGGCTCGCTGTAGCTGGACCGGCTCACCCACTCCTGCGGCAGGCTCACCGCCAGCACCAGCGCGGCGAGCGGCGCCCACCGGGGCCCCACGAGCCGCGCGGTGAGGCCGCCGAGCACCAGCACCCCGGCCGCGCCGAGCAGCGGCGTGACGAGGATCAGCCCGTACCCCCCGCCGAGCCACTGGCCGATCGCGAGCACCAGCGGCGCTCCGGCCATGAACTGCGGCCACACCACGTGGTCGCGTTGGAAGAAGGCCAGACTCTCGTACGACAGCGCGGGATCGCCGCCCGCGATCAGCTCGCGCCGCTGGTCGATCGGCAGCCCGCCGTGGTCCGCGATCCAGGTGGCGAACTGGGCGTATGAGGCGGCGTCGCGGCGGACCACGATCTGCTCGGCCACGTACAGGCCCTGGTGCACGGCGAACGCGACGGCGATGGCGGCCAGCGCGGCCACCACCCACCACGGCGCCTCCAGCCGCTCCGGCACCCGGCGCAGGCCCAGTGTGAGCAGCAGCGCCCCCACGGGCGTCGCCACGATCAGCGCCAGTGGCGGGGTGAACACGCCGAACAGCAGCAGCGGGAACGTCGCGAGCAGCCAGGCGCAGAGCAGCAGGACCGGGGCCACCGTGAGTCGGCCCAGCACACGACCGGCGCTCACGCGGCCGTCCGTGAGGCGTGGGGCGCGTGTGACATCTCCCGCGGAGGCTACCCGCCGGGCCGCGCGGCCCGGGAATCGTTCGGGCGCCCGCACCGCCCGGCTCACCGGCCCGGCCCCCGGTGCAGTACCACCCATCCGGCGCGTTCGTACACGGCCCGATAGCCTAGCCCGCGCAGCAGCCGTACGGCCGCACGCTGCGCGGACACGTCGTCGAAGGACTGGTGCCTGCGGGCGACGTCGGCCACCACCCAGGGCACCCGGGTGTCCGCGCCGGCCCACACCTGGACCCGGGCGCGCGCCGTGAGCCACGCCGCCGCCGGGTCGGCCGCGGCCACGTCCACCCCGTCCGGCACCACCGCCGACGCCTCACGGGCGGCCCGCGCCCAGGCGTCCCGTTGCCACAGATCCGCGCCGAACGCCTGGCCGTATCCGAAGACCGGCATCAGCAGCACCGTGGCCACCGCCACCCCGGCGGCCCAGCCGAGCGCGGGCCGGCCGCGGCGCCGGCCCCACCACCCGTGCAGCCGCCGCGCCCCGTCCACCCCGGCCAGCACCAGCACGACCACGACGAACGCGTTGTAGTGGTAGTTCACGCCCCACCAGGTCGGGAAGCCGTCGGCGAGCATGCGCTCGGCCAGCAGCGGCACCGCGGCGAGCACGATCGGCGAGGCCAGCGGCAGGAACGCCAGCGGGGCGAGCAGCAGCACCAGCGTGTACGCCTTGCCGCTCGGCGTGACGAGCGTGCCCAGCGCGTCGCCGGGATGGGTGAGCAGGTGGGCGAGCACGGCGGGCACGTCCGGGCCGAGGCGGCCGTACGCCCAGTAGAACTCGGCGTCTCCGCCCAGTACGGGCACCACGACCCGGGAGGCCAGCACCGCCGCGACGAGCCCGCCGGCGGTGAGCAGTGCGCCGAGCCGCCGGGTGCCGCCGGTCAGCCCGGACCCCGGTCCGCCGGCCAGCAGCAGGACCACGCCCACGCCCGCGACGAGCAGCCCCATGTCCTCCTTGACCAGCAGCAGCGCCGCGGCCGCCGCGAGGGCCTGGCCGCGCCGACCGGCCTGCAGCCGTTCCAGCAGCAGCGCGGTGAACAGCGGCGCGAACGCGACCTCATGGAAGTCGAACGCGACCGCGGCGGCGATCGGCCAGGACAGCAGGTACGCGGCCGTGACCAGATGGGCCGGCGTCGCACCCAGGGCACGCTCGGCGAACCGCCAGACCGGCAGCGCGGCCAGCGCGAACAGCAGGCTCTGCGCGATCAGCAGCGTGCGCGGGTCGTCGAACAGCCAGTACGCGGGCGCGAGCACGGCGAGGATCGGCGAGAAGTGGTCCCCGAGCACCGAGAAGTGCGGGCCGAACCCGTGCAGCACGCCCTTGGCGGCCGAGCGGGGCGCGCCGAGCGCCGCGTACCCGCGCACCGCCTGGTCGAAGATGACCAGGTCGAACGCGGTGGAGCGGCCGTCAGCGTACCGGGCGAGCGCGAACGTGGCGTAGCCGATGGCCGCGCCGGCCGTCATGCCGGCGAGGATCAGCCGCGACCGGGTGCGCGACGGCCGCGGAGACGCCGGATCGACGATCCGGCCGGATCCGGGCGTTGTGGTGGTCGAACTCATCGCCCACGGAGCGTAGCCAGATCGTTACGTAACACCGCGCCCGACGCGCCCGCAGGACCGTTCCCGGGGCCACTTGCCCCGGATCACCTGGGGTTATCCCAAAGATCCCGGACGCGCCCAGGATGCCCGGCAGGTGTTTCGTCCCGGTTCGTACCCCCGAAGGGCGCCCACTGCTTCGGTAGGGTGCCCGACCGTGAATCCTCCCCGGCCGGCCGTGCCGTTCTCGGCCGTCGCGCTGGTGGTGACCGCGCTGCTCGCCGCGGCCTGCTCCGGATCGGGCGGCGCCGCCACGGCACCCGACGAACCACCGCTCGGCACGGTCACCACCCCCTCCTCGGCGGACGAGGTCGAGCTGCCGCTGGACCCGTACCTCGGCGTGGACGTCCGCGACGAGGTGGACACCGCCATCGACCGCGTGGTGCGGGACTGCATGCGGAAGCACGGACAGCGCTGGTCGGCGGTGGACTACCGGGGGCGGATCGACGAGCTGAGCGCCACGGACCCGTACCTGTTCGTGTCGGAGGAGCAGGCCCGCGAGCGCGGCTACCGGCCCGACCACGACCCGATCGCGAAGCGGATGGAGCGAGCCGCGCCCGGCCGGGAGCTGGACGAGGCCGGAGAGGCCGTCTACGTCGGCGGTCCCGGGGCGCCCAAGGGCGTGCCCGAGGGCGGGTGCAGCGCGGAGGGCCAGCGCAGCGTCGGCGCGCCGCCCGCCGGCGACACCACGCTCCCCGAGACGCTCGCCAACCGGGCCCGGGAGCAGGCCGAGACGGACAGCCGGGTGGAGGCCGCCGTACGGGCCTGGAGCGCGTGCATGCGCCAGGCCGGCTACCGCTACCGCGGCCCGGAGAACGCGGCCGCCGACCCCCGCTGGGCCGGGGGCGGCGCGGCCGGGCCGCAGGAGACCAAGGCCGCGCGGGCCGACGTGACGTGCAAGGCGACGAGCCGGCTCACCGGCACCTGGGTGGCGGCGCAGAACGCGTACCAGCGCAAGCAGATCGAACGGAACCGTACGGCGCTGGCGCCGATCCTGACGTGGTGGCGGGAGCAGGAGCGCAACGCCGAGCGCATCCTCGAGAAGGACTAAGCGGCCCGGTGCCGTACGGTGACTCCCCATGAGTACGCCACTCACCCCCGACGCGCTGTTCCGCGCGGCCCTGGAGCGCGACCCGGCCAGGCCGTTCGTCACCGCGTACGACGACGCGGACGGCAGCCGCATCGAGCTCTCGTACGCGACGTTCGACAACTGGGTGGCCAAGACCGCCAACCTGCTCGTCGACGAGCTGTGCGTGGACCCGGGCGAGCGGGTCGCGCTGGCGCTGCCCACGCACTGGCAGCGGTCGGTCTGGCTGCAGGCCTGCTGGAGCGCCGGGCTCGTCGCGGTGCCGTGCGGGCCGGAGCCGGTGACCGCGGATGTGATCGTCGCCTCCCCCGGCACGCTCGACGCCGCGCTGGAGGCCGGGGCGCGCGATGTGGTCGGGCTCTCCCTGCACCCGCTCGGCGCCCCGCTGGCGGAGACACCGCCCGGCGTGCTCGACTACGCGGTCGAGGTCCGCGCGCACGGGGACCGCTTCGTATCGATGTCGGCTCCGGGTGCCGATTCGCCCGCCCTCGAGGTCGGCGATGTCGTACTCTCCGGCGAGCAGGTGACGGCCGCCGCCCGCGACGCCGCGGCGCGGTGGCGGCTCACCTCCGCCGACCGGCTCTGCGTTTTCGGAACCGAACCGCTCGTCCCCACGTCGGATCGTGTGGCGGCGGAGCTGACGGGTCCGCTGACGGCCGGAGCATCGGTCATGTATTGGTCAAATCCAGATATGGCTAGACTCAACGACCTGTTCCGGGATGAGAAGATCAGCATGGTGAGCGGTTTCGGGGTGCATCTGCCGGATGATCCCCATCCCGCTCGTCGGCTGGACTGACTCAGGGTTCTCAACGACTCGGGTGTCTGGAGCCGATGCGCGACTACTACGACGACATCCCCCCTGACGACGGCCGTCCGGCCGGCGAGCGTCGGGGTATGTGGCGCGTGCTCGGGTGGGTCTCGATCGTGCTCACCGGGGTCCTCGTCGCGGGCAGCCTCACCGCGTACGGCGCGTACCTGAACCTCGTCGGCAGCATCAACCAGGAGAAGATCGACGAGGCCGCGCTGGGCAGTCGCCCGCCCAAGGTCGGCAAGGCGCTCAACATCCTGCTCATCGGCTCGGACCAGCGCGACGGCGCCAACGGCAAGTACGGCCGGGTGGCCGGTGAGCGCTCCGACACGATCATCCTCGCGCACGTCTCGCCCAAGCGGGACGGCGCCACCATGATCAGCTTCCCGCGTGACTCGATGGTGCGGCTGCCGACCTGCAAGTCCCGTACCGGGCAGGTGCTCCCGGCGCGGACCGGCATGATCAACGAGTCGTTCAACTACGGCGGCGCCACCTGCACCTGGCGGACCATCGAGTCGCTCACCGGCATCCACATCGACCACTTCGCCAAGGTCGACTTCAGCGGCTTCAAGACCGTGGTGGACGCGCTCGGCGGCGTGGAGGTCTGCCTCTCGTCGCCGGTCAACGACCCGAAGTCCAAGCTCAACCTGCCCGCCGGGCGGCAGACCGTGAAGGGCGAGGACGCGCTGGGGTACGTACGGCTCCGCTACAACATCGGCAACGACGGCTCCGACCTCGGCCGGATCAAGCGGCAGCAGCTGTTCATGGCCTCCCTGGTGAAGAAGGCCACCAGCAGCGACATCCTCACCGACCCCGTGCAGCTGAACGGCTTCCTGACCGCCGCGGCCCGTACCGTTACCACGGACAGCAACTTCAACATCGACAAGATGCGCGAGCTGGCCGGCAGTGTCAAGGGGCTGAGCACCGGCGCCGTCCGGTTCGTGACGGTCCCCACCCGGCCGTGGACGCTCGACCCGAACCGGGTGGAGTGGGTGCAGCCCACCGCCGGGCAGCTGTTCACGTCGATCAAGAACGACACCCAGGCGAAGACCACCCCCAAGCAGCCGGTCAAGCCGAAGCTGCCGCCCAACCAGGTGCGGGTCCAGGTGCTGAACGGCACCACGACCGCCGGGCTCGCCTCCGGCGTGGCGGACGACCTGCAGCAGCGCGGGTTCAACATCGCCAAGGTGGGCAACGCGCCGGGGGGGCCGTACGCCAAGACGCAGCTGCGGTACGGGCCCAACGGCGCCGGCGGCGTGGACACCGTGGCCGTGGCGTTGCAGTCCGCGGCCACCAAGCAGTCCGTCCCGAACGCCCGGACGTCCACCGTCTACCTGGTCGTCGGGGCCGACTGGAAGGGCGTCAAGCCGCCCAGCAGCAGGTCCCTCAGCAACCAGCTCGGTGGTATCTCGGCCAAGACCAACATCTGCGCCACTCCGCAGTAGCCGTGGTCAGGTGGTGACCAGGGTCGTCCAGGCCGTGCAGACGTCGTCCAGCGCGTAGTCGGTGCGGACCTGGGTCTTGGCGGTCGTGGTGGCCTCGGTGAGATCGTTCTCCCGGGTGTGCGCGAGGGCGGCGGCCATGGCCTGGGGGTCGTCGTGGATCCAGCGCTCGTCGTAGATGGTCTCGACGCCCGGCCAGCGGAGCAGGGCGGGGACGGCGCCGGAGGCCATGCCCTCCGCCGGGGCCAGGTGGAAGCTCTCGTCGTCGCTGGGTGAGAGGACGTAGCCCACGCGGCGGAGCCACGCCGCCACGTCCTGGCCGTACGGGTCGAACACCACGGCGCCGGCGAGCTCCGGTTCCGTACGGATCCGCCGGAAGACCTCCTCGAAGTAGGCGCGCTCCTCGTCGCGCTTCCAGATCCACCAGTAGTCCCAGGGCAGCTTGCTCTTCACCCGCAGCAGCCAGCGCGGGTCGCCGCGGCGCAGCTCGGCGAGCGTGTCCAGGGCGAGGTCGAGGCGCTTGCGGCGGGGGGCCATGCCGATCAGGCCGAGGGTGAGGTCGGCGGCCGGCAGCTTGGGGCGGTCGAACTGGTCGACGTCCACCCAGTTGGGCACCACGGTGATCTTGTCCTCGGGCCAGCCGGTGCGTTCCCGGGTGAGCCGGGCGTAGTGCGGGCTGACGCAGATCACCTGGTCGATCAGGGAGATGTCCAGCCGGGAGGGCCAGGGCGCGTACAGCTCGAAGCGGTGCAGCCTTACCAGCAGCCGCTGACCGGCGCGCTTGCGGCGGCTGTAGAACAGCGCGTTCGGCCCGCACCACTCGCAGATCACCACGTCCGCCCAGGCCGCGAGCTCGGCGCTGCGCTCCTCGTCGTGCGCGTTCAGGGCGTGCCAGTGGTCGACGCGGACCTCCAGCCCGGGTACGGACCGCAGGTGCTCCAGCAGCGGGGTGAAGAACTTGAGGTCGTGCCCGGCGACCACCACGCGCAGCGGGCGTGGCGCGGGGTCGGGGAAGGCGCGGGTGAGCTGATGGCGGAGCCGGGCGGCCGCGGCGTCCAGGGAGAACTCCTCGGCGGCGGACCGGCAGCGCTTGGCGGCCAGGGCGTACGTCTCCGGGTACGCGGCGGCCGTCAGCGCGGCGAGCGCTCCGTCCAGCTCTGTGTCCGGGGCCTGCTCCGTGTTCTGTGGTTCGCCGTCCTCGGGGGCGGGGCCGACGGCGCGTACCGAGAACCCGGTCGGCCCTGCCGGCCCGGCGGGTGGTTCGGCGAAGAGCGGATAGTCCGGGCCGAGGAGCCGCTCGTGCATGGTCGTGCGGTTCAGAACGACCGGCATGCCCAGCGCCCCGAACTCCAGCACCTTGGTGGACAGCTCGAGGCTGGCGTCCATCTCCGGGCGCCGCCAGGACAGCCCGACGTGGCACTCGGCGGAGGCCCGCAGCGCGTCGTCGCGGGACATGCCGCCGTGCCAGGTGACGCCCGCGCCGCCCTGCAGCGCGTCGCGCATCCGCCGCGCCCAGCCGGGGTCGTCGCCGTGCACCTTGTCGCCCACCATGTGCAGCTCGGCCTTGACCCCGCGCTCGGCGAGCAGGTCGGGCAGGGCCGTCATCTCCAGGGTGTTCCACGCGGGGGCGAACTTCCCGGTGTACGCGAGCCGCAGCGGCTCGTCCCCGGTCGGCGGTGCCGCCTCCAGCCCGGCCGGGACGGCCGCGACCGGCGGGAACAGCACCGACTTGCCGCAGGCCGCGGGCACCCCCTGTTCGAGGAAGCAGCGCAGCTCCTCGGTCTGGCAGAGCAGCAGCCGGGAGGCCCGGGCGATGCGGGTGAGCTCGTCCCGTGCCGCGGTGGTGAGCTCACCGATTGACTGCGGCACATCGGTGAGGTACGTCCACAGCCGCCCGGCCAGCGCGGACTCCGCGGCGGCCAGCCCGGCCGGCCGGCGCCCGCGGATCACCACGAGGTCCGCGGGTTCCTCGGCGTCGAGGGCGGTCAGCAGGGTGACGGCCTGCTCGGGGTGGAGCGCGCGGTCGCCGAGCCCGTCGAGCATCCCGCGTTCGTGCGGGGAGACCACGGTCACGCCGGGGGCACCGAGCAGCGGCGCGGTGAGCCTGTCGGTCCGTACCGGCGCCTTGAGCAGCAGCCGGACCTCGCATCCCGCCTCGGCGAGGGCGCGCACCATGGACTGCGCCCAGATCGCCGAGCCGTCGATGATGTTCAGGTCCACGTCGCCGTAGACGATCGCCCGGATCATCGGGTCAGCCCCTTCGTGGTCGTCACCGCGTACTGCCGCACTCCGCGCGCCGTCCAGTCCGCCGGCTCGCCGTCCAGCCCGCGGCGGATCAGGGCGGGCGTGATCGGGCCGGCGGTGAAGGCGTACGACCGGCCGGTACCGTCGTCGCCGACCGCGTCGGCGCAGGAGCATTCGGCGGCGGCCATCATGTCGAGCAGGTGGTCCGGGCCGGGGTCGGCGTCCGGCCATGGCGCCATCCAGGGCGTACGGACCGTGCGCGCGGCGGTGAAGCCACGCTCGGGAAGGACGCGGGCGGGCAGCCCGAACGTGGGCGGCTCCGCGCCGGCGGCGGCGCGCTCGTCCGGCACCAGCAGGATCAGCTCCGCCGCCGGGTGCGTCTGCGCGGCGACCTCACCCGCCACCGCCGCGGCCCGCGCGTCGTCGCCGACCCGCGCCACCACGGTGACCCGCCGCCCGGCCAGCGGATCGCCTCCGACCCCCACCCGAACCGCGAGCCCATGCCCCTCCGGCGGCACCGGAACCTCCGGCCGCTCACCCGGCACGACCTGTGCCAGCAACGCGGCCAGCCGAACCGGCGTAGCCCCCTCGGCAAAGATCCGCCGCAACGCAACCCGCACTTCACGCTCCCCAATCAGGCCGGCGGCGGTGCCGCCCACCGCGTCCGCGGACGCGCCACCCAATGCGTCAGAGGGCATGCCACTCCTGCCGCCCCCCTCGCCGGCGGCGGTGCCGCCCCCTGTGCCGGCCGCCGTGGGGCCGGTCGCGGCCGCTGTGGCAGCGCCGGTGGCCGGCGCCGCGGCGGCGATGGTGGCCGGCGCCGCGGTGGCAATGGTGGCCGACGCCGTGGCGGGGAGGGCGGTGGGCTCGGTGAGGTGGAGGGGGATGCCGAGGTCGCCTTCGGCGATCCAGTCGTAGTCGAGGCGGTGGAGGCCGGGTGGGGAGGCCGCGTCGCGCCAGAGGACGACGGGGACGCCCCGGGCCCGGGCGGCGGCGATCACGCGGTGGAGTACGCGCTCGAGGTCACCGGCGGCCGGGTCGCCGACGTTGGCCCAGGCGGAGCCGGGCTCGACCGAGGCCGACGCCGTGACCAGCAGCAGGTCGGGTTCGGCGGTGTCCAGCAGGAGCTCGGCATCGTGCGGCAGCAGCGGCAGTACGCGCGCGCAGCCGGTCAGTGCGGCGGTCGCCGAGGGCGCGAGCACGCCCGCGATGAGCGGCCCGGACGTGCCGAGCACGGCCCCGCCGACGATCAACCGGTCCTCCTCGCGGGACAGGTCCACCTGCCGAACGGGCTGCGGCTTGGGCAGCTTCGTGCGCCCGCCCACCCGGCGTCCGCGCCACAGCCGGTACAGGTCGGCGGGCAGCCGGGTGATCCCGCGCCCGGGTCTGCGCGCGGCCGTGGTCAGCACCCGCCCGAGCTGTATCGACGTCGAGCCCTCCAGCGCGTCGAGCCGCTGCTTCAGCTCGGCGACCCGGGCCTCCCGGTCGGCGAGCGCGCGCCGCAGCCGGGCCACCCGCCGCCCGTCACGCGGCGGCACGACGCCGCTCCATCCACTCGGTGATCACAGCGGCGATACGCGGCCCGGCCGCCCCATCCCACAACGGCGGCCCTTCGCGATGTCGCCCCGGCCCCGCAGCGGCACTCCCGGCGCCACCCCCCATGCCGGCACCGGCGACTCCCCCGATGGCGGCGGCGGCCCCATCCCCGGCGGCACCGTAGGCGGCATCGGCCGCACCCCCACCAGCACCGCGAGCGGCCTCGGCCGGACCCCAAGCGGCACCTCGGGCGGCGGCGCCCTCCGCGAGGGCGGTCCGTACGGCGGGGACCAGTTCCTCGGGGGTGACGAGCCGGTTCGTCCCGTGCGTCACGGTGATCGGCCGTTCGGTGTTGGGCCGTACGGTCAGGCATGGCACGCCGAGCATGGTCGTCTCCTCCTGTACCCCGCCGGAGTCGGTGACCACGGCCGCCGCCCCCCGCACCAGCGCCACGAACTCCACGTACCCGAGTGGGTCCAGTACGTACACCCCCGGATGCCCGCTGAGTCCGGCCGCCTCGAACGCCGCCCGCCCGCGCGGATGCACCGGGATCACCACCGGCACCTCGTCCGCGATCTCGTGCAGCCGCTTGACCAGCCCCGCGGCGACCGCCGGGTCGTCGACGTTGGCGGGCCGGTGCAACGTGGCGGCGACGTACCGGGCGGGCAGGCCGTATCGCGCCCGCACCGCCGAGGCGTCGAACCGGTCCAGGTTGGCCAGCAGCGTATCGATCATCGGGTTCCCGACGAGGTGCACGGCCTCGGGCGGCGCGCCCTCCCGGGCCAGGTGACCGATCGCCTCCGGGCTGGTGACCAGGAGCAGGTCGGAGAGCTGGTCGGTCACGCGGCGGTTGACCTCCTCGGGCATGGTCATGTCGAACGAGCGCAGCCCGGCCTCGACATGCGCCACCGGGATGCCCAGCTTCGCCGCGACGAGCGCCGCGGCGAGCGTGGAGTTCACGTCGCCGTACACGATGACGAGTCCGGGTGAACACGTGGTGAACTCGCCCTCCAGCCCGGTCAGCAGCGCGGCGGTCTGCCCGGCGTGGCTCCCGGAGCCGACCTCGAGATCCACGTCCGGCCGGGGAAGCCCCAGCTCACGGAAGAAGATCTCGGACATCCGCTCGTCGTAGTGCTGCCCGGTGTGCACGACCCGCTGCGGCACGCCGCGCGCGCCGAGGGCCGCGACCACCGGGGCCGCCTTCACGAAGTTGGGGCGCGCGCCGACGACGTGCGACACGGGTGCGTACATCGGTTCCCTTCCGTTCACGAACAGGCCGCCTTGACATGGTTGTATCGGTCACTGTGACGAGGATGCACCTGGTCAGGGCAGGAGTTTTCACGGCGGCGCTCGGGTTCAAACACCTCCGTACGGAGCCCGCGCGGGCGCCGCTGCTGGCGCTGCGCGCACTCCCCGCCGGCGTCCGCGGGCCCGTACGGCGCGCGATGATCGCCTGCGGCGGACTGCCCCGCGCGTACGCCTGGTGGCACCTCGGCCGCAGGGAGGACACGCTCGCCTGGGTGAAACGCGCCGCCGAGGGCGCACCCCAGGCCCGGCTGGCCCGGCTCGCCGCCTTCACCGTCGCGGTCGAACAGGCCGAGCCCGCCGCGGAGCTGATCGGCACGCTGCCCAGCGGCCCGCGCCGCGACCGCCTCGCCGCGAGGCTGGAGCGCAAGACCGGCGGCCGGCACCCGATGGCCGGCACCCCCCTGCCAGGTACGGCCCGGCCCGGGCAGCGGCCCCTCAAGGCCGTGCCCGGACGCGTCCTGCACCTGGTCACCAACGCCCTGCCGCACACCAACGCCGGCTACAGCCAGCGCACCCAACGGATCGCCGCGGCGCAGCGCGCCGAGGGGCTGGACCCGCACGTGGTGACCCGCGCCGGACACCCGCTGACCTCGGGTTCGCTGGACGCCCGCCGGCTCGCCGTGGTGGACGGCGTGCCGTACCACCGCGTGCTGCCCTGGCTGCCGCCGCGGGACGCCGCCGCCTCCGTGGCCGCGACCGCCGAGGGGGCCGCCGCGCTGGTCCGCCGGCTGCGGCCGGAGATCCTGCACGCGGCGAGCGACCACCACAACGCCGAGGTCGCTCTGGCGCTCCGCGCCCGGTACGGCATCCCGGTCGTGTACGAGGTCCGCGGCTTCCTCGAGGAGTCCTGGCTCTCCCGCGACCCGCGCCGCACCGTCGAGGCGCCGTACTACCGGCACGCGCGGGAGCGCGAGACCGCCTGCATGACGGCCGCCGACCTGGTGGTCACGCTGGGCGAGGCGATGCGCGAGGAGATCGTGGCCCGCGGCGTGCCCGCCGACCGCGTGCTCGTCGTCCCCAACGCCGTTGACGACGGCTTCCTCGAGCCGCTGCCCGACCCGGGGAACCTTCGGGAGAGTCTCGGCATTCCCGCCGAAACCGTCGTCGTCGGCGCCACGACCAGCTGTTTCGGTTACGAAGGGCTGGATACGCTGCTTGATGCGGTGGCGGAGCTGCGCGGCAGGGGGGCACGGGTGCATGCGCTGATCGTGGGGGACGGGCCGGAGCTGCCGGCGCTGCGCCGCCGTGCCGCCCGCCTCGGACTCACCGAACCGGGCGCCGTCGCCGCGCATTTTCCGGGCCGCGTTAATTCGCGGGATGTTCGCCGATATCACGCCGTCCTCGATGTTTTCACGGTGCCTCGGAAAAATGACCGGGTCTGCCAATTGGTGACCCCCTTGAAACCGGTCGAGGCAATGGCCGGGGGGTTGCCTGTTGTAGCAAGTCAAGTGGCAGCCATGCGGGAAATCGTGGAACCAGAGGTGACCGGCGAGTTAATTCCTCCGGACGATCCCGTGGCGCTGGCCGATCGCCTCGAATTGCTCGTCTACAGTCCGAAGCGTAGAGCGGAATTGGGCCGGGCAGCGAAGGCCCGGATCGGCACCGACCGCACCTGGCGTACGGCCGCCCGGCGTTACCGGGAGGCGTACGGACGGCTGTCGGGCCTGGAGTGAGGAGGCCATGGGTGGCCACTGCTGTGAAACCTGAACGAGCGGCACCGCCGGACCTCGTCGTCATCGGGCTGGGCTACGTCGGGCTGCCGCTGGCGCGCGAGGCGTGCCGCGTCGGGCTGCGCGTGGCCGGCCTGGACCGCGACCCGGGCGTGGTGCGCGGGCTGGCCGGCGGCGTCTCCCACGTGGACGACGTGAGCACCGACGACGTCGCCGCGATGCTGGAAGCCGGGTTCCACGCCACGGACGACGACGCGGTGCTGGACGGCGCGGCGACCGTGGTCATCTGCGTGCCCACGCCGCTGTCCACCGACGGCGGGCCGGACCTGGCGGCGGTCACCGCCGCCGCGCGCACGGTCGCGGGCCGGCTGCGCCCGGGCGTGCTGGTGGTGCTGGAGTCCACCACCTACCCCGGCACCACCGACGAGGTCGTACGGCCCCTGCTGGAGGCGTCCGGCCTGACCGCCGGCGAGCACTTCCACCTGGCCTTCTCGCCGGAGCGGATCGACCCGGGCAACCCCACCTTCGGCGTCCGCAACACGCCCAAGGTGGTGGGCGGGCTCACCCCGGACTGCACTCAGGCGGCGGCGGCCTTCTACGGCAAGCTGGTGGACAGCGTGGTGCAGGCCAAGGGCACCCGCGAGGCCGAGATGGCCAAGCTGCTGGAGAACACGTACCGGCACGTCAACATCGCGCTCGTCAACGAGATGGCGATCTTCTGCCGGGAGCTCGGCGTCGACCTGTGGGACGCGATCGCCGCCGCCTCCACCAAGCCGTTCGGATTCCAGGCGTTCCAGCCCGGCCCGGGGGTGGGCGGGCACTGCATCCCGATCGACCCGAACTACCTGTCCTACAAAGTCCGCACGCTGGGCTACCCGTTCCGGTTCGTGGAGCTCGCCCAGGAGATCAACGGGCGGATGCCCGGCTACGTGGTGCAGCGCGCCCAGGATGCGCTGAACCGCCACGGCCGGGCGCTGCGCGACGCCCGGGTGCTGCTGCTCGGGGTCACGTACAAGGCCGGCATCGCCGACCAGCGGGAGTCCCCCGCCCGGCCGGTCGCCGAACGGCTACTCCGGGCCGGCGCGGAGCTCACCTTCCACGACCCGCACGTCACCGCGTGGGAGGTGGCCGGGGCCCAGGTGCCGCGCGCCACCGATCTGCCGGAGGCCCTCGGCACGGCCGACCTCACGATCCTGCTGACCGCGCACGCCGACTACCACCCCGACGAGCTCGCGACCCGGGCCCGGCTGCTGCTCGACACCCGCGGCGCCACGCACGCCCTGTCCACCGGCCCGAACGGGCTCCCGGCACACGTCGAGATCCTGTGAGCCGCCCGTGAACGATCCGGTCGGCCTCGCCGGCACCGGCCATCCCGAGGCGGGACCACGCGGTACGGTCCCGGCCGCGAGCGTGCCGCCGGACCTCCCGGGCCTCGCCGCGCGGTACGGCCTCGCGCCCGTCGGCGCCCGCCCGCCGCTCGGCGCGTACCTGCGCGAGCTCTGGCGGCGCCGGCACTTCGCCACCGCGCTCGCCCGCTCCCGGTTCGTCGCGAACAGCACCGGCGACCGGCTCGGCATGGCGTGGAATGTGCTCCGCCCGCTCACCCAGGCGGCCGTGTACGGGCTCGTGTTCGGCATCCTGTTCGGCGCGGACCGGCCCGCGGACTGGGTGGCGTTCGTGACCTGCGGGGTCTTCGTCTTCGGTTTCACCTCCCAGGCGCTCACCGCCGGGGCGCGCGCGGTGACCGGCAACGGCGGGCTCGTCCGCGCGCTGCGCTTCCCGCGCGCCGTGCTGCCGGTCTCGGTGGCGCTGCAGGAGCTGTACGCGATGCTGCCGGCGATCGGGGTGCTCGCGGTGATCGTGCTGGCCACCGGGGAGCCGGTGTCCTGGACGTGGCTGCTGGTGCTCCCCGCGCTGGCGTTGCAGGCGCTGTTCAACCTGGGCGGCGGGCTGCTGCTGGCCCGGCTCACCGCGGACGTCTCGGACGTCACGCAGCTGCTGCCGTTCGGGCTGCGGACGCTGTTCTACCTGTCCGGCGTCTTCTATGAGCTGGACCGCTTCCCTGATCCGTACCGGCAGATCATGGAGCTCAACCCGGCGCACGCGTTCATCGCGATGATCCGGGGGGCGTTCCTGGAGGGGCGCGCGCCCGGCCTGTCGCCGTGGCTCGTGGCCGGGGCCTGGACCGCGGTGCTGCTCGTGGCCGGGCTCATCGTGTTCTGGCGAGCCGAGGAGCGATACGGCCGTGACTGAGCGCCCGCCCACGGTCGTCGTCAACGACCTACACGTGACGTACCGGGTCAAGGTGCCCGGCCGGGGGCGGCGTACCACCCGTGAGGTGCCGGCGCTGCGCGGCGTCGACCTCGTGGCGCGGGAGGGCGAGAGCATCGGCGTGGTCGGGCGCAACGGGTCCGGGAAGTCCACGCTGCTGCGGTCCATCGCCGGGCTGCAGACGCCGACCCGCGGCCGCGTCTTCGCGGACGGCCACCCGTCGCTGCTCAGCGTGAACGCGGCCCTCATCGGCGACCTGCCCGGCGCGCGCAACATCGTGCTCGGCGGGCTGGCCCTGGGGCTCACCCCGCGCCAGGTGGCGGCCAAGTACGACGAGATCGCCGAGTTCGCCGGGCTCGGCGACTTCCTGCAGCACCCGATGCGTACGTACTCCTCAGGCATGCAGGCCCGGCTGCGGTTCGCCATCGCCACCGCGGTGCCGCAGCGGGTGCTGCTCGTCGACGAGGCGCTCGCCACCGGCGACGCCGAGTTCCGTGAGCGCGGCGAGGAGCGCATCGCCGCGCTGCGCGCGCAGGCCGGGACGGTGTTCCTGGTCAGTCACACCCTCGCGGAGATCGAACGGAGCTGCGACCGCTGCGTGTGGATCGAGGGCGGGCGGGTGCGGCTGGACGGCCCCGCGTCCACGGTCCTGGGCGCCTATCGCGAGGTCACCAAGTCGGGGCGGCTCGGAAGGCTGGGCAGGCCGGGACGCGGCCGCGCACAAGGGGGTGGATCCGCGTGAGGATCTGCGTGTGCACCATCGTTCATCATCCGGAGGACGCGCGGATCCTCCACCGGCAGATCCTCGCCCTGCTGGAGGCGGGGCACGAGGTCACGTACATCGCGCCGTTCCGCGCCCGTAACGTCACGCCCTGGCGGGACGTGACCCCGGTCGACGTGCCGCGCGCCTCCGGGCGGCGGCGGATCGGCGCGCTGCGCGCGGCGCGGCGCGAGATGGCGAAGCACGCCGCCAAGGCCGACCTGCTGCTCATCCACGACCCCGAGCTGCTGCTCGCGCTGCCCAGGCGGCGGCCGCCCACGGTCTGGGACGTGCACGAGGACACCGCGGCCGCGCTCGGCACCAAGTCGTGGCTGCCGCGGCCGCTGCGCTCCGTGCTGCGCCCGGCGGTGCACGCGGCCGAGTGGTGGGCGCAGCGGCGAGTACGGCTGCTGCTCGCGGAGCACGGGTACGTGGACCGGTTCTCCGGCGACCACCCGGTGGTGCCGAACACCACGTACGTGCCGGAGACGCCGGGGCGGCCACCGGAGGACGACCGGGTCGTCTACCTCGGCCAGCTCTCCCTGGCGCGGGGGGCGGCCGAGCTGGTGGAGCTGGGGCGCCGGCTGTGCCCGTACGGGATCTCGGTCGAGCTGATCGGCGCGGCGGACGCGGACACCCGGCCGTTGCTGCGGGACGCGCAGCGTGAGGGTGCGGTGCGGTGGTACGGGTTCGTGCCCAACGACCGGGCGTTGCGCATGCTCGAAGGGGCCACGGCGGGGCTGTCGCTGCTGCACGACGTGCCGAATTACCGGCACTCGCTGCCCACCAAGGTGATCGAGTACATGGCGCGCGGGGTGCCGGTGATCACCACGCCGAACCCCCAGGCGGCGCGGATCGTGGGTGGTGCGGGGGTGGTGGTTCCGTACGAGGACGGGGCCGCTGCGGCGGAGGCGGTGCTCCGGCTCAGGGACGACCAGCCGTTGCGCTCGCGCATGGCGACGGTCGGGCACGCGGTGGCGCGGCGCGACTTCCACTGGCCCGAGCAGGCCTCCCACTTCGTCAAGTACCTCGAGGACTGGGCCGACGCACCCGCCCCCTCCGCCACCCTTCCCTGACCTGGGCCGGGCCCGGTCAGCGGGGGCGGCGGCCGCCGTAGGCGGCGTACTCGCGCCAGGTGGGGAGGTCGGTGCGGGGGCTCCCGGCCGGGAGCTCGCGGCTGTCGAAGACGCCGCGGCGCCGCATCCGGTCCATCTCCTCACCGGCCTCGAGATACGCGTCCCAGGCGGCCCCGGGGTCGGGATAGTCGCGCTCGTCGATCACGAAGAGCGCCCGCGCGTCCCCATCGGTCTCGTCCAAGAACGTCCGCACGAACACGAACTCGTCGACCTCGATCACGCCGGCCCCCCGGGTGCGGGCGGGCGATCCTCGGGCGGCGCCGCGGTACGGCCCGAGCGCTCGGCGCCCCGCCCCGAGTCGGAACCCCCCTCGCGGGCGGCGAGCCACAGTGTGAACGCGTAGGGACGCCCGGAACTCTCCGTCCCCACCGTGATCCGCACGTCGTGCGCGCCCGATCCCTGCGCACCGGGACGGTATCCGGCCGGCGCGTTCTCGCGGACGCCGGCACCGCCCGGGCCGCGCGCGCCGGGACCGTACCCGGCCGGTGTGTTCTCGCGCACCCCCGCGCCGCCGGGCCCCTGCTCGCCGGGTCCGCGGGCGCCCGGAGTGCGGTCGTCGATCTCCAGGATGCGGCCGCTCGGGCCGCCGGCGTAGCGCTGTCGTACGCGGTCGACGAGCGTCGCGAGCCGGCCGGCGTCGCCGACGGTGATCCGCGCGCCGAGCGCGTCGGGCACGTCGGTGCCGGACGCCGAGCGCCCCTCCCGATGGCCGATCTGCGCGACGCGCTCCGCCAGGCTCTCCGCGGTGACCGCGCGGACGCTCACGTCCACCGGCCCGCCGGACTCCCGGCGCAGCTCCGCGGCGATCAGCGAGACGTCGCGTTCCACGACGGGCTGCACGCGCCGTACGAGCTCGGTCCGGTACTCCCCGAGCCGAGGCCGATCCACGCCCGCATCGGACGCCCCCTCCCCCCGTCCGGCCCCGACCGGCCCGGGACGCGCCGAATCAGCACCCCCGGGATCGGCACGCGCCGGCTCGGGACGTGCGGGCTCGGGACGTGCGGGTTCAGGACGTGCGGGTTCAGGACTTGCGGGCTCAGGACCTGTCGACTCGGGACGGGCGAACCCCGGCTCCGGCGCCGCCGGGCCCCGCCCCCGATCGCCGGGCTGCTCGGCCCCGCGGCCAGGCCCTTCCGGTGTGTGCGAGCCACGCGACTCGGTCAGATCCGCTCCGCGCTCCGGCACCGGCTCATGTGGCCGCTCACGAGGTCCCCGGCCCGGCACTCCACCTGGAACGGCCTCTCCCAGCGGCATTCCGGGCAGGCCACCCCCGGGCAGATCCGCGTACGGAGACAACGGCACCACCGGCGCCGTCTCCGCCCGCGGATCCCCGGCCGGATATGCCCCGACCTCAACCCCAGGCCGCACACCCCCGCCACCCGGCGCCGAATCACCGGCCGGCTCCCCCGAGGCGGGTTCGGAAGGCACGTCCTCATCGTCGAAAAGGTCGTCCCAGCGGACGGTCACCTCACCCTGCCCACCCCGCGAACGCTCGGCGCCAGGGGAACGGTCACCAGGCCCGTCGCCTTGGACCCTGTCATCCCGGACCCTGTCATCCCGGACCCTGTCATCCCGGACCCTGTCATCCCGGACCCTGTCATCCCGGACGGTGTCACCCCTGGCGGTGTCACCCCTGGCAGTGTCCCCGCGGGCCTTGTCACCGCGGATCTCATCACCGCGGGCAGTCTCGTCTCGGGCCCCGTCGTTTCGGGCGGTGGCATCGGTGCCCTCGGCGGTCCGGGGCAGAATCGGCCGCCCTGTCGCATCGCCCTGGCGACCGTGCAACTCGGCCACGTGACGCTCCCCGTGTTTCTCCCGTTCACAAGCCGGCCGGAGGTGGGTGACGCGCCCTATTGTTGCCGATCCGCCCCTCCCGCGCGAAGAGAACCGAAACGTTCGCGCGTGTCGCCACCCCCGCCGCCCGCGACAGCCCACCACCGAGAGGTGCGTCGCCGCCCCATCAAGAGAGGCCGGGGCAGGGGTCCGAAAGCCGGGAGCCGAGCCGGAATACCGTATACAGAGACCGGGCGAGAAGAGCCGGGACCGGGACCTCTCAGTCCGCAGCCATGGCGGCCGAGATGCTCGGAAAGGTGGGAATGCGCTGATCGATGCCCGTGATCCGCAACACCTTGCCCACTTGGGCGCTCGGCGAGCTGAGGCACAGCGAACCGCCGCGTAGCCGGGCCCAGCGATGGGCGGCCACGACGGCGTGCACGCCGAAGGAGTCCGCGAATCCCACGCCGGTGAGGTCCAGGATGATGTCCCGGCCCTCACCCCACAGGATGATCAGGAGCTCCTCGCGCAGCGCCGGGGCGGTGCTCATATCGAGGTCACCAGTCACCTCGACGACCACGTAAGCGCCCCGCCGCGATGTCGATAAGGAGAGACTCAGCATCGTCTTCTCGGTCGGAGGGGATGGGCCGAACGCCCGGCCAGGAACATGGGCCGGTCCGGAGGCTCATGCGGTGACATGAGTCACCGGCTCTGCGGGGTATTACAGAACGTTCTCCTACGACCGTACATGCCGTGCCCGTCCGATGGCCCTCCGTGGGCGCCATCCGATCCCGGCCACCCGGCTGTGACACCGTGTTTCCGCGGGCTGTGACACCGTGT
>WHSL01000287.1 GCA_009380095.1 Streptosporangiales bacterium | reverse complement strand
CGCGTGGCGCGCGGAGCAGCTCGGGTACGCCACCCTGACCCTCCGCGACCACTTCGTGGCCGAGCCGTTCGGGGACCAGCTCGCCCCGATGCCCGCGCTGGCCGCGGTCGCCGCGGCGACCCGGAGGCTGCGGGTGGGCACGCTGGTGCTCGCCAACGACTACCGGCACCCGGTGGTGCTGGCCAAGGAGGCGGCGACGCTGGACCACCTGTCCGGCGGCCGGTTCGAGCTGGGCCTGGGCGCGGGCTGGCTGCGCGAGGAGTACGAGCGCGCGGGCATGGAGTTCGCCCCCGCCGGCACCCGGGTGGACCGGCTCGAGGAGTCGCTGCGGATCCTGCGCGCGCTGCTGGCGGGCGAGAAGAGCACGTACACCGGCGAGCACTACCGGATCGACGGCCTCGAGGCCTTCCCCCGGCCGGAGCGCCGCCCGCCCATCCTGCTCGGCGCGGGCAGCCCGCGGATGCTGCGGCTGGCCGGCCGGTACGCCGACATCGCCGGCATCCTGCCCCGCGCCCTGCCCGGCGGCACGATCTCCGCGGAGATCTCCGAACGGCTGCCGGACACGATCGCCCGCAAGGTGGAGCTCGTCCGCGAGGCGGGCCGGGACGTGGAGCTGAGCATGCTGGTGTCCCCGGCGTTCGGCACGGACCCGCGCCGCGCCGCGGAGGCCGTGGCGGCCCGCCGGGGCTGGGACGTTCCCGCGGAACGGGTGCTGGCGATGCCGTCCCAGCTCGCCGGCCCGCCGGAGCACATGGCGGAGCAGCTCACGGCGCGTTGCGAGACGTACGGGTTCTCCTACTACGTGGTCGCCGACACGGACATGGAGGACTTCGCCCCCGTGACCGCCCTGCTCGCCGGAGACTAGGGCGAACAGGGCGGGCAGAGGCGGCCAGAGCGGTACGGGCCCGGCTCAGCGCCGGCCCACGGCCACCACGTCGTACCGCGTCTCCGGGGTCGGCTCGGTACCGAACCTGGCATTGGGCAGATAGAGACGGTCCCGCGTTGCCGCCACCGTGGTGGGCACGTCGAAACGCGGGTCGGTGATGCGCGTCTGCAGCGTGCCCCGGCTCCCGTCGGAGGCGAGGCGGAACACCGAGACGGTGTTCAGCCGGTTCTGCACCACGTACAGCGTCGTGCCGATGACCAGCAGCCCGTCGCCGTTCGTGAGCTGCTCCCCGCCGAGGTCGACGACCCGGGTGGCGCCCGTCTTCGGGTCGACACGGTGCAGCAGGCCGGTCGCGGACTGCACCACCAGCAGCGCCTCGCCGTCCGGCGTACGCGCGATGCCGTTGGCGTTGTTCACGTCGGGCACCTGGTTCCAGTCCCCGCCCAGGGGGAGCCGGACGACCGCGTCCGGGCTCGGCATGCTCCCGCCCCGCCCGAACGGAAGCCCGTAGAGCGTGGGCTGCAAGGAGTCGGTGAACCAGGCCGCACGCGGGGTCAGCACGACGTCGTTGACGAACGTCGGGGTGGCGGTGGCGAGCGTGTACTCCATCAGAATGGTGCCGGTACGCGAGTCGACGACCCGGGCTCCATTGGCGCGCCCCGAGACCCACAGGCGGGCCTGGTCGTCGATCTTGAGGCCGACCGACGGGGTGCCGGGCCCCATCGAGATGATGCGGCCCTCGCCGGTACGCAGGTCGGCACGGTAGATCGAGCCGTCCCGGAGCGATCCGACGTAGGCGAAGTGGCCCTTGATCGTGATGCCCTCGGGCTGGAAGCCGTCGGGCAGCCGTATCAGGGTAGGTGCGGCGGAGCGCGAGGAGGCGGCCGCCGCGCCGCTCACGGGGAGTACCGCCACCGCCCCGGCGGCCATGGCACCGGCCGTAAGCAGTCTTCGGCGGCTGAGCTGTCGTGCGGAGGGGTGGGACGCCACTGTTCTTCCTTTCAGAGCGGTCGGCCCCCGAGCATCAAACGTTCTGCGGTTGCAGTACAGCGGAATCGACCGAAAATCTTCCGATGGCGGCCGAGCCGGCGGTCAGCGCGCGAGCTCGCGGGACAGCGCCCGCGCGGCGGTCCGTACGGCCGGCGCGAGCCGCTCCAGGTCCAGCCGGCGTGAGCTGCCGGTGATGGAGATCGCGGCCGTCACCCCGCCGTCCGCATCGATGATCGGCGCGGCGATCGCGGACACGCCCGCCTCGGACTCCTCCCGGTTGAGGGCGTAGCCGCGCTCCAGCGTGCGGTCCAGCTCGCGTCGGAGCAGGCCCGGCATCACGATCGTGCGCGGCGTGTAGTGCGCCAGCCCGGCCGCCAGCACCTGCCGCAGCCGGTCCGCCGGGCCGAGCGCGAGGAACAGCTTCCCGGTCGCGGTGCAGTACGCGGGCAGCCGCCCGCCGACCCGGGAGACGATCGGCATCGCCCGCCGCCCGGTCACCTTCTCGAGGAAGAGCGTGTCCACGCCGTCCAGCACGGCGAGGTGGATGTTCTCGTGCGTGGCCTCGTACAAGTCCTCCAGGTACGGCAGGGCCGCCTCGCGCAGGCCGCGCGGGCGGGGCGCCCGCTGGCCGAGCACGAACAGCCGCATGCTGAGCCGGTATCCGCCCGCGGTGCGCTCCACCCCGCCCCAGCGGACCAGCTCCCCGAGCAGCCGGTGCGCGGTCGGCTTGGGCAGGCCGGTACGGGCCGCCAGCTGGGCGAGCGTCAGCTCGGCGTCCCCGGAGCCGAAGGCGTCGAGCAGCCGCAGCCCGCGGGCCAGGACCGACTTGGGCACCGGCCCGGTGCGGCGCTCCGGCTCACCGTTCATGGCGTGATCCTCACAGCCGCGACGGACCACGACAAGACCCCGGACGAGCGCGGGATTCCATTCACCGAAACGGGCGGCTTGCCGGGCGCGAGACGAGATCACATGCTCACCGCACCATCGCCACCAGATCGCCATCAGCCGAGGAGGAGCCGGCGTCATGCCCGTGCCCCCGTCCGTGCCGTCGCGTGCGACCAGCGCGCCGGCCGCCGAGGAGGACGCCGCGCCACCGCCGCGGCGGCGCCCCCGGGTCGTCCGGGACGAGCTGGGGGTGCTCGCCGTCCTCGTGCTGCTGGTGCTCGGCGTGGGGGCGCTGCGGCCGGATTTCCTGGACGCCGGCAACCTGCTCTCCACCGCCCACAACTCGGTCTACATCGGGCTGATGGCCTGCGGCATGGTGTTCGCCCTCGCGATGCGCGAGGTGGACCTGTCGGTCGGCGGCATGTACGCGATGGGCGTGGTGGTCGGGGCGCTACTGATCCGGGACGGGGTCTCGCCGTGGCTCGCGGCCGGGGCCGTACTGGCCCTTTCCGCGCTGCTCGGCGCCGCGAACGGCGCGATCACCACGTACCTGCGGCTGCCCTCGTTCATCGTGACGCTCGCCGCGTCGATGCTGCTGCGCGGCGTGGGCCTGGCGCTCGCCGAGGGCAAGCAGATCACCGACCTGCCCGCGGACCACGGGTTCTTCGCGTTCCTCGGCGGCGGTGAGCCGCTCGGCGTGCCGGTGGCGGTGTGGGTGTTCGTCCTGGCCGCGGCTGGTGCTGACCGTGCTGTTCATCCGGACCCGGTTCGGCGCGCGGGTGCGCGCGATCGGCTCCAACCCCGAGGCCGCCGCGTTCAGCGGGCTGCCCATCGCCCGTACCCGGATCCTCGCGCTGGCGCTCTCCGGCCTGATGGCGGGGCTGGCGGCGGTGCTCGCGCTGGCGTTCTTCATCGCCGGCGACCCGACGATCGGGCAGGCGTACGAGCTCACCGCGATCGCCGCGGCGATCATCGGCGGCACCCCGCTGGCGGGCGGAGCGACCCGGCGCAGAGCTACGGCGCGTGGCAGTCCCTCGTCAACGCGTACCCGGACGCGCTGGCCTTCCTCGGCGTGGGCGACGCGGACAGCTACAACCTCGGCCGGCTCAAGGAACAGAAGAAGGGCGACTTCCTCACCGCCGGCTTCGACGTCGACCCCAAGACGCTCGAGTACATCAAGAAGGGAACCAACTTCACCGGCGTGGACCCGGAGCACTTCCTGAAGGGCTACATCTCCACCGCCGTGATGATCAAGGCCGTACGGGAGAACGACGGGAAGCCGCCCAAGGGCTGGTTCCCCATGCCCGGGCAGCTGATGAACGCGGAGAACATCGACGAGATCATCGCGCGGGAGAAGTCGCCGCAGGCCGCGTATCAGTGGTACAAGCCGCAGATCGACCGCCTGATGACGGACTATCGGTCCAAGATCAAACCGATCTCCCAGGCCCGCTGATGCTCATCGCCTCCGAGCTGGCCAAGCGGTACCGCGGTGTCGCCGCGCTGGACGGCGCGGGGCTCACCCTCGGCGCGGGCGAGGTGCACGCGCTGGTCGGTGAGAACGGTGCGGGCAAGTCCACCCTCGTCAAGATCATCTCCGGTGTGGGTCCGGCTGGACGCCGGGACCATCGAGCTGGACGGGCGGCCCGTCGTCTTCCACGACGCGCGGGCCGCGGCGGCGCGGGCCGCGCCCGTCTTCGCCGAGCTGGGGCTCGACGTGCCGACCCGGGCGCGGGCCGGGGACCTGCCGCTGGCCGAGCGGCAGCTGCTGGAGATCGCCCGCGCGCCGCTGCACCGGCCGCGCGTGCTGATCCTGGACGAGCCGACCTCCGCGCTGCCCCGCGACGCGGCGCGGCGGCTTGCCGGGGTGGTGCGCCGGCTCACCGCGGGCGGGCTCGCGGTGCTCTACATCTCGCACTTCCTCGAGGAGGTGATGAGCGTCGCGGACCGGATCACCGTGCTCCGCGACGGGCGGGTCGTGCTGCCCGGCGTGGTCGCCGGGCAGGTGGTGCTGGACATGCTCGTGGACGCCATGCTCGGGGAGGCCCGCACCCCGGCCGCCGTGTCTCAGGGGCGCGCGGCGGCCGGGGGTTCCGAGCCGTCGGTGGAGCTGCCCGGTGTGGTGGTGCCGGGACACCTTCGGACGTCTCGCTTACCGCCGCCGGCGGCGAGATCGTCGGCCTCGCCGGGCTCGAGGGTGCCGGGCACCGTACGGTCCCGGACCTGGTGTGCGGGCGGCGTGCTCGAGGTGCTGCGCACCGAGCGGATCAGCGCCAGGACCGGTTCGGCTGGCACCGGGGCATGCTCATCGAGCCGGCTGGAGTTCCACGCCTACCTGGAGTGGGCGGCGGACCGGATGGGGCACCTCGTCGCGTACGGGCACGAGGTCACGCGCCTGCGCCCGGTCGTGGAGGACGGGGAGCTCGTCCACTTCGCGGTGAGCGCCCGCGGGCCCGGCGGTGAACGCGAGTACGCGGCCCGCTCCGTCGTGGTGGCCACCGGGCTGCGGCCCGAGCTGCCCGACGGGGTGACGACCTCCGAGCACGTCTGGCACAACGTGGACCTGCTGCACCGTCTCGACGGCTGGCGCCCGGCGCCCGGCGGGCCGCGCCGGATCACCGTGGTCGGGGCCGGGCAGAGCGCCGCCGAGGTGACCGACTTCCTGAACCGCCGGCACCCCGAGGCGGAGATCTGCTCGGTGTTCACCAAGTACGGCTACACGCCCGCGGACGACAGCCCGTTCGCCAACCGCATCTTCGACCCCGGTGCCGTGGACCACTACTTCGGCGCTCCGACGAGGTGAAGCGGCGGCTCTTCGACCACCACCGCAACACCAACTACTCGGTGGTGGACCTGGAGCTGATCGACGAGCTGTACCGGCGGGCGTACGCGGAGAAGGTCGCGGGCCGGAACCGGCTCCGCTTCCTGAACGCGTCCCGCGTGCTGGACGTGACGGAGCGGCCGGGCGGCGCCCGGGTCACCGTGGAGTTCCTGCCGACCGGGGAGCGTACGGTGCTCGACTCCGACCTGGTGGTGTGCGCGACCGGCTACCGCCCGGCGGATCCCGCCGAGCTGCTCGGG
>WHSL01000053.1 GCA_009380095.1 Streptosporangiales bacterium | reverse complement strand
GCGCGGAGGTGCGAGTACCGTCCCCTGCGGTGCTCCGTTGCCGGGTCGCGCCGGCACCTCCGGCGCCGCGGAGCCGGATCCGGGTGCAGGCGGCCGCGGAACCGCGGGCTCCGGCGCAGGCACAGGCACGGGCACAGGTACGGGCCGCGGTGATGTGCCTCCCGGCGGCCGCACCACGCGCGGCGGCACGAGCGGCGGCGGCACGAGCGGCTCACCATCCGGAGCCACCGCGGGCCCCTGGTTCGCCCCGGGCACCTCGGTCAGCTCACCGTCCGGCAGCACCCCAGGATCCGAGCCGGAACCCGGCACCTCATAGGGCACCCCATCAGGCGACACCTCAGAACCCGAACCGGAACCCGGCACATCAGACGGCACACCACCCGGCGACACCCCAGAACCCGAACCGGAACCCGGCACCTCGAACGGCACACCGCCGGGCGGCATCTCGGGACGCGGGGCGGGTTGCGCTGAGGGTCCTCGGGGGGAGGTGCGGGGCGGGGCGGGCTCTTCGCGGGGGATCCATCGCGGTGTCGTCGGCCGGCCCAGGTCGGGGCCCGCGGGCGGGTCTTCGGGACGGGACAGTGGTGGGTTCTGCCGTGGTGAGCCGGGCTGTTGCCGGGACGGGGCGGGGGCCTGGGGTGGGAAGGGCTCGAGGGCGTCCTCGTCGGGCTCGATCTTCCTGCCGAAGGCGAGTGTGTGGGGTGGGACGACCGGGTCGGGGCGTACGGGTGTGTGCGCGCCGCCCGGCGGTGACGACGGTGGTTGCCGGCCCGGCACCGGGAACGTGTCGGGCAGGCACGGGCCCTCTGCCGACACGGTCGGCTCCAGCGTGAGGACGCAGGTGGCGGAGTAGTTGAAGGTCGAGTACGGCCCCGGCGTCAGGTACGTGGGCCCGTTGACGACCGGCGTCTCGCCCTCGCCGTCGAGGCCGGGACGGCTCGATCCGGCACCCGTCCAGCCGAACGGCCGGTCGCCCGGCCGTCCCAGGATCTGCGGCCCGCTGATCGCCTCGCAGTCCTGGTACGTACGGTCGCAGGCCAGATCCAGCGAGACGCCCGGCGAGACCTGCCGGAGATCCAGCGCACCGGCCCCCTGCACGCCCTTGCCCGCCTGCGGGAACGCCTTGAGCTGGGTGAGCACGATCGAGCCGCCGCGCCCGACCCCGGCCCGCGTGGTGAACGCGATCGCCCGCCGGCCCTGCGCGTCGCGTCCGATGCAGACCTCCAGGCCTCCGCCCGGCCCGACGAAGAGCGTGCCGCTGGCGCAGGTCGCGCCGCCGCGGCCCGGGGCGGACTTCACGATCCGCGTCCACGCGTCCCCGGCGGCCCTCGTCAGCTGCGCCTCGAGGTTCTCGCCCAGTTCCCGGAGGTCCTCCGGGGTCGGGCCACGACCCGCCCGTTGCGGGCCACCCGGAGCGGGCCGGCCGGACGCCGGGGGCGACGGCGGTACGGTCCGCGCCGCCCCGGGGTCACGGCCGACAGGCGCGCCGGGAGCCGGCGACGCGGGCGACGAGCGCTCCGGAGAGGGCGCGGTACCGGAAGGCGACGGAGACACAGGCTCAGGAGCCGGGGCGCCGGCGAGCAGCGCATCCCCACCCCGCCGGTCCGCGCTCGGGCCGGCCAGGAGGGGAGCCGTGAACTCCACCCCCGTAGGCGACCACCCGTACCCGGCCTCCTGGCCGGGCCGCCGCTCCGCCGTCCGCGCGGACCTGGAAGTCTCCTCCGCCTGTACGGGCTCCGCCACCACCATCCAGCCGCCGAACCCGACCGCCCCGGCCAGCATGATCTTCGATCCTCGAGCCACCCTCCGGCGGCACTCGAGAAACTCGCGGAACACCGCCACGTACGGTCGTGTCTTCGCTGTACGGCCCATCGAAACGACCCCTCGGCACCGGAGACGCGATCGCCGGAACGATAGGCCGAACGGCCGGGGACCGGTCCCGAGCGACGGAGGGCAGGAGGCGGGGAGATCCCGTGGGCGCGGACCAACGTCGACGCGCCCACGGGCCCGGCCGGCCGGGCCGGCCTTGGCACCAGGGCCTCCCCCGAGACGAGGCCCTGGCCGGGGACCAGGCCGCAACCCCCCAAGCGCGCCCGGTCACTTGGATAGACGCAGAACCGCGCCGAAGGGTTGCCACCCCGTCACGATGAGTTGACGGGGTGGCCCGGTCACGATGAGTTGACCGGCGGCCCGGCCGGGGATAGGTCGACCAGCGGCGAAGGGATCCCCGCTCAGCGGCGGGAGTCCCCGCGTGCGGGGAGATGGCCGAGGAAGGCCGCCGCGGTCGGGACCGCGTACGCGTTCCGCATCCGCGCCGGCGTCTCCACGACGACCGCGAACGCGATGTCCCCGCGATAACCCACGAACCAGTCCAGCGAACGCTGCGAGTCGCCCGACTTGCGGACCGCCGTCCCGACCTGACCGGAAATGGGCTCACCGGGCAGGTCGGCAGACCGCGCCGCCCCCTGCTTGACGGTCGCCCGCATCGCGGACCGCAGGCCGGACAGGGACTTCTTGTCCAGCGCGGTGGCCGCCCCGCCACCGGGCGCGATGGGGTCGATGACGAGCCGCGGCGAACGCCAGGAGCCGTCGGCCACCGCCCCGGCGGCGAGCGCCATGCCGAGCGGGCTCACCTCGATCCCGTCGTCGCCGATCACCGTGTCGGCGAGGTCGGCGGCGTTGCCGGGGGCCTCGAGCCGGCCGGTGAAGGCGGGCAGCGGAAGCCGCCAGTGACCGCCGATCCCGAACCGCCCGGCCGCCTCGGCCAGCTGTCCGGCGTTCACCCGCCGGGCCAGCCCGACGAACGCGGTCGTGCAGGCGTACGCGAAGTTCGTCGAGAAGCGCGGCGCGCCCCCGCCCATAGTGCGGCTGTTGCGGAACGTCTTCCCGTCCACGATGCGCTGCTGCGGGCACGGTATCGAGCTGTTCGGGGTGATGATCCCCGACCGCAGCAGCGGCTCCGAGGACACCAGCGTGAACGTCTCGCCGGGCGGGAGGTGCGAGGTGAGCGCCGAGTCGTTCTCGTACGACCACGGCTTGCCCGCCACCGCCAGCACCCGCCCGGTGGAGGCCTGTACGGCCACCACCGACGCGTCTCCCGGCTGCGCGGCCACCGCCGCCTCGGCGGCCCGCTGGACGCCGACCTCCAGCGTGGTCCGTACGGGCAGACTGTCCTCCCCCGACCACTGTTGCAGCGTGCCGACCTCTTTGCCCTGCCCGTCCAGCGAGACCACCTTGGTGGTGGTGGTCCCGGCGAGCCGCCGCTGGAAGGCCCGCTGCAGCCCGGTGAGCCCGATGGAGTCGCCCGGCTGGTACGGCCCGCCGACCTCCTGCACGATCTCGCTGGTGGCCGCGCCGACCACGCCGCCGATCAGCCCGGGGTTGTACCGCGGGCTGAGCGGCACCCGCTGCGGCTTGGCGACGAGGCCCTGGATGCGCCGCAGCTCGGCCTGGTGCTTCGCGTAGAACGTCTGTTGCCGCACGGTCACCAGCGCCACGAAGTCCCGCGGCGGCGCGGACCGCACCCGGCTGAGCATCCGGTCCGGGTCGAGGTTGGTGAGCTTGGCCAGCTCGCCGACCGAGGCCCGCAGATCCTTGACCTCCGCGGGCCGTACCCCGAGCACCACCACGGGGGTCTCCGCGACCAGCGGGTGCCCCTTGGCGTCGGTGATCGGCGCGCGCTTGGGCACCTCGTGCACGACGGCGACCCGCTGACCCTCGGACAGGTGCGGATGGATGACCGACGGCGACCACTCGACCTTCCAGCCGCCGGAGGTGTGCTTCAGCGTCATCCGCCCGTCGTACGACCAGACGGGGTCGTTGAGGCCGAGGTCGGCCTGGACGGCGAAGCGCGCGAACGCCCGGTCGCCGTCGAGCTCGATCCGGCCCATCCGCAGCCGGATCGCCGCGGCGTCCAGATGCGTGCGCATGGCGGCCAGCGAGGCGGCGACCTTGCGCGGGTCGCCGGTGGTCAGCTTGGCCGCGCGGTCGTACGTGCCCTGCTGCCAGTTGAGCAGGAAGCCGCGCACGGCCGGCTCGGGGGACGGCTCGACGTCACACGCGGCGAGCGTGCCGAGCACCAGGGCGCCCGCGAGCACCGGTGCCAGGGCCTGGGGGGAGGGCCGCTTCATCGGTGCTCACCGCCTGCGGCGGAAGGCGCGCTCCATGTCGCGCTTGGCCTCGCGCTCGGCGATGGCGTGACGTTTGTCGTACGCGCGCTTGCCGCGCGCCAGGGCGATCTCCACCTTGGCCTTGCCGTCCTTGAAGTACAGCGACAGCGGCACCAGCGTGACCCCCGGTTCCTGGGTCTTGCCGATCAGCCGCTCGATCTCCTTGCGGTGCAGCAGCAGCTTGCGGGTGCGCCGCGGCGCGTGGTTGGTCCACGTGCCCTGGGTGTACTCGGGGATGTGCACGTTGTGCAGCCACACCTCGCCGTCGCGGACGCTGGCGAAGCCGTCCACGAGGGAGGCCCGCCCGGCCCGCAGCGCCTTCACCTCGGTGCCGGTCAGAACCAGACCCGCCTCGTAGGTGTCGTCGATGTGGTAGTCGTGGCGGGCACGCCGATTCTGGGCGATCGGTTTTCGCCCCTGCTCACGTGACACCGTTTTCAGCCTCGGCCTTCCTTCACGGCCCGTCTTCCCTCACGGACTGCCGTCTCTCATAGACAGGGCCCTCGCGTTGGTGGTGCGCAGTCCGGACAGCACCTTGACGGCGCGCCGTTCGGCCACTGCGGGGGCCTTGTCGGAAGCTACCAGCACGTCGGGCCGTACGCCGACGCCGTCGATGCTCCGGCCGGAAGGATCGAGATACCGGCCCACCGTGAGCTTGAGCGCGGAACCGTCCGAAAGGCGGCGCTCCTCCTGGATGGCGCCCTTCCCGAACGTACGGGACCCCACGACGACGGCGCGCTCGCGGTCCTGCAGGGCCGCGGCGACGAGTTCGGCGGCGCTGGCGGTGCCGCCGTTGACGAGCACCACCACCGGCACGTGCCGATCCCCGCCGGGCTCGGCGGTGAGCCAGCCGCGCGCCTCTCCCCTGCGCTGGATGCCGGCCACCCGGCCGCCGTCCAGGAACGCCGAGGCGGTGGTCACCGCCTCGTCGAGCAGCCCGCCCTCGTTGTCCCGCAGGTCGAGCAGGACGCCGCCGGAGGGCCGGTCGGCCACCGCGGCGCGCACCCGCTCGCCAACGCCCTCGCCGAACTCCTCGACCCGGACGCGGAGCGCGCCGCCGTCGTCGCGCCGCGTCGTCACGTCGCCGCCGAGGCCGGTACGGGTCAGCCGTACGGTGTGCTCGCGGCCGGCGCGCCGCACGGTGGTGACGACCGCGCTGCCGGAGGTGCCGCGCAGGGCCGTGGCCGCGGCGGCGGCGCCGCGCGGCGCGCTGCCGGCCACCGCGACGAGCACGTCGCCCGGGCGCAGCCCGGCCCGCTCGGCGGGGGAACCCGGCTTGACGCTGCTCACCTCGACGTGGCCACCGGTGGCGCGCAGCCACACGCCGACCCCGCTGTACCGCCCCTCGGCGCCGGTCTGGGCGGCGGCGAACCGGGAGGCGGGCGTGTAGCGGGCCCACTGGTCGCCGAGCACGTCGAGCATGCCGTTGACGGCGGCGGCGTCGAGCATGGCCCGGTCGGCCGGGCGCGCGGAGTCGTGGACGATGCGTTGCGCCGCCTCGTCCACCACGCCGCTGCGTTCGTGGGCCGTGGCGTCGTCGTCTCCGCCGGTGGCCCCGGTCACGATGCCGGCCGTGTAGGCGAGCAGGATCGCGATGCCGAAGGCCCCGGCGTTGACCACCCTACGACCGAGCCTGGACATATCTCCGGAAGTGTAGGACAGCGATGGCGGCGACCCGGGTTAGACCGTCCCACTCGGGGCTTGACAAGCACCCCATGAGTGACCTGTGCATCACCGGATCGCCTACGTTCCCTAAACGCGCAGGTAGCGACGCAGGGTCAGGAAGGACGCCGCCGAACAGAGCAGCACGCCAACGGTGATCGAGAAGACGATGACCTCGGCGACCGCTCCCCACGACAACGTCATGGTGAAGTTGAAGTACGACTGCAGGTTGTCGAACAGGAACTGTTTCGCCCCGACGATCAACCCGGAGGCGATCACCCCGCCGATCAGGCCGGCGATCGCGCCCTCCAGCAGGAACGGCAGCTGGATGTAGAAGTTGGACGCGCCGACGAGCCGCATGATGCCGGTCTCCCTGCGCCTGCTGTACGCGGCCAGCCGGATCGTGTTGCCGATCAGCAGGGCGGCCGCGATCACCTGGATCAGCGCGACCAGGAACGCGGCGTCACGCAGCCCGTTGAGCATCGCGAAGAAGCGTTCCAGCACCTGGCGCTCGTTGGCCACGGAGTCGACGCCCTCACGGCCCTCGACCGCGCTGGCCACCACGTCGTAGTCCTTCGGGTCCTTCAGCTGCACGCGGAAGGAGTCCGGCATGTCCTTCTTGCTGGAGGCCTCGACGAACGCCTTGTTGTTGGCGAAGCGCTCCTGGAACCGCTTCCAGGCGTCGTCCTGGCTCTCGTAGAAGACCTTGTTGACCTCGGGCATGTTCTGCAGGTCGCGCTGGATGGCCTGCTTCTGCTGCGGGTTGGGCACCCGGCCCTTGCAGTGCGGGTCGGTGGAGGACTCGACGCACAGGAAGACCGACACCTGGATCTTGTCGTACCAGAAGTTCTTCATGCTATCGACCTGCTTGCGGATGAGCAGGCCGCTGCCGAACAAGGCCAGGGAGACGGCCACCGTGACGATCACGGCGATGGTCATCGTCAGATTCCGGCGCAGGCCGATCCAGATCTCGGAAAGTACGAACTGTGCTCGCATGGTGTTCCTGGGGTCCGTCCTCGTGTTCGAACTCGGTCAGCGGGTGCGGTCCGCCTGGTCAGTAGGCCTGACCGTAGACGCCGCGCGACTGGTCGCGGACCAACCTGCCGTGCTCGAGCTCGACCACGCGTTTGCGCATCGAGTCCACGATGGCGGCATCGTGGGTCGCCATCACGACGGTGGTGCCCGTCCGGTTGATCCGGTCGAGCACCTTCATGATGCCGATCGAGGTCGCGGGGTCGATGTTCCCCGTCGGCTCGTCGGCGAGCAGGATCATCGGGCGGTTCACGAAGGCGCGCGCGATGGCCACGCGCTGCTGCTCTCCACCGGACAGCTCGTCCGGCATGCGGTGCGCCTTGCCCTCCAGACCGACCAGGTCGACAACCTCGGGCACCACCTTGCGGATGAACCGCCGGGGCTTCCCGATGACCTCGAGCGCGAAGGCGACGTTTTCGAACACGTTCTTATTGGGCAGCAGCCGGAAGTCCTGAAAGACACAGCCGATTCGGCGGCGCAGGTGCGGCACCTTCCAATTGGACAGGCGCTGCAGGTCCTTGCCCGCGACGTGGATCCTGCCCTTGCTCGGCCGTTCCTCCTTGAGGACCAGCCGGAGGAACGTGGACTTGCCAGAGCCCGAGGGACCCACGAGGAAGAGGAACTCTCCCTTGTCGATGTCCATCGACACCGCGTCCAGGGCGGGTCGGTTCTGGGACGAATAGACCTTGGTGACAGTGTCAAAATGGATCACAGAAGCACCACACGGGGTCTCGAGGTCTGTCTGCCGGGGCCGCGAAGCCTACTCGCGATGCCCTCGGCCCAGTTGGCCATCGGTCAGTCTAGGGGGGAAACTGGCGTGGAACGTCCAACACTGGAATTTCCGTACCGGTCCAAGGGGGCGGCATGAGCTGCGAACACCTGATCTGCGCACGCTGCTCCGGTCCGGTGGTCGAGGGTCACTGCCCGGCCTGCCGCGCGGCCCGCGAGGAGCTGCACCAATCGCCCCTGACAAACCTCTCACCCGTTGTCATCGCGGCTGTTCTGCTGCTGCTCGCACTGCTCTTCGCGGCGTACCTGCAGCGGTAGCGGAGAGGGTTCGGCGAACGCCGCGAGGCGCGCCCAAAGGGGATCACCGGAACATTTCTCGTGATCTTGCTGTGACAACACCCACAGGCCTCATACGCGCTGCGTAGTGGGCGAAATCCGGGTCGTGAGCCGTGCCGTTTCCGGCGAACGGTCAGGCCTCCTGCTGGCGCATCCAGCGGATCTCGGACTCGATGAACTGGTCGATCTCGCCGTCCAGCACGGCGGCGGTGTTGCCGGTCTCGGTGCCGGTCCGCAGGTCCTTCACCGTCTGGTACGGGTGCAGCACGTAGTTGCGGATCTGGGTGCCCCAGCTGGTGGTCGCCTCGCCGCGCAGCTCGGACATCTTCTCCGCCTCCTCCTGCCGCTTGCGCTCCAGCAGCTTGGCCTGCAGCACCACCATGGCGGTGGCCCGGTTCTGCAGCTGGGAGCGCTCGTTCTGGCAGGAGACCACGATGCCGGAGGGCAGGTGGGTGATGCGCACCGCGGAGTCGGTGGTGTTGACGCCCTGGCCGCCGGGACCGCTGGACCGGTAGACGTCGATGCGCAGGTCGTTCTCGTCGATGTCGATGTGGTCGCTCTGCTCCACCACCGGCACGACGTCCACGCCGGCGAACGAGGTCTGCCGGCGGCCCTGGTTGTCGAACGGCGAGATGCGCACCAGCCGGTGCGTGCCGTGCTCGCCGCGGAGCGTGCCGTACGCGAACGAGGCCTTGACCGCGAACGTGGTGGACTTGATGCCCGCCTCTTCGGCGTAGGAGGTCTCATACACCTCGGTGGAGTAGCCGTGCCGCTCGGCCCAGCGCAGGTAGAGCCGCTGCAGCATCTGCGCCCAGTCCGCCGCGTCCACGCCGCCGGCCTGCGCGTTGATGGTCACCAGCGCGTCGCGCCGGTCGTACTCGCCGGACAGCAGCGTGCGGACCTCGACCTCGTCGATCTCCTTGCGCAGCGCGGTGAGCTCGGCCTGGGCCTCGGCGTGGGCGTCCGGGTCGTCCTCCTCGCCGGCCAGCTGGAACAGCACCGCGACGTCGTCGATCCGGCTGCGCAGCCCTTCGATCCGGCCGACCTCGCTCTCCAGCGAGGACAGCTTCCGCGTCACCGCCTGGGCGCGCTCCTGGTCGTTCCATAGATCAGGGGAGGCAGCCTCCTCCCGCAGCCGCTCGATCTCGGCGTGCTTGCTGTCCAGATCCAGCACGGCCTCGACGCTGGATAGCGTCGCCGCCAGCTCCTTGATCTCCTCAGCGTTATCGTTGACTGCCACGACCCCAAAGCCTACTTCCTGTACGGGACTCGCGCGTTCGACGTCGGCTTTCGGCCGGACGCCGGGCTCAGATCCCGGCGCGCTCGCAGGCCTCGCGGACGCGGCGCTCGAGGTCGGTGGAGGCGTCGGTGAGGTGCTCGGGGACGGGCACCCCGCGCAGCCGGGACATGGCCATCGCCGCGTCGGCCGGATTGTCCAGGATGAGCTGCGAGTCCACCACGTACATCAGCGGCACCGCGCCGTGCGACCCGCGCCAGCGCCGCAGCACCAGGTCGACGAGCTCCGCGTGCCGCCCGTTCTCGAACAGCGAGCGCGCCGCGGCCGCGAGCATCTGCGGCTCGTGCGGCGCCAGCTCGCAGCCGGCCTCGAAGAACTCCATGGCCCGCGAGGGGTCCCCCCAGCGCAGCACCTCGTGCCCGAGCATGACGTGCGCCCGCCAGCTGCCGTACGCGTGCGACCACAGCCAGCGCAGCGCGGCCTCGCCGCCATGCTCCCGCTGGTGGTAGCGGAGCCCCCAGTCCAGCGCCTGCGCGTGGTTCACGTCGTACTTCAGCGCGTTGCCGATGGCCACGTCGACGTCGTTGGTGCTCCCTCGCCAGGCCGCCAGCGGCGCCAGGTTGAACCAGGTCTGCGCGTCGCCGCCGTGCTTCTTCAGGTGCTCCAGCAGGACCCGCTCCGCGCCGGCGTGGTCGGCGCAGGTGCGGAGCACCAGCGCGTGCAGATTCGCCGCGCGCACGGGGTCGTGGTCGATCTCCTCCAGACGGCGCACCGCCGGGACCACGTCCGCCGAGCGCCCCGCGTCGAGGGCGGCTACGATCACCGTCTCCAGCGCGTCGGGGTCGTTCCACACCCGCTGGAGGTCACCGGCGAGGGGATCGCTCCCCGGGCTCTCCGCCCACTGCCCGGTCATCGCGCCGTCACCGCCTATCGCACCCGCGGGCGGCACCGACGTGCCGCCCAGAAGAACGGTACCGGGATCGGATCGGTCCGGGCATGCGACCCAGCCGGTTCACGGGACTACCGAAGCCGGCACAGGGACTACCGAAGCCGGCACAGGGACTACCGAAGCCAGCACAGGGACTACCGAAGCGGAGCACGCCCCTCCCTCACCACACAGACCGCCCGATACTGGCATACTCACCGCGATGTCCAGGCACGTGCGCACGCTGCTCGCGGCCGTCGCCGGTGTGTTGCTCGTGACCGGCTGTACGGCGGAGGCGGAGGCCCCGCCCGCGACGCCTCCGGCCCTCAGCAAGCCCGAGGCGCGGAAGGTGCTGACCACCTACGCGACCACGCTCAACCAGGCGCGCGCCAAGGAGTCCACCGAGGACCTGCAGGCCGCGCAGACCGACACGCTGCTGCTGCTGGAGCACGGCCGGATGCTCGCGTCCAAGAAGCTCAAGCCGCCTCCGGTCCCGGCCGCCGGGACCAGGCACCGCCGCGTCGCGGCCCGCGCCCCCGCGGCGCCGCAGCCGCCGGTGACCTTCACCGAGCCCAAGTTCTTCATTCCGCGGCTGAAGGGCTACCCCAAGTGGTTCGCCGTGCTGGCCATGGAGACCGGCTCCCGGCAGCGCGAGGCGATGGTGTTCGTACGGAAGAACGCGCAGTCCGGCTGGCGCGGCGCGTACTCCGTCGGCGTGCACCCGGACGCCCCCATGAGTCCGAAACTGGACAAGCAGGGCTACGCCGAGGCGCTGCCCGCCGGGCAGGGCGGCCTCGTGGTGACCCCGGCGGCGATCGCCAAGGCGCACGCGGACGCCAACCAGAACGGCAAGGCGAGCCGGCTCGGCACCGTGCTGCGGCCCAGCCGGTGGACGGCGAACCTGTTCGACACCACGACCGCTGACCGGCTGGAGGCGACCCGGCTCGGCTTCACCTACGCACGGAACTATCACCCGAGCGGCTACCCGGTCTTCGCGCTGCGCGCGGCGGACGGCGGGGCGCTGGTGTGGTACGCGGTGGGTGACGAGCTCGCGGTCACCAAGAATCCGGAGACCCCGCGCGGCCGCTGGATCGCCCCGTCCAGCGACATCGCGGACCTGCTGGGCAAGGATCGGATCTACGATACGTTCCAGGCCTCCACGATCCGGGAGTACTTGGCTACGGTGCCGGTGAAGGGCAAGGGCCAGGCGCACGCCATCGGAGCCGAGGGCGGACCTGTCGGGGGTTACGGAAACTGATGACACGATCACGCGGGAGGCGGGGCAGAGGCCCTCTCGCGCTCTCGGCGGCGGCCGTCGCGCTGGCCGCCGTGCTGGCGTCGGCGCTGGTCACCGGGTGCTCGCCGACCGCGATCGAGCGCGCCTCGGGCGAGGCGGAGGAGCCCGCCCGGCCGCTCACCGTGCAGGAGGCGCGGCGGGCGTTCGACGCGTTCAGCGACAACACCGACGTGGCGCGGGCGAGCGGCGACGAGCGGCTGGCCTTGCAGTACGTCACCGACGGCCAGGCCCAGCTCACCGCCGCCGCGTTCCGCAGGGCGGCGTACGTGGGCGAGCCGCTCCCCCGGTACCGCTACACCTCGCCCCGGCTGTTCGTGCCGCGTACGGGGACGTACCCGCGCTGGTTCGTGGCCGCGGCCAAGCGCACCGGGGACGGGCAGACCCGTACGGCGGTGCTGGTGTTCACCCGCATGGAGCCGGGCGAGCGGTGGAAGGTCAGCCTCATCACGCTGCTGGACAAGGGCGAGAAGCTGCCCGTGCCGGTGATCGACCGGTCCGGCTTCGCCTCCGCGCTGCGCACCGACGAGCAGGGCCTGGTGCTGGAGCCCAAGATGGTGGGCGCGATGCACGCCACGCTCGCCGAGGACGGGCCGGAGAGCCAGGCCACCCGGGTGATGGAGCCCGGCAAGCACACCAGCGACAACGCGGCCAAGATCGAGAAGTCCAAGGAGCGGGCGGACGACGCCGGCCTCGCCTATGACGCGATCTTCTCCGCGCCGCGGCAGCCGTCTTTCGCGCTGCGCACGCGGGACGGCGGGGCGCTCGTGCTCTACCCGCTGGCGTTCGACACGGTGGTCGTGGCCAAGTCCGAGGACGTGGACCGGGTGCCGGTGCCGCAGGAGGTCCAGCACCTGCTGGAGAAGCTGATCCTCAAGGAGGAGCTCGACGTCATCGAGCTCTACCAGTACGCCGCCTACAACCCGCCCAAGGGCAAGGGCCGCGCCCGCGTCCTCGGCGCCGAAGGCACGGTCGTCAAAGCCGACGGCGAGTAACCCCACCCCTCGACCCACAATTTGTTGATCTTTACGAGGCCGAGTCCACAAGGGTGCGGATGGCGCGGAGGGCTACGGAGAGGGTGGCGATGTTGAAGCGGTCGCTTTCCCAGATCTCCGAGAGGGTCTGGCGGGACCTGATCACCGCGGCCGCGTTGACCTCCGCCCAGTGGCCCAGCCGCTCCTCCGGGGAACCCGCGGCCTCGGTGTTCCCGCTGGTGACGAGCACGTCCCGGGTGAGCGCCGCGTGCGCCGCGTACAGGTCGTCGCGGAGCGCGGAGCGGGCCATGGTGTCCCACCGGTCGTCCCGCGGCAGCGCGATGACCCGCTCACGGAGCCGGGAGAGCTGCAGCCGGTCGGCCAGGTCGAAGTAGACCTCCGCCACCGCCTTGACGTCCATGCCCAGGTCGGTGGCGATCTGGATCAGGTCGAACGCCGAGTAGGTGGGCACCATCGCCGCCGTACGGACCGCGAGCTCCTCGGGCACCCCGCGCGCCAGCAGCCCGTTCCGCCGCTCCTCGAACGCCGCCAGGTCCCGCCCCACCAGCAGCTTCGGCAGGTACGGCACGATCGTGGCGACACCGTCGGCGAACTGCCCCACCACGTCGGAGATGGCGTACGGCGGCCGCCGGTTGTTCAGCAGCCAGCGCGCGGCCCGCTCGGTGAGCTTGCGGCCCTCGAACATCATGGCCAGCTGGGTGGACCGGTCCACCTTCTGGTCCAGCGCCTCCACCTGTTCCCAGAACTCCGGCATGCCGAGCACGTTCTCGGCCACCAGGTAGGCCCGGGCGATGTCGGCCGAGGGCGCCCCGGTCTCCTCGTTCATCCGGAAGACGAACGTGGTGCCGGACCGGTTGACCAGGTTGTTCACCACCGCGTTGGTGATGATCTCGCGCCGCAGCGGATGCCGCAGCATGGTCTCGGCGAACCGCTCGCGCAGCGCGGACGGGAAGTAGGAGACCAGCACCCGCCGCAGGTACGGATCGTCCGGCAGGTCCGAGGCGAGCAGGTCACCCTTCATGGTGATCTTCGTGTACGCGAGCAGGATCGAGAACTCGGGGCTGGTCAGCCCCTCGCCCGCGGACCGCCGCTCGGCCAGCGCCTTCTCGTCCGGCAGGAACTCCAGCTTCCGCTTGAGGTGCCCGTCGCGCTCCAGCTTGCGCATGTAGCGGGCGTGCACGTGCAGCATGCCGGCGGACTGCTCGCGGGCCGCCGCGAGCACCTGGTTCTGGTGATGGTTGTCCTGCAGCACCAGCTCGGCGACCTCGTCGGTCATGGCGAGGAACAGCGTGTCGCGCTGCTTCTTGGTCATGTCGCCGTCGCGCACCACGCCGTCGAGCATGATCTTGATGTTGACCTCGTGGTCGGAGGCGTCCACCCCGGCGGAGTTGTCGATGAAGTCGGTGTTGACGTGCCCGCCGGCCCGCGCGAACTCGATCCGCGCGAGCTGGGTGAGGCCGAGGTTGCCGCCCTCGCCGACCACCCGGCAGCGCAGCTCGGAGGCGTCCACCCGGACCGTGTCGTTGGCCTTGTCGCCGGCGTCGGCGTGCGACTCCAGCGACGACTTCACGTACGTGCCGATGCCGCCGTTCCAGAACAGGTCCACCGGCGCGCGCAGGATCGCCTTGATCAGCTCGTCCGGCGCCAGCCGGCCGAGCTCGCCCTCGATGCCGAGCGCCGCCCGCACCTGCGGGGTGATCGGGACGGACTTGGCCGTACGGGCGTACACGCCGCCGCCGGAGGAGATCAGCGAGGCGTCGTAGTCCGCCCACGAGCTGCGCGGCAGCCGGAACATCCGCTCCCGCTCGGCGAAGCCGCGCGCCGCGTCCGGATCGGGGTCGAGGAAGATGTGCCGGTGGTCGAACGCGGCCACCAGCCGGATGTGCGGCGACAGCAGCATGCCGTTGCCGAACACATCGCCCGACATGTCGCCCACGCCCACCACGGTGAAGTCCTCCGCCTGGGTGTCCATGCCCAGCCCGCGGAAGTGGTACTTCACGGACTCCCAGCCGCCCCGGGCGGTGATGCCCATGGCCTTGTGGTCGTACCCGACGGAGCCGCCGGAGGCGAACGCGTCGCCGAGCCAGAAGCCGTACTCGCCGGCGATGCCGTTGGCGATGTCGCTGAACGTGGCGGTGCCCTTGTCCGCCGCGACCACCAGGTAGGTGTCGTCGGCGTCCAGCCGCACCACGTCCTTCGGGTGCACCACCTGACCGCCGACGAGGTTGTCGGTGATGTCCAGCAGGCCGCAGATGAGCTGCCGGTAGCAGGCCACGACCTCTTTCATGAGCGTCTCGCGGTCGCCGCCCTCCGGCAGCCGCTTGCACACGAAGCCGCCCTTGGCCCCGGTCGGCACGATCACCGAGTTCTTCACGGTCTGCGCCTTGACCAGGCCGAGGATCTCGGTGCGGAAGTCCTCGAACCGGTCCGACCAGCGCAGCCCGCCGCGCGCGACGGGGGCGAACCGCAGGTGCGCGCCCTCCATCCGCGGCGAGTACACGAACACCTCGAGCTTGGGCCGCGGCAGCGGCAGGTCCGGGATCAGCTCCGGCGCGAACTTCAGCGACAGGTACGCCTTCGGCTCGCCGTCCTCGGTCTGGAAATGGTTGGTGCGCAGCGTGGCCTCGATCATGGCCAGGTACGACCGCAGGATCCGGTCCGCGTCCAGGCTCTCCACCGCGTCCAGCTCGCCGCGGATCTCCTCGGCGATGGCCTCGCCGTACTCGTCCCGGCCGTCCGAGCGGCGCGGGTCCAGCCTGGCCGCGAACAGCCGCACCAGCAGCTTGGTGATGTGCACGTGCGAGACCAGGACCTGCTCGATGTAGGACTGGCTGAACCGGGTGCCGGCCTGCCGCAGGTACTTGGCGAACGCGCGCAGCACCATGACCTCGCGCCAGGTCAGCCCGGCGCGCAGCACCAGCGCGTTGAAGCCGTCGGACTCCACCTCGCCGCGCCACAGCGCGCCGAAGGCCGCCTCGAACAGCTCCTTGACCGCACGCGGGTCGAGGTCGCCGGGGCGGTAGCGGAGGCCGAAGTCGTAGATCCAGGCGGACGGGCCCCCGGCCCGGTCGATCCGGTACGGGCGCTCGTCCACGACCTCCACGCCCATCCGCTCCAGCAGTGGGAGCACGCTGGACAGGGTGATCGGCGAGCCGCCGCGGTAGATCTTGAACCGCCGCTCGCCCGGGCCCGCGTCGTACGGCTCGTACAGGTTGAGCGCGGTGGAGCCGTCACCGTCCAGCTCCTCCAGCCGGCGCAGGTCCGTGACGGCCGTACGGGCCGGAAAGTCCGCCTTGTAGCCCTCGGGGAAGGCGTCGGCGTAGCGGCGCGCCAGGCCCGGGGCCCGCTCCTCGCCGCACTGCTCGTTCAGCGCGACGGTCAGGTCGTCGCCCCACGACCGCGCCGCGTCCACGACCTTGGCCTCGAGCTCGGCCGGGTCCACGTCGGGCAGCCGGGTGCCCCGGTCGGCCCGCACCACGACCTGCAGCCGGGCCAGTGCCGAGTCGGTGACCATGGCGCTGTAGTCGAAGTTCGTGGCGCCGAAGGCCTGCAGCAAGATCTTCTGGATGCGCATCCGCACCGGCGTGGTGTAGCGGTCCCGCGGCAGGAAGACCAGGCAGGACATGTAGCGCCCGTACGGGTCCTTGCGGAGGAACAGCTTGGTGCGCTTGCGCTCGCGGAGCCGCAGCACGCCGAGCACGATCGGCAGCAGCTCGTCGACCGGGGTCTGGAACAGCTCGTCGCGCGGGTAGTACTCGAGGATCTCGGTGAGCTCGAGGCCGTCATGGCTGTCCGGCGCGAGGCCGGCCGCGTCCAGCACCTCGGCCAGCTTGCGCCTGAGCAGCGGCACGTGCGAGATGCTCGCGCTGTACGCCTCGTGGGTGAACAGGCCCAGGAAGCGCCGCTCCCCCACCACCTCACCGTCGGCGTCGAACTTCTTCACCCCGACATAGTCGAGGTAGTTGGGGCGGTGCACAGTGGAGCGGGAGTTGGCCTTGGTGAGCACGAGCAGGTGCTTCTCCCGGGCCTTGGCGCGCGCCTCGGTGGGCAGCGCGGCGAAGCTGTCGGAGGCGCTCTTGTCCGCGCGCAGCACGCCCAGGCCGGTGCCCGGGACCGGGCGCAGCGTGTCGCCCTCCCCGTCGGCGTCGCCGTCCACCAGGTCGTACTCGCGGCAGCCCACGAACGTGAAGTGGCCCGCGGCGAGCCAGCGGAGGAACCCCACCGACTCCGCGACCTCCTCGGCGCCGACGCCCGGCACCCCAGGGGCGAAGTCGTCCGCGATGCCGGTGGCGCGGGCGGCCATCTTCGCCGCGTCCTCGTCCGCGCAGCGCACGTCGGACAGCACCCGCAGCAGGTCGTCCTCGAGCTCCTTGAGGACGGCGCCGCCCGGCTGCCGGTCCACCTCCACGTGCATCCAGGACTCTTCGAGCAGCTCGCCCTCGCCGGCGGAGGCGGAGGCGTCCCGGTCGCGCACGATCCCCAGCAGCGCTCCGGCGACGTCCCTGCGGAGCGCGACCTGGGGGTGCACCACCAGGTGGACGCCGATCTCGTGCCGGGACAGCTCCATCGTCACGCTGTCCACGAGGAACGGCATGTCGTCGGTGACGATCTCCACGACGGTGTGCCCCGGGTCCCAGCCGTGCTCGTCCAGCGTGGGGTTGAAGACCCGTACCTTGGCCCGGCCCTGCGGGCGCTGCTCGGCGAGCGCGCGCTGGGAGAGCGCCGGCCCGCACACGTCGGCGGGGTCGCGCTCGATCACGTCCTCGGGGGCGACGTGGTGGTAGTACATCCGGAGCAGGTCCAGCGTGCCCGCGCCCGCGCTGCGCCCGCATGTCTCGGCCGCCCGCCGGAGCGCGTCGTCCTTGGCCTCGTCGAGCCGTTCGGCCGGGCTCATCGCTCGCTCACCTTCTGGTACCGCTGGTGGGGTTGTTCGGACTGCGGCCGCTGGGGTTTCGGCTCGCCGCTCATGTCGATCTCACTCCTTTGTGAGCCGGCCTCGCGTACGGGAGGTGGGTGGGTCATGGTGCGTGAACGGTCCGTGGTCACAGATACGCGCGCAGCTCCCAGAGCAGCGGGAAATACCGCAGGGCGACTCTGCCCCGCAGGTACGGGGCCCCGGTGGAACCGCCCGTACCGGACTTGGTGCCGATCTGCCGCTCCACCATCTGCACGTGACGGGAGCGCCACAGCGCCGCCATCTCGTCGTGGGTGAGCAGGTCTTCGGAGAGCTCCCACAGGTCGTCGTGGCTGGCCCGGTCGTGGGCGACCGTGCGCATCGCACGCATGACCTCGTCGTCACCGCCTGTGGGCAGTCCTCTGCCGCCGAGCAGCTCAACGAACGCGTCCCAGATCGTGGGTTCGTCGAGTCGCCGGCGCAGCCGCCGGACCTCGTCGTCGGTGAGCCCCCGGAAGCGCTGGAGAATGCTCGGATCCTTGGCACCCGAAAGGAACTCCAGCTCCCGGAACTGTACCGACTGGAAGCCGCTGGCCGGGGCGAGCTCCGCGCGAAACTTCAGGAAGTCCTGGGGTGTCATCGTCTCCAGGACGTCGATCTGCTCCACCATCACCCGCTCGATCGCGTGTACGCGCCGGAACAGGTGGCGGGCCACCCAGACACGATCATCCCGCATCGCGTCGCGGATCGTCTCGAGATCGTGCAGGAGCTGTTGGAACCAGAGCTCGTACACCTGATGGACGGTGATGAAGAGCAGCTCGTCGTGGGCGGGCGGGTCGGACATCGGCACCTGCTGGGACAGCAGTCCGGGCAGGTGCAGGTACGTGCCGTAGGTGAGCCGGCCGCCTTCCTCACCGAAGCCGTGCCCCGCGTCCGGCGCTGACGGAGGCACCGCGGGCGAGGGGTCCGGCGCCTTTGCAGAACCCGTCACACCTGCCAGGTTAGTAGGGAAAGCCCAAACCTCCGACACCGGACATCCCGCGCGCTCGACGACGCGCTGGCCGCTTCATACGACTCCACGGGATGGGACAGCCGGACCGCGGACAGATCGGGCGGCGCGCCGCCGCCGGGGCGCGGCCGGGCGGGCAGCGTGACCCGCTCCCCGCTGAGCGGGTACGGCGCGAGCACGGCCACCTCGTGGAACGAGGACGCGTACCGCAGCCGCTCGAAGAACGCGGAGCCCGACGCGGGGAAGTGCACGTCCACCGGATGCGGGACGCGGTCGAGGCTGAGCCGCTGGATCACCCCGGGCAGCCCCAGGCAGTGGTCGCCGTGGAAGTGCGTGACGCAGATCCGGGTCACGTCGTCCGCGCTGACCCCGGCGAACAGCAGCTGCCGCTGGGTGCCCTCGCCCGGATCGAAGGGCAGGCCCTCGGCGTCCCAGCGGAGCAGGTAGCCGTTGTGGTTGCGCCGCCGCGTGGGGGCCTGGCTGGCGGTCCCGAGGACGACGAGCTCACGTACCGACACCCGCTCAGTCTCTCGCGGGAGCGGCCACCGGGGCGCTCACCGGTGCACGTAGCCGGCGGGCTCGATGCGCTGCAGCAGGTCCCAGCCGAAGGTCGCCAGGTACGCGCCGTGCGCGCCGGTGATGAAGTACTCCGTGTACGGCGGCAGGTAGTCGCCGTCCATCAGCGGGCCGAACAGGTCCGCCACCTCGCCCGCCGTCACGCCCCAGGGCGGCAGCGTGGCCGGCTCGCGCACGTCCGGCCGGGCCGCGCCGGCCGCGCGCCGGAACCCGCCGTCCAGCCAGAGCCCGCGCGGGCCGGTGACCACCTCGAAGTCGAACCCCGGCCAGAGCCGCAGCGGATACCGCCGGGCCGGCCAGCCACGGCCCTGCACGGTCGCGGTGCCGGACCAGACGTGCTCGCCGAGGATCTCCGCCACGCGCGCCGTGCCGGCGTTGCCGGAGGTGGCCTCGCGGATCCGCCGCGCGGCGGCGCTCATCTCCTGCCGGTCTGCGCCGGCCGTACGCAGCGCGGCGTCGATGAGCGCCGCGTCGCAGCGCATCGCCGCCAATAGGTACAGCTCAAAATCGCCCCGGTCGGCCATGGCCGCCGCCCCTCGGCCTCGGTTGAAATCGCCCCTCGCCCCACACCGGCATGCACGCCCGGCCGGACACGCGGCGCGCCGGGCGGTCTCCCCCGAGCCGTGCCCAAGCCTCGCATCCCCGCCCGGGCCCGGTCCACCGGCCCCCGACCTCGGCCGGAGCCGGACATGACCGCCCGGCGCCCCATCGCGCCGTCACTCCGACGCCGCCGTCCGCCGGGCGGTTCCCGGTTTCAGCGCGCCAGATAGCCGCCGTCCACGGGGTAGTACGCGCCGGTGACGAAGCTGGCGGCGTCGCTGCTCAGCCAGGCCACGAGGTGGGCGACCTCCTCGGGGCGGCCGAGGCGGCCCAGCGGGTGCAGCGCGACGAGCGCCGCGCGGGTCTCCTCGGTCATCGCCGACTCGATCAGCGGGGTCTGGATGAACCCGGGGCCGACGGCGTTCACCCTGATGCCCTCGGGCGCGTACTCCAGCGCCGTGTTCTGGGTGAGCCCGACGACGCCGTGCTTGGCGGCCACGTACGCGCCCGCGTTCGGGAAGCCCACCGCGCCGAGGATGGAGGCCATGTTGACGATGGCCCCGCCGCCCAGGCGGCGCATCGCCCGGACCTCCGCCGCGGTGCAGTGGAAGACCCCGTCCAGGTTGACGGAGACGACCCGCCGCCAGTCGTCCGGCGTCTCCTCACCGACCGGCAGGCGGCTTCCGGAGATGCCCGCGTTGTTGACGGCGATGTCGAGCTGCTCGAAGCGGCCGAGGGTCTGGTCCACCATCCGGTCCACCGCCACCGGGTCGGACACGTCCACGTCCAGCGTGAGCGTGTCCCCCGGGAGCCCGGCCGCCACCTTCTTGGCCGCGTCGAGATCCCGGTCGGCGACCACCACGCGCGCCCCGGAACCGGCGAAGACCTGGGCACATGCCGCGCCAATCCCGGAGCCGCCGCCGGTCACCAGCGCGACCCGTCCCGCGAAGTCATAATTGATCACGCTTTGTTGATACCGCGGAACGGCCCGGATCACTCCTCCGCAGACGGCGTGTAGTGCCGCAGCACCTCCGGATTGGCCATCGCGTCGGGGTTGGCGGCGCGCTCCACCGGCACCCCCTGCAGGATCCTCCGCACGGGGACCTCGAGCTTCTTGCCGGACAGCGTGCGCGGCACCCCGGGCACCTCGTGGATCTCGTCCGGTACGTGCCGCGGCGACAGCTCCGTCCGCAGCGTGCGGCGCAGCCGGTCGATCAGCTCCGGGCCGAGCCGGGCGCCCTCGGCCGGCACCACGTAGAGGATCAGCCGGCCCTCCGCGCCGAGCCGCCCGGTGTCGATCACCAGGCTGTCCGCGACCTCGGGGAACTTCTCCACCACGCGGTAGAAGTCGGCGGTGCCCATGCGCACCCCGCCGCGGTTGAGCGTGGAGTCGGACCGGCCGTAGATCACGCAGCCGCCGTCCGGCAGCACCTTGATCCAGTCGCCGTGCCGCCAGATCCCCGGGTACATCGCGAAGTACGACTCCCGGTACCGTTCGCCGTCCGGGTCGTTCCAGAACTTCACCGGCATGGACGGCATCGGCTCGGTGATGACCAGCTCGCCGACCTCGCCGGTGAGCGGCTTGCCCTCGGGGTCGTACGCCTGCACGGCCGCGCCGAGGCAGCGGCAGGCGATCACGCCGGCGCGCACCGGGAGCAGCGGCGACGGGCCGACGAAGCCGGTCGCCATGTCGGTCCCGCCGGACAGCGAGCCCACGATCAGGTCCCGGCCGACGGCCTCGTACACCCAGGCGAAGCCCTCCGGCGGCAGCGGCGAACCGGTGGACCCGATGCCGCGCAGCGCGGACAGGTCGTGCTCGTCCTTGGGTGAGAGCTCCGCCTTCATGCAGGCCAGCAGGTACGGCGCGCCGACGCCGAAGTACGTGACGCCGGTCTCGGCGCACATCCGCCACATCGCGTCGGTCGCGGGGTGGGTGGCGGCGCCGTCGTACAGCACCACCGTGGTCCCGGTCAGCAGTCCGCCGATCAGGTAGTTCCACATCATCCAGCCGGTGGTGGTGAACCAGCAGAACGTGTCGTCCGGGCCGAGGTCGTTGTGGAAGGTCAGCACCTTGAGGTGCTCCAGCACGATGCCGCCGTGGCCGTGCACGATCGGCTTGGGCAGGCCCGTGGTGCCCGAGGAGTACACGATCCACAGCGGGTGCTCGAACGGCACCGGCTCCGGGTCCAGCGCCGCGCCGCGGGTGCCGAGATCGGGCCAGGCCGTGCTGTCCGGGACCGCTCCGCCGAGCGCGTCGATCGCGACCGTGCCGGCGAGGCTGGGCAGCGCGGCGCGGATGTCGGCGACCATCTCCCGGCGGTCGTACGCCTTGCCGTTGTAGCGGTAGCCGTCCACGGTGACGAGCACCTTCGGCTCGATCTGGGTGAACCTGTCGATCACGCTCGCCGCACCGAAGTCCGGCGAGCAGGCCGACCAGATCGCGCCGAGCGAAGCCGTCGCGAGGAACGCGATGAGCGCCTCGGGAACGTTCGGCACGTACGCAGCCACTCGATCGCCCGGCCGCACGCCGAGGTCACGCAGCCCCGACGCCACCCGGGCCACCTCGTCACGCAGCTCGCCGAGCGTCAGCCGCGTCTCCTCACCGGCCTCATTCCGCCCGATCACCGCCAGCCGCTCCGGCTCCGTCTCCGCCCGGCGGAGCGCGTTCGCGGTGTAGTTCAAGGTGGCGCCCGGGAACCAGTGCACCCCGGGCATCTCGGCGCCCTCATGGACCGGGCCGTCGCCGCGCTCGCCCACGACCTGGAAATAGCGCCACAGCGAGTCCCAGAACGCGTCGACGTCGGTCACCGACCAACGCCACAGCTCGTCGTACGAGCCGAAATCCGGCCCACCATCGCGGGCCAGCCAATCCGTATACCGGGTCACCCGAGCGTGCTCAGCCGCCTCGGTGCCCGGCTCCCAGAGCCGGACCCCCTCCTCGACCCGACCGACCTCACTACCACCCGGCATAACGACGACGACCTCCCACACTCCGACATGAGCCCACGACAAGCATGTTCACCGGTTCACGCCACCGCAATAGCGACCCCCCACACACACGCACCGGACCGGCGGAGGCGCTCCCCAGGGCTGCCGTACTTAGTGCCCCGTCCGCTGCGGCGAAGTGAGCCGCTCGATGGCCCGGACGAGCCCGCCGGTATCGGTGAGATCCTCCAGCAGCACGTCGGCGCCGGCCTCACGGAGCTGGCTCAACGTGGTGGCGGACCCGGCCACCGCCACGGAGGCGGCCCCGCCGAACTGCGCCGCCTCGACATCCCGCGGCGAGTCACCGACATAGACGGTGTTGGTCTCGTCGAACGGCTGACCGTACTTCTCCCGCGCCCGGTTCCGCGCCACCTGAAGCAACGTGGCCTTGGGATAGACCTCCGACCCGTACCCACCGATCCCCAGGTCGAGAGCCCCGTCCAACCCGAACGCACGCAGCTTCGCCACCGCGTTGGGCCGAATCCCCCCGGTCAGCACCGACTGAACGGTGCCCTGCAACCGCCCCACCGCCTCGACCGCGGCGGCGGCGCCGGGCAGCACCCGCCCACGCTCACGCAGCATCTTGCCCTGACGGGCGAAAGCGTCGGCGAGCGCCTCGATGTAGACGGCGAGCATGGGTTCCGTGGCCTCCACCCGGTTCCGGGCGGTGAACTCATGGAAGAGCTCGGACTCGGTACGACCCGCGGTCGGGGCCAGCCGCATGAGCGGCCGGCCCGTGGCACGCTCGAATGCCTCCGCGTACGCCACGCGGTTCACCGTCGTGACATCGACCAGCGTCTGGTCGATGTTCCAGAGCACGAGGCGGTTGATGGCTACCTCCCGAGGGGGCGTCGACGCGAATCATAACGTTCACGCCCAAGGGGGATTCGCCAACCGAACACCGCCACCGCGGATCAGCCCATATGCGGATAACGGTGATCGATGGGCGGCACGAAGGTCTCCTTGATGGCGCGCGGGCTCGTCCAGCGGAGCAGGTTGAAGATCGAGCCCGCCTTGTCGTTGGTGCCGGAGGCGCGGGCCCCGCCGAACGGCTGCCGGCTCACCACCGAGCCGGTCGGCTTGTCGTTGATGTAGAGGTTGCCGGCGGAGAACCGGAGCACCTCGGTGGCCTCGGCGACGGCCGCCCGGTCGTTCGCGATGATCGCGCCGGTCAGCGCGTACGGCGCGATGTCGGCCGCCTGCCGCAGCACCCCGTCGTACTCCGCGTCGTCGTAGACGTGCACGGCGAGGATGGGCCCGAAGTACTCCTTGGTGAACATCTCGTCCGTGGGGTCGGAGCACTCGATCACCGTGGGCCGCACGAACCAGCCCTGCTCGTCGTCGGTCTCACCGCCCACCAGGATCTCCGCCATCGAGCTCTTCCGGGTGTGGTCGATGGCCGCGACCTGCTTGGCGAAGGATCTCTCGTCGATCACCGCGCCCATGAACGTGGAGAGGTTGGCCGCCACGTCGCCCATGGACAGCGACTCGGTGGTGCCGAGCAGGTCGTCCCGTACGCGGTCCCACACGCTGCGCGGCAGGTAGGCCCGGGAGGCGGCCGAGCACTTCTGCCCCTGGTACTCGAAGGCGCCCCGGACCAGCGCGGTGACCACCGCCATCGGGTCGGCCGAGGGGTGCACGATCACGAAGTCCTTGCCGCCGGTCTCGCCCACGATCCGCGGGTAGCCCCGGTAGCCGGAGATGTTCTCCCCCACCGTGCGCCACAGGTGCTGGAACGTGCCGGTGGAGCCGGTGAAGTGCACGCCCGCCAGGTCGGGGTCGGCCAGCGCGGTCTCCGACACCGCCCGCCCGTCGCCGGTGACCATGTTGATCACGCCGGGCGGCAGCCCGGCCTCCTCCAGCACCCGCATCAGGAAGTGCGCGGAGAACTGCTGGGTGGGCGATGGCTTCCACACCACGGTGTTGCCCATCAGGGCGGGCGCGGTGGGGAGGTTGCCGGCGATGGCGGTGAAGTTGAACGGGGTGATCGCCAGGACGAAGCCCTCCAGCGGGCGATACTCCATCCGGTTCCACTCACCCGGGGCGCTCTGCGGCTGGTGGGCGAGGATCTGCCGCCCGTAGTCGACGTTGAACCGCCAGAAATCGATCAGCTCGCAGGCGGCGTCGATCTCCGCCTGCTGCACGGACTTGGACTGGCCGAGGATCGTCGCGGCGTTCACCGTCGCACGGCGCGGACCGGCGAGGATGTCGGCGGCGCGGAGGATGACGGCCGCACGGTCGTCGTAGGACAGCGCGCGCCAGCCGGGGGCCGCCTGCTTCGCCGCGCCGATCGCGGCGCGCACGTCCGCGGCGGTGGCGTTGCCCATCCGGCCCAGCACGTGGCGGTGGTTGTGCGGCTGGACCGCGTCGATCGTGTCACCGCCGCCGAGCCGGTGCTCGCCGCCGATGGTCATGGTGAGCTCGTGCGTGGTGCCCGCGAGCTCCTTGATCCGTGCCTCGAGGACCGCGCGATCGGTCGTGCCGGGGGCGTAGCCCTTCACCGGCTCGTTGACGGGGGTGGGAACGTTGGTGACAGCATCCATCGCGGGTCTCCGATGTCCTAACGCCGTTGTCGGACTCTGCCTGCCCGGGGGCCGGGCCCCCGGATCCCCCGGCCGCCGTTGGCCTTTCTGGGGGACATGTACTGGATTACCCGATCCTCCCGGAGGTGTACCGCAGGGCGTCGGTCAGGGTGTCCACCACCGGGACGCCGACCGCCTCCAGCGCGGCGCGGGACTCGTACCCCCCGGTGAACAGCACCGCGTCCGCCCCGACGTGCCGGGCGGCGAGCGCGTCGTCGGCCGCGTCGCCGATCATCAGCACCTCGCCGGCATCCACGCCGATCGCGGCCAGGTGCGTCACCAGGTGCTCCGCCTTGCCGCCCCCTACGACAACCCGGCGGGGTCAGCGGTAGGGACGGAGCTCCTGGCGGGCGACGGAGCGGACGTGCACCTCGTCGGGGCCGTCGGCGATGCGCAGCGTACGGACGTGCGCGGCCATCGAGGCCAGCGGCGTGTCGGCGGAGACGCCCATCGCGCCGTGCACCTGGATCGCCCGGTCGACCACCTCGGTGGCCACCCGCGGCGCGATCACCTTGATCGCGGCGATCTCCGTACGGGCCTCCTTGACGCTCTTCTTGTCGATGATCCAGGCGGTCTTCAGCACCAGCAGCCGGGCCTGATCGATGGCCATCCGCGACTCGGCGATCTGCTGCTGGACGACCCCCAGATCGGACAGCGGGGAGCCGAACGCCTCCCGCGACGAGGCGCGCTGGCACATCAGCTCCAGCGCCCGCTCCGCCATGCCGAGCGCCCGCATGCAGTGGTGGATGCGGCCGGGGCCGAGCCGAGCCTGAGCGATCATGAACCCGTCGCCCTCGCCGGCGATCAGGTTCTCCGCGGGCACCCGTACGTCGGTGAACTCGATCTCCGAGTGCCCGTGCTGGTCCTGGTACCCGAAGACCGGAAGGTGCCGGATCACGTTGATGCCCGGGGTGTCCCGGGGCACCAGGATCTGCGACTGCTGCCGGTGCCGGGGCGCGGACGGGTCGGTCTTGCCCATCACGATGAAGATCTTGCAGCGCGGGTCGGCCGTCCCGGTGATGAACCACTTGCGGCCGTTGATCACGTACGAGTCGCCGTCCTTGGTGATCGTCGTCGCGATGTTGGTGGCGTCGGAGGAGGCCACGGCCGGCTCGGTCATCGCGAACGCGGACCGGATCTCACCGTCGAGCAGCGGGCGCAGCCAGCGCTTCTTCTGGTCGTCGGTGCCGAACATGTGCAGGACTTCCATGTTGCCGGTGTCCGGCGCGGAGCAGTTGATGGCCTCCGGGGCGATCTCCGAGGAGCGCCCGGTGAGCTCCGCCAGCGGCGCGTACTCGCTCACGCTGAGGCCCGACTCGTCCGGCAGGAAGAGGTTCCACAGGCCGCGGCGGCGGGCTTCGGCCTTGAGCGTCTCCACGACGGGGGGAAGCTCGTGGTTGTCCGGCCCGGCCTCGTGCCGCCAGCGGTGGTACTCCGCCTCGGCCGGGTAGACGTGCTCGTCCATGAACTCTTGGAGCTTTGCGTGGTAATCGCGCGCCTTGGGGCTCATTTCGAAGTCCATGGAGGCAGTCTCGCATGGGGGTACCGACCGGACGGTATGCCGGTCCCGGGTTAGCCTCGACGGTGTACCAGGCAATCCCCGAGGAGGTATTCGGTGCCGGACACGCAGGCGCGCGGGATCATCATCGACTGGGGTGGCGTGCTCACCAGTCCGCTCAAGCCGAGCATCGACGGGTGGCTGCACGGCGAGGGCATCGACGTGGACGGCTACCGCCGCGTGATGAAGGGCTGGATGGAGGGGGCGTACGCGCTGAACGGCGGCGCCAATCCGATCCACGCGCTGGAACGCGGCGAGGTGGACCCGGCGGAGTTCGAGCGGGCGCTGGCCGTCGAGCTGCGCGGGCCGAACGGATCCCCGGTGGCGGCCGAGGGCCTGCTGCGCCGGATGTTCGCCGGCTTCGAGCCGGTGGAGCCGATGTACGCGATGCTGCGCCGGGCGCGTGCCGCCGGGCTGCGCACCTGTCTGCTCTCCAACTCCTGGGGCAACAGCTACCCGACCGAGCTGTTCGACGAGCTCTTCGACGCGGTGGTGATCTCCGGCGAGGTGGGCATGCGCAAGCCCGAGGAACGGATCTTCCGGCACACCGTCGAGGTCTTCGCGATGGAGCCCGCCTCCTGCGTCTTCATCGACGACATCGTTCACAACGTGGAGGCGGCGATGCGGCTCGGCATCGGCGGCGTGCACCACCGTGACCCCGAGGCGACGATCGCCGAGCTGGAACGCCTCACCGGCATCACCCTGCGCTGAGCGGGCACCTCAGCGGATGACGATCGCGCAGGGGGACTCCAGCGCGGGATCGGTGGTGACCGGGTAGGTGCCGGGCTCGTCGATCGCGACCTCGGCGGAGATCGTGCCGCTGTCGGTCTCGGCGATGGCCGCCGTGTCGAAGGAGTGACCGGCCACGGTGACCGTGGCCTGGCGGCGTGCCTTGATCACGAAGATCCAGGTCTCGCCGGGACGGGCGGTCAGCTCCGGCGGGCCGCAGGTGGGTGCGCCCTGCGCCGGGATCACCACCGCCAGCCGCTGCGCCTCCGGACTCTCCGGCGGCTCGGGAGCGGGGGGCGTCGTACCCGTGCCGGGTGTCCGGGTGCCCCGCGTGGACCCCGGCTCCGGCTCCGACCTCGACTCCGCCACCCGCTCGCCCCGGCGGCCGGGAGGGCCGGGGTGGCCGGGGCGATCGCTCGACGACGGCGGGCCGATGAGCCCGCCGTACAGCGAGGCCTTGGGCTTGGGGTGGCTGGGCGTGGCGGCCGGCGTCGCGCGCGGTTTCGGCGCGGCGGCCCGTACGGTCTCGTCGGCGGCACCGCAGTTGGCGAGCGCGGCCGCGGTGAGCGTGCCCGTGAGGAGCAGCGCACCGGTGGTGACGACGGGGCGGCGGAGGAGCACGGCGACCTCCGAGAGCGGGGGTGAGTCGAGGGCCGAGGGGTAATGATGCCATCACTCGTGGTGAAATGGGGGCGGTCGACGAAAGATCACCTTTGTCCCGGAACCGGGGCGGGCGCCAAGATCGGCGCGTTGCCGTACGCGGGTGGCCGCGCCCTGGCAGACTCGCCCTGAGCGGACCGCCGGGTCCGGCTCGTCACCTCAGATATCGAGAACCCGATGCGCGTCTTCATCCCGGCCACGCTGCCCGCCCTGGAGCTCGCCCTGAGCAAACAGGAGGTGGGCCCGGCTCCGCTCACCGGCTACGCGGTCACCCCCGCGCTGCGCGAGTGGTATGCCAGCGGTGATCTCGAGGAGCTCGAGTACGCGGCGATGTCCGAGGCGGCCCGCGCCTCGCTGCGGCTGATCGCCGGCGACGAGGGCGCCCCGCGGCGCCGCGTCGTGCTCGCCGCCGAGCTGCCCGACACCGCCGTGGAGATCGGCCCCGAGCTGGAGGACCGCGGGACGGTGCGGGTGCTCGATCCGGTGCCGCTGACGAGGATCGCCTCCGGGCACGTGGACGACGAGGCCGCGCTCGGGGACGTACGGGCCGCGGCCGGCGCGCTCGCCGCCGCGGACGCCGGGGACGAGGACGCCAGGTTCGTGGTCGACGGCGCCGAGGGCCACGAGCTGCTCTGGTACGCCACCCAGGAGCTCCGCTACCTCTTCGAGTGAGCGGTCAGTACGACAGGCCGTGCCCCGCGGGATAGTCGGGCCGGCCCTTGTCGCCGGGGACGTGCACCGGGAGGCGGCCGGTCGGCTTCGCATGGCCGGCGATCACCCGCGCGGCGGCGCGCAGCGACTCGGTGGAGGAGGAGTACGCGGCCACATAGCCGCGCGAACCGCCGTCCCCGGCGTCGTACGGCGCCCCGGTGCCGACCGTGATCGCCGGAGCCTTCCCGTCGCGCCCCGCGGCGCCGCCGCTCACCACCGCGTCGGCCCGCCCCGCACCCCGCACCACGCGCAGCCCCGCCGCGCGCAGCTGCTCCGCGAGCCCCGCCGCGTCCGGGCCGATGACCCGGACCCGCGCGCCCGGCCGCAGCGGCAGCACGCCGTCGTCGTTACGGACCAGCGTGATGGAGAGCTCGGCCAGCCGCCGCGCCGCGGCCCGGTGCGGCGCGGACCGCACCACCTCCGCCGCGCGCGCCGGATCCGCCTCCGGGTGGGCGAACAGGCCGCGCGTCTGCTTCAGCGTCAGGGTCCGCAGCACCGCGGCGTCGAGCCGGGCCCGGGAGATCCGCCCGGACCGTACGGCCTTCAGCACCGCGTCGTACGCCTCGCCCAGGTCCGGCGGCATCAGCAGCTGGTCCGCACCGGCCAGCACCGCGCGGACCGCCACCTCGCCGTCGCCGTACTTCTCCCGCACGCCCGCCATCTCCAGCGCGTCCGTGGCGATCACGCCGCGGAAGCCGAGCCGCTCGCGGAGCAGCCCGGTGAGGATCGGCCCGGAGAGCGTGGCCGGGCGGCCCGAGGGGTCCAGCGCGTCCACCCGGATGTGCGCGGACAGCACCGCGTCGGCGCCGGCCGCGATCGCCGCGCGGAACGGCGGCGCGTCGATCCGCTCCCACTCGGCGCGGCTGTGGCCGATGGACGGGAGCCCGGTGTGGCTGTCCACGTCGGTGTCGCCGTGCCCGGGGAAGTGCTTGGCGACCGCGCCGACCCCGGCCGCCTGGAAGCCGCGGACCTGGGCCGCGACCATCCGCGCCACCCGCGCGGGGTCGGAGCCGAAGGAGCGCACGCCGATCACCGGGTTCGCCGGGTTCACGTTCACGTCCGCGACCGGCGCGTAGTCGAGGTTGAGGCCCATGGCGCGCAGCTCGATGCCGGTGATGTGGGCCATCGCCTCGGCCTGCGCCTCCCGGCCGGTGGCCGCCGCGGCCATCGCGCCGGGGAAGCGGGTGGCGATGTCGCCGAGCCGGTTCACCCGGCCCTGCTCCTGGTCGATGCCGATGAGCAGCGGCACCTTGGGCGGCCGGGCCAGCGCGGCGCGCTGCAGCCCGGCGGAGAGCCCGGCGATCTGCTCCGGGTCCCGCAGGTTGGCGGGGAAGTAGATGACGCCGCCGACGTCGTACCGCTCGATAGGCCTGCGGGCGGCGGCCGGGGTGGTGCCCTTGATCCGCACCACGAACAGCTGGCCGACCTTCTCCCGCAGGCTCATCCGGGCGAGTACGGGCCGCGGGTCCGGCCCGGGCGGGCTCGGCGGGGCGGCGCCGCGCCGGACGGTCGGGGACGCGTCCGGCCGTACGGACTCGCCGCCCTTGCTCACCGGCTCATCCGTACAGGCGGCGAGCATGGCCAGCACGGCCATGGCCGTGGCGACGGCCGCGGAACGGGCGAGTAACCGGGGTCGCGACGTGCTCGGGCTCGGCATCGAGGGCGCGTTTCACCTGGGGAACGGGGCAGACCAGCGACGCTAG
>WHSL01000359.1 GCA_009380095.1 Streptosporangiales bacterium | reverse complement strand
GCCGACCGGCGTGGCGGTGTTCGCCAAGGATCTCGCCCGCCCGGTGCGGCGGCTCGCGGAGCGGCTCGACAGGATCGTGCACTGGTCGGAGTTCGACCGCGGCGGGCACTTCGCGGCGATGGAGGAGCCGGACCTGTTCGTCCGGGACGTAGGGGCCTTCTTCGCGCCGTTGCGCGGTCCGGGTGGAGGCGGGTGCCTGGACAGTGAGGAGAAGGCGCTCCGCTAACCTCGCCGGACATGGATCCGGAGCATGACGACGGGGTGTACGCGGGCAAGGCGGGGCCGGACGCGGCGCTGGACCGCGGCTGGCTGCTCGGGCATTTCAAGGAGCCCGGCGACCTGCGGCACAGCGACGCCGTGGAGATCAAGTGGGGGGTCCATCGGCCCGGCGACCGGCGCGCCCGGTGGGCCGAGGACGAGGAGCGTACGGCCCTGCTGGTGCTGATCAGCGGCCGGTTCCGGCTCGACTTCCCGCGCCGCAGCGTGACCCTCACCGAGCAGGGCGACTACGTCGTCTGGGGCAAGGGCGTGGACCACTCGTGGGAGGCGGAGGAGGAGTCCGTCGTCCTGACCGTCCGCTGGCCCTCCATCCCCGGCTACCGCGCCGACGCGTCCCCGCCCGCCTCCGCCCAGTGAGCGGGGCGTCGGCATCCCATCGCCCGCTACGGCGCCGACGCTCCCGTCCATTGAACGGGCGTAGCGGCATTCCATCGCCCTCTACCGCGCCGACGCTCCTGCCCAGTGAGCGGGGCGTAGCGGCATCGGGGGGAGGCGGGTGGCGTCGTCGCCCTTGGCCGCGTTGACCTGGGCCTGGGTGACGAAGACGGCGCCGGACAGGTCGGCGCCGCGCAGGTCCGCGTCCCGGAGGTCGGCGCCGATCAGGTCGGCCGCCGTCAGGTCCGCGCCGCGCAGGTCCGCGGCGATCAGGTAGGCGCCGCGCAGGTTCCATCCGCGCAGGTCCGCGCCGCGCAGCCGGGCCCCCATCAGATCGGCCCCGGTACGGTCCCGCCCTCCCGGCGCCTGCCCCCGCACGAGCTCGCTCGCGCGGCGCAGCAACACGTCCATCCGCCCGCGCAGGGCCACCGTGTCCAGCTCGGTCAGCTCCTCGGCGGCGGACGTCGTGAGCCCGTCGAGCTCGGCGCGCATCGCCCGGAGCGGCTCGTGCACCGGGCCCGCCGCGGGCAGGGTGAGCGCCTCGGTCACGTACCAGAGCAGCTCGTGCAGGCGGAGCATGACGGGGAAGGCCGCGTACATGGCGGGCGCGGTCTCCGGCGCCGCCCGCCAGGACCTGCCGCCGAAGGGGACCTCGGAGACCTTGGGGCCGGCACCGAAACAGTCGAAGGCGACGCAGCCGGGGAAGCCGCGCTCGCGCAGCTCGGCGTGGACGCCGCAGCGGAAGTCCTCGCGCAGGTTCGGGCAGGGCTCGCCGGCGGGCTTGTCGATCGCGAAGTCGGCCGACGCGGTCAGCGGCAGCGCGACGCAGCACAGGCCGAAGCAACGGTCACAGTCGGCCCGCAGCCCGTCCGCGGGCGCGGCCAACTCCAGCTCCTGCGACAACCCGACGACTCCCCCGATCACGACGCCGTACCCGGCCATTCCAGCCGGTCAATCCTATGTCAGGGGCCGGTCACCCCGGCCGAAGCACAACGCGAGGTCGGCGCACGGCCGGGCCCACGAAGGGGCGGAACATCCGATTTCAACGGGTATGGGGCCCGGCTCCCCCTCGTCTAGGATCTGTCCGACGCCGCCACGGAGCGGCCGCCCCGCCGTCTCCGGAACCCGTCACTGACCGGCAAAGGAGCCCGTCATGAGCTTTCCCGATGACCTGACCCGCTACCCCGGCCCGGTCTACCTGGGCGACGGCGAGATCAGCGCCACGTACCGGCCGGCGACGCAGGCCCCGGAGCTGACCCGGAGCAACGTCTCCGTGCACTACCTGGCGACCGGCCGCACGACCGGCGGGAAGTTCGGGCTCTACCGCTGGGAGATGGGCCCGGGCCGCGGCGGACCGGGGCCGCACTTCCACCGCACGCTCAGCGAGTCGTTCTACGTGCTCTCCGGCTCCGTACGCATCTACGACGGCAAGAACTGGGTGGACACGGGCCCCGGCGACTGGGTGCACGTCCCCGAGGGCGGCGTGCACGGCTTCCGCAACGAGTCCGGCGCCCCGGCCAGCATGCTCATCCACTTCTCCCCCGGCGCCCCCCGCGAGGCCTACTTCGAAGGCATCGCCAACCTCGCCGAGATGACCGAAGAGGAACGCGCCGCCTTCTACCTCGAACACGACAACATCTGGCTCCCCGACACCTGAGCCCCCCGGACGCGCATCGGCTCAGCGCGCCCGCCAGGCCTCGATGAGCCGGTCGGGGCCGATGCCCTGAACGCCGTCGACGGTGACGCCGCACCCGGAGACCGCCACCAGCGGCGTCGCCTCGCCGGCTCCGGGGATCTTGGCACGATGCGTGGCCAGCTCGGCGAGGTCCGCGGCGTCGAAGGGACGTTTCTCCTTCCACTTGATGGAGCCGACGAAAGTGATCTTCTTGGCGACAGGCTCCCGGTCCGCGCCGACGAGGTCGACCTCCACGTCGTTGGCGCGGGTCCAGTAGCCGCCGACCGCCGCGGAACCCTCCGGCAGCCCGTCCGTCATCCGCCGTACCGACTCACGGATCACCGGCTCGACCGCCCGGCCCCGCCACGACGTCCACGACCTGCTGATACGGGCGAGCGTCAGATCGCCACGGCCCCGCTCGATCTCGGGGATATGCGGCCCCAGAAACGCCAGCCAGAAACGCAGGTGAGGGTCGGCGACCGTGTACCGCGTCTCCCGCGACGCCTTGGCCGACAGCGGCACGGCCGCCTCCACCGCCCGCCGCTCCATGAGCAGGTGCAACGAGCGGTTCAAGGACGCATGCGGGATGTTCCCCGAGGCGCGCGCGATCATCGAGAAGGACCGCTCCCCCGAGCCGATCGCGCCGAGCACAAGGCGCGCCTGGGAGTCCGGCGGGAACTCCGCGGCCAGCGACCGCTCGCCGCTCACCACCAGGGCCGAGCGCGAACCCCGGACCGCCTCGTCGAGATAGTCCCTGACCGGCGCGCCCGGCGGCCACTCGTCCAAAATCAGCGGCAGGCCCCCGGAGACCAGGAAGGCGTCGAACGCCTCGGCCGGCGGCAGACCGAGCGTCTCCGCGATGTCCAGCGGGGTCAACGGCGGAACGACCATCTCGGTAGCGCGCTGGTGGAAGGGCCGGCCGTAGGCGTTGATCGCCTCCATCATCGCCATGTTCGAGCCGATGCAGATGAGCAGTACGGGCCGGCGCGACAGGTCACGATCGAAGATCTTCTGCAGCATGCCCTCGAAGCCGGGGTCGCCGGCGATCAGATAGGGCATCTCGTCCAATACGACGACACTGGG
>WHSL01000327.1 GCA_009380095.1 Streptosporangiales bacterium | reverse complement strand
CTCGTCCATGTCCATGTCGGGCCGGGCCTCCTCGACCGTGCAGCCGAGGCCTTCGAACGCGGCGAAGGAGGACCGGCACACCTCGAGCACGCCGGGCTCGGTGGCGAGCCGCCCGTCGTAGTCGCCGACCCAGGCGATGCGGGTCCCTGCGACGTCGGACTCGAGCGGGCCGGTGAAGACCGCCGGGTCCTCGTCCAGGGACAGCGGGGCGCTGGGGTGGGGGCCGGCCATCGTCGCGAGCAGTGCCGCCACGTCGGCGACGGTCCGGCCCATCGGCCCGGTCACCGAGTGCGAGGCGACGAAGCCGGGCGCGGGGACCCGGCCGTACGAGGGGCGAAAGCCGAGGACGTTGTTGAACGCGGCGGGGTTGCGCAGCGAGCCCATGTAGTCGCTGCCGTCCGCGACGGGGAGCATGCGCAGGGCGAGCGCCGCTCCCGCGCCGCCGCTGCTGCCGCCGGCCGTGCGGGTGGTGTCGTACGGGTTCGTGGTGGTGCCGTTGACCGGGTTGTAGCTGTGTGAGCCGAGCCCGAACTCCGGGGTGTTGGTCTTGCCGATGATGATCGCGCCGGCGTCCTTGATCCGGCGGACGAAGATCGCGTCCTCCGTGGCGACGGTGTCGGCGAAGATGGGCGACCCCTCGGTGGTGGGGAAGCCGGCGGCGTCGGCCAGGTCCTTCACCGCCTGTGGGAAGCCGTGCATCCAGCCCAGGTACTCGCCTCGGTCCAGCATCCGGTCGCGCTCGCGTGCCTGGTCGAGCAGATCCGCCCGGTCGGCCCGCGCGATGATCGCGTTGACTCGGGGGTTGCAGGCGTCGATGTGGTCGAGGAACGCGGTCATCACCTCGGCGCAGGAGACCTCACGCGCCTTGATCGCACGGGACAGCGCGAGCGCGTCCATCCGCACCAGCTCACCGCCGGACATCGAACCTCCTAGGGCCGAGGGTTGCCCTCCCGATGAAACCAGGTCCCCACCATCCCCTCCGCGCCGCCCCTCCGCGCCGCCCCTCCGCGCCGCCCCGGCGCGACGGTGCCGGCGGGCATTGCTAGCGGGGCGGTTTCGGCGGGGAGGCGAGCCGCGGCGCCCGGGGTCGGAGCCGGGGTCAGGTCGCGCGGGGTCAGGTCGCGCGGGGTCAGGTCGCGCGGGGTCAGGTCGCGCGGGGTCAGGTCGCGCGGGGTCAGGTCGCGCGGGGTCAGGTCGCGCGGTAGACCTCGGAGCGGTGGGCGGCGGCCAGGACCCAGATGATCAGCCGTCTCTTCTCGATCGTGTACACGACGCGGTAGTCGCCGACGCGCAGGCGCCATCGCGTCTCGTGCCCCTGGAGCGCCTTGCTGTCGAGGCCGGAGGTGTCACCCGCGTCCAGCGCACGCTGAAGCTCGGTGATGCGGTAGAGGATCCGCATCGCGTCCGCGCGAGGAATCTTGAGCAGCCCTCGCTGGGCGTACGGCGTGAAGCGTGTGACGTGGCCCATGGGTCAGGTCGGACGGTCGCGGATGAGCGCCGCCATCTCCTCCAGCGAGACCGCGCCCTCCGGTCCGTCGGACTCGGCCTCGTCGGCCAGCCGGTTCAGCCAGGCCTCTTCGGCGCGCTCCGCGACCTGGCACAGGTGCCGATACTCCCGGATGTCGATCACGACGGCCTCCTCTCGGCCGCGTCGGGTGATGATCGTGGGCGTGTCGTCCCGGTGAGCGCGGTCGATGACGTCGGCCAGGTGACGCCGCACCTCGGCCATCGATTCGATCACTGGCGAGCTCATGTCATGAATGTAGCAGGTGTACATCAGTGACATGAGCGGGTTTGAAGGAGTCGGCGGTACGGGGCGGGCGAGGGGTCAGGTACGGGCTCGGTCGTGGGCGGCCGCGGCGGTGACGAGGTCCTCCCAGGGCATGCCGACGCTCTTGAAGAGGCGGGGGCGGGTGAGGTCGACCGGGGCGGTCATGAGTTCGGCGAGGTTGATCAGGCGGTCCGCGGTGACTCCGGCGAGAATGAGGTCGCCGGCCTCACGCAGCGCCGCGGAGCGGGCCTCGACGTAGAGCGCGGCACGCGCGACGGCCTCGTCGTCCACCTCGCGGGCGTGCGGCTCGTGCGAACCCATCGCCACCACCGCGGCGTCGTCCCGCAACAGGTGTCCCGGGAAGATCGGTTCCGTCGCCGAGGTGCAGCATACGACGAGGTCGGCGTCGGCCACGGCCGAGGCGTCGCCCGCCTCCACCGGCACGCCCGGAGGCGCGACCGCCTCCATCGTGGCCAGCCGCGCCTCACGACCCGCCGCCGTTTGGGCGCTCGCGTCGCCTCCCCCGCCTCCGCCGCCAACGGAGCCGCCGGGGCGTTCGGGACCGCCGGAGCCGGGACGCTCGGAGCCATCCGGGCGATCGCGACGCTCGGGGCCGTCGGGGCGATCGGGATGACCGGGGCGACCGAGGACCGCGACGATCCGCGAGATCGTACGGACTGCCGCCACCGCTTCGATGTGCCGTACGGCCTGCGGTCCCGCGCCGAAGACCACGACGGACAACGGCCGGTCCGGGGTGATCCGCCGTACCGCCACGCCGGAGACCGCCGGGGTGCGCAGCGAGGTCAGGTCCGCCCCGGGGAGCAGTGCCACCGGCGTGAGCGTGTCCCCGTCGAGCAGCAGGTAGACGCCCTGGATGCGGGGCAGCCCACGCGCCGCGTTGCCCGGCGCGACGCTGGCGATCTTGACGCCCGCGTACCGTCCCGCGGCCGCCGGCATCAGCAGCAGCTGCCCGGCCGGCACCCCGACGACCTCGCGGGGCGGCCCCTCCTCCGGGTCCAGCCCGTCCCGCAGAGCGGCCTCGAGCGCCTCGATCGCCGCCTCCATCGGCAGCGCGCGGGCGAGCTCCAACTCGTCGATCCACCTTGGGTCGGCCATGGCGGGAAGCATCCTCTCCTCCGGCGGAAACGGGCCTGCGGCGACGCTACGCCAGGCGACGCCGAAATTCGGTGAGGGGGAGGGTCAGCAGGCGGGTGACCGAGCCGTCGTCATTGGGGATGTCGCGGGCGTGGGTGAAGCCGAGCTTGCGGAGAATCGCCAGGGAGGCGGTGTTCGGCGCGGCGACGGTGGCGTGCACCGCGGGGAGGGCGAGCGTGCCGAAGCCGTACGCGACGATCGCCTGCGCGAGCTCGGTGCCCAGGCCCGTGCCCCACGCGGCCGGCTCCAGCGCGTAGATGAGCTCGTGGCCGCCGGACTGCTCCGTCGGTTTGATCTCGGCGTGGCCGATCAGCCGGCCGCCGCGGCGTACCGCCCACACGTCGAACAGGTCCCCCGCGTAGACCTTGGAGAAGACGCGGCCGAACAGGGCGCGGTCGGCCGCCTCCGTGGACGGGCCGTCGCCCATCCACCGGGAGACCCGGCCGTCCTGGAACAGCGCGACGAACGCCGCCTCGTCCTCCGGACGGTACGGGTCCAGCAGCAGCCGCTCGGTGCGCAGTTCCGGGGGCATTTTCATCGGGCGGGTCGGCGGCCGCGGACGTCGAGGACGCGGGGGGCCAATTCGGCGGCGAGCAGCACGGCCCGTACCTGACCGCCCGGGTCGGCGATGCCTTGGCCCGCGATGTCGAAGGCGGTGCCGTGGTCGACGCTGGTGCGGAGCACGGGTAGGCCGAGTGTGCAGCTCACGGTTCCGAAGAAGTCCAGGGTCTTGGCGGCGATGTGGCCCTGGTCGTGGTAGAGCGAGACGACCCCGTCGTACTTGCCGTGACGGGCCTGGTGGAAGACCGCGTCCGCGGGTACCGGGCCGACCGCGTTCACACCGGCCGCCCGGGCCGCCTCCACCGCGGGGCCGAGGATGGCGTTCTCCTCGCCGCCGAGGAGGCCGTTCTCGCCGGCGTGCGGGTTCAGGGCAGCGAGCGCCACCGTGGGGTCCGTGAAGCCGAGCTCGCCGAGCAGTTCGTCCGTACGGACCAGTCCGTCCCTGACCTGCTCCACGCTCAGTTCGGCGATGGCGCGGGCCAGGGGCAGATGGCGGGTCAGGAAGAAGATCCGCAGCCGGTCCAGGACGAATACGGTCACCACGTCGCCGCGGCCGACGCCGAGGAGTTCGGCCAGCATCTCTGTGTGGCCGGGGTACGGGGACCCTGCCGCCTTGATGGCCTCCTTGTTCAGGGGTGCGGTGACGATGCCGTCGAGCCGGCCCTCCACCGCCAGCGCGCAGGCCGCCCCGACGGCGGCGACGGCGGCACGGCCGTGTCGTTCGTGCACCACGCCCGGCTCGACCGGCCCGGCGTCGCCGACGTGCAGTGCGTAGACCACGTTGGTGCCGTCCGGGGTGGGCACGTCCGCGGGGTCGGTGACGCGGCGGATCTTGAGGTCCAGCCCGAGATCGGCCGCGGTCCGCTCGACGATCGCGGCGTCGCCCAGGATCACGTTGCGCGCCGCGCGGCGGACCTCGGGCTCGGCCAGGGCCTTGAGCGTGATCTCCGGGCCGACGCCCGCCGGGTCGCCGAGCGTGTGCCCGAGCAGGGGAGCGCTTGCGGTCACTGTGTCGCCTCTCCTTCGTTTCCGCCG
>WHSL01000196.1 GCA_009380095.1 Streptosporangiales bacterium | reverse complement strand
CCGCGCGGGCACCGCCATGGCCCGGCTGCGCCGCTTCACCGCGTCGGTGACGGCGGGGTCGGCGACCGCCGAGCTCTACATCGGCAAGGACGCCGACCACTGAACCGGCGCGCGGCGGAGGGGACCCGCCGGCCCTAGTCGTCCAAGGTGGCGGCGAGGCTCTTGGGGGCGCACTGGCGCCAGGAGTCGATGAGGATGGCGCGCAGCTCGTCGAGGTCGTCGATGGCCGCCAGGCGTACCCGGACCCAGTGGAAGCCCTCGTCGTTGCGCTGGATGAAGAACTTCTCCGGCTCGGCCTCGATCAGCTCGGGCCGGTCGTCGCGGGGCACCTTCACGCCCATCGAGCTGTTGTCCCTGGACATCGAGCAGAAGGTCTTGTCCCGGATGCGGAACACCGGCGTGCCGTACGACACGGACTCGACGGCCTGAGGCAGCGCACGCGCGATCGCGCAGACGTCGTCGACGGTGGCCATCTCGGCTCCCTCCGGGTGGCAGGAACTTCCCCCACCGTGCCATACGTCGTGCCCACGTAGGATCGGCGATTCCCGCGACGGAAGGTGCGTACATGATCAGGCGGCTCGCGACGATGGCGGCGATCGCGGCGACGGGCGGTGCGGCCCTGGCCGGCTGCAGCGAGGAGGATCGGGCGAACGCCACGGACACCGCCGTCCGAGAGCTCGTCTCGCAGGTGGGGGCCGAGGAGCTCAAGCAGGCCGGCATCGAGCTGAAGGACGCACTGAACTGCTCCACCCCGAAGGACGGCGACGTCACCACGGTGAAGCTGTCCTGTACGGGGACCACGGTGGACGACCGCAAGGTGGTCCTCACCGGCACCGCCGACGCGGACATCACCGGCGAGGTCAACGGCGAGTTCGTGGGCAAGGTGGACGGGCAGGTCGTGTTCCGGAGGAACAGCCTGGGCGGCGAGGGTGGCGGTGAAGGCGGCGGCGAGGGTGGCGGCCAGGGCGGCTAACCCAGCACGTGCGTGACGGCCGCCTCGAAGGCGGCCAGGTCTCCGCGCAGCGGCTCGGTGTCCCGCGGCCAGTGCAGCACGAGGTCGGTGAAACCCGCCTCGGCGTAGCTTCCGGCCAGGTCGGCGAGCGCCTCGGGCGACGCGTACGGCCGCTCCGGGCCGCTGCCGAAGGCCACGTACGTATCCAGCTCGGACGGGTCCCGCTCTTCCGCCGCGCAGACCTCCCGGAACCGGGCGAGCTGCTCCCGCGCATCCGGCAGGAACGTCTGCGCGCCGGGCCGGCCGGTGCCGTTGGTGGTCACCCAGGCCTGCCCGTGCCGGGCGGCCACCCGCATGGCACGCGGACCGTACGCCGCCACCGCGAACGGCACCCGCGGCTCCTGCACGCAGCCGGGATGGGTACGCGCCTCCACCGCCGTGTAGAACTCCCCGGAGAAGGACGTCTCCGGCTCCCGGAGTAGCACGTCGAGGTCGGCCACGAACTCGGCGAACCGGGCGGCCCGGGCCGGCAGCGGCAGCGGCTCCTCGCCGAACATGGTGGCGTCCCACCCCCGGCCGCCCGCCCCGATCCCCACGGTCAGCCGCCCCTCGCTCACGTCGTCGAGCGTGATCAGCTCCTTGGCGAACGTGACCGGATGCCGGAAGTTGGGCGTGGCGACGAGCGTGCCGAGCCGGACGCGCGAGGTGGCGAGCGCCGCTGCGGTGAGGGTGGGCACGGCGCCGAACCACGGGCCGTCGCGGAGCGTGCGCCAGGCCATGTGGTCATAGGTCCACACGTGGTCGAAGCCGAGCTGCTCGGCACGCTGCCACAGCGGCCGGGCCCGCGCCCAGCGCTGCTCGGGAAGGATGATCACACCGAAGCGCATGGAGGTGACCTTAGGCGCCGCCACCGACAGTCCGGCCCCGACACGCCTCTGCGATGACCCCGAGGTCCGCTAATAGGCGAGGTCAGAGCCATATCGTCGGGCTGTTGAGGTGGCCCGGCGGGGGCCGGCCGCCCAGGCTCGGGGGAGGGCTCATGCGGCCGTTCAAGGCTTTCGCCGGGATCGGGTTCCTCGCACTCGCCACGCCGGCGCTCTCCCTGGTGCCCACCGAATCCGCCGCCACACGCCCGCCCGCCGCCCACCGCGCCGCCACCGCGCCGCACATCGGCACCGTCCCGCGCGCCACCGGCACCGTCCCGCACGCCGCAAGCACCACCCCGCACGCCACCGGCACCGCCCAGCACGCCGCAAGTACCACTCTGCACGCCGACGTCACCGGCGACGGCCGCGCGGACCTGGTCATGCAGTCGGGCTACTCCGCCCGGGTACGGACCGGCGCCGACCGCGGAGGCTCCCTCTACGTCGTCCCGGGCGCCCCCGTCCAGGAGCTGCCCGGCGGCCCCGCGGCCCTGCTCAGCCAGGACGCGCCGGGCGTCCCCGGCACGTCGGAGGACGGCGACACCTGGGGCGCGGCCCTGGCCGCTGGGGACTTCGACGGCGACGGCCGAGACGACGTCGCCGTCGGCAACCCGTACGAGGACCTGGGCCGCACCGCCGACGCCGGTACGGTCACCGTGCTCTACGGCACCCCACGCGCGCCCTACCTGGAGCCACGCGGCCAGGCCGCGATCACGCAGGACACTGCGGGCGTACCCGGGACGGCCGAGGCCGGGGACAGGTTCGGCGCTGCCCTGGCCGCCGGCGACTTCGACGGCGACGGCCACGACGACCTGGCCATCGGCGCGTACGCCGAGGCCCTGGGCAGGGAACCCCAGGCGGGCACCACGACCGTACTCCGCGGGAGCCCGGGCGGCCTCACCACGACCCAAGCGCTCGGCCTGCACCAGGACGTCCCCGGCGTGGCCGGAACGGTGGAGCGCTACGACCGCTTCGGCATGGCCCTGGCGGCCGGCGACGTCACCGGCGACGGCCGCGACGACCTCGCCGTGGGCGCGCCGACCGACGCCGTCGCCCGGCTGGACGCCTGGGGCCTGGTCCACCTCTTCCCCGGCTCCGAGAACGGGCCGGCGACCAGCGGCGACACCGCGGTCCCCTCCGATGGGGCCGGGACGCAAGGGGCGTTCGGATACGCGCTCACCATCGGACGGTTCGCCGGAGGCCCGTACGGCGACGTGGTCGCCGCCGCCGCGCAGCGCCGGGGCGCCCCCGCCTACTCCGGCGCGGTGGTCCGGCTGGCCGGCGGCTCCGGCGGACTCACCGGACGGGTCTCCCGCATCGACCAGGAGACCACGGGCGTGCCGGGCGGCAGCGAGACCGACGACGTCTTCGGCGACACCCTCGCCGCGGGCGACGTGGACGGCGACGGCCGCGACGACCTACTCGTCGGCGCGCTCGGCGAGAACCTCACCGGCGAGCGCTCGGGGGCTGGCACCGGCGCCGCCTGGCTCCTGTACGGCGCCGCGGCCCGCCCACTCGGCGGCCCCGTACTGGGCATCACCGAGAACACCCTGGACGCCGAGCCGCGCGGCGGCGAGTACTTCGGGGCGGACGTGGCGCTACTCGACGTGGACGGCGACGGCAGCCCGGAGCCGGTGATCCTCGCGGACGGCGAGCACGTCGAGGGCGACGCCACCGGAGCGGCCTTCGCGCTCGACCCGCGGCGTACGGGCGACACGGTCTCCACCGGCACATCCCACCGACTCACCCGAAACGGCCTCGGCGCGGTCTCCGCCTACGGACCCGGCTTCCCCATCGCCGGCGGCGCCTCCACCGGCCTCTACACGGAGCCCGCCGCCACGATCCCGCAACGCGCACCGGACGCCCCACGCGGCAAGGCCCCCCGCCTGCCCCACCCACAACACTGACCTTCCCCCAATTTGTGGAGTGAGGGCGGGGTTAGAGGCGGGCTAGGCCCATGATGCGGACTCCGGCTAGGGCTAGGGCGCGGCAGATGCGGTCGACGGTGGCGCCGCCGGGGTCGCAGACGATCTCGCCGCCGGCGGACCGTACGTCGGAGACGCCGAGGCCGGCCAGTACGCCGTGCGCGAGCGCCAGATCGGGCGTGCGCACGCGGACCCGGGAGGGCGCCGTGAGGCTCAGCTCCTCGAGGGTTCCGGCGTCGGTGACCCGGCCGTCCCGGAGCAGCGCGGCGTGCGTGGCGAGCCCGTCCAGCCCGGTGTCGTCGTGGGTGGCCAGCACGACCGTGACGGCGTCGGCGGTGAGCCCGCGGACCAGCGCGGTGAGCCGGGCCCGGCCGTCGGCGTCGAGGCCGTCGAAGGGGTCGTCGAGGAGCAGGACGGCCCGGGGCCGTACGACCGCGGCGGCGAGCCGCAGCCGGCGCAGCCGGCCGCGGTTGAGCTCGGCCACCCGGCGCAGCGAGACCTCGGCGAGCCCGGTCAGCTCGAGGGCGCGGGCGACCCGCGCGTCGCGGGTGTCCGCGGGCGCGCGGCGGTCGGCCCGGTCCGCCGAGCACAGCCAGGCGGTGACGGACAGGTTGGACGCGGACGGGCCGTCCAGCGCGGCGGCGACCTCGTCGGTGCCGTCGGCCACCTCGACGGTGCCCGCGTCGGGCGTGGTACGGCCCGCGATCATGCGCAGCAGCGTGCTCTTGCCGGACCCGCCCGGTCCGATCAGCGCGAACACACTGCCCGCGGGGACGGCGAGGTCAAGGCCGGTGAAGACCGGATAGGGCCCTTGCTGATGCTTCAGGCCGCTGATCCGGATCGCGATCTCGGTCGCGGCGGTGGTGTCGGGGACGGTCACGGTGGGTGGGAACCTCCGCGAGCGGGGCTCGGTTGGCCGGACCACTCATGGAACCACGAACCCGTACCGGATGTCTGCCTTCGGTGATCAACGTCGCGGAAAGCCCACCCCACGCCCACCCCACACCTGCGCCACGTCCCTTATGTCCCGAATATGCAAATGTGACCGACAACGGACGGGTCGCCCTGCCCGTTCTCTGGTCGCACCGGGGGTCGCCGCACTAATCTTCCCCAGGATCGTTCGGGAGGGCTGGGGTGACACAGGTGACCGACGAGCCGGGGCTCGAGGACGCCATGGGCGGGCTCTCCCGGCTCTACGCGGTGGAGTTCGACTCGCTCGCCCAACGGCACCTGGCGGACCGGGTCCGCACGCCGCTCGGCGACGACCCGCTGAGCGCGTTCGTCGCGATCCTCCGGCTCTCCGGCCTGCTCGCCGAGACCGTCGTGCTCACCGACAGTTCGGTCTTCGACGGCTGCCTCTTCCACCGCCTCGGCCCCGCCCGCCTGCTGCAGCTCGCCGGCCGCGCACAGCCCGGCGGCATGGGCCTCTCGTACCCGTTCGAGATCCTTTCCCGGGCACCCAACCTGGAGCAGTCGCTGCTGCACGCGGTGCGTGATCCGGACGAGGCCCCCGATGGCCGGCTGCGCATGTACGAGTTCTCCGCGCTGGACGTGCCCGAGCCGGAGCGGGTCAGGCTCGGCGAGCGGCTCCACCTGGTGAAGCCCCGCGAGCTGGACAAGCGGGTCGCCAAGCACGGTGTCACCGAGGGCATCGCCCAGCTGCTGATCGAGTGCTGCGATGCGCCGACCCTGCCCGTCAGCCGGATGCAGTCGGGCTGGGAGGAGTGGATCAGGCAGGACCGGGCGGGCCGACTGAACGTCAAGGTCTGGCCGCAGATGGGGAAGTACGGCGACGACCAGGCCTTCGCCTGGGACCCGGTCACCGCGATGCACGCCGACTTGAAGACCGAGGTGGGACGGATCGGCCTGGACTGGGTCTTCGAGAACCGGCATCTGCGCCGCACGGAGATCAGGGCGTTTCTGCGCAGCCTGCTGCCGTACGACGCTCCGGACCTGTCCGCGGATCGCGAGATCATCGAGTTCTGGTACAACGCCTGCTACGTGCGGGCGCTGGCGTACGCGCAGGGCGCGGAGCTGATCGAGTTCGTGCTCGGCGACCCCGGAACCATCCAGTCCCGCCGGCTGCTGCGCCGCCGTGGCGCCGCCCCTGGCGGGGGCGAGAGCCGCCGGGTGCTGCTGCCGCCTTCGCTGCTCCGCCAGCTCGGTACGATGCCCCGCGCCGTGTACGAGACGGTGCTGTACCGGAACCGGGACGCCGTCCTCTCCTGGCGGCGCCATGGCGACAAGCGCTCCATGCGTAGGATCGCGTACGGCCTGCTGGACGCGGTGGAGCAGCCCAACCCCAAGTCGGGCCGCCGCATCGCGATGAACTCCGCGCTGGTCGTGCTGGCCGCGGTGATCGTGGAGCTGTTCGACACGCTGCCCCTGTGGGCCAAGGCCCCGCTCGTCGCGGGCGCGGCCCTGGCCGCATCATGGGAGCAGCTGGGCACCGAGATCCGCCTGAACGGCCAGCTCGGCGCCGTCATCGACGTCCGTAAGCAGGACTGACAGGACCAGCCGGCTCAGCCCACCTGCCAGGTGTCGCCGCTGGCCAGCAGCGCGCCGAGCTCGCCCTCGCCCTGCCGCTCGCGCGCCTCGTCGACCTGGGCCGACATCTGCGCGTCGTACGTGGGCCGCTCCACCGAGCGGAACACGCCGATCGGCGTGTGCGGGAAGCCGGGCCCGTCCAGCCGGGACAGCGCGAACGCGTACGCCGGGTCGTCCACGTGCGCGTCGTGCACCAGCAGCCCGTCCTCGCCGGCGGTGGCGACGTCGACGACCTCGGGGGTGCCGTACGGGGTGGGCTTGAGCCCCTTGCCCCCGTCCGCGCCGAACTTGATCGGCTCCCCGTGCTCCAGCCGCAGGATGTGGTCGTCCCGTACGGAGGCGTCCTTGAGCGGCTCGAACGCGTCGTCGTTGAAGATCGGGCAGTTCTGGTAGATCTCGATGAACGACGCGCCCTCGTGGTCGGCGGCCGCGCGGAGCACGCTCTGCAGGTGCTTGCGGTCGGAGTCGATGGTCCGCGCCACGAACGTGGCCTCCGCGCCGAGCGCCAGCGAGATCGGGTTGAACGGGTTGTCCAGCGACCCCATCGGCGTCGACTTGGTGATCATGCCCTGCTCCGACGTCGGGGAGTACTGCCCCTTGGTCAGCCCGTAGATGCGGTTGTTGAACAGCAGGATGTTGATGTTCACGTTCCGCCGCAGGGCGTGGATCAGGTGGTTGCCGCCGATGGACAGGCCGTCGCCGTCACCGGTGATCACCCACACGGACAGGTCCGGACGCGAGGACGCCAGGCCCGTCGCGATCGCCGGCGCCCGCCCGTGGATGGAGTGGAAGCCGTACGTGTCCAGGTAGTACGGGAAGCGCGACGAGCAGCCGATGCCCGACACGATCACGATGTTCTCGCGCGGTACCCCGAGCTCCGGCAGGAAGCTCTGGAAGGCCGCCAGGATCGCGTAGTCACCGCACCCCGGGCACCAGCGGACCTCCTGATCGGACTTGAAGTCCTTCATGGTCTGCTTGGCGTCGGTCCGCGGGACCAGCTTCAGGCCCCCGAAGCCGCGGTCGCCGTCGACGGGCTCAGTCACTGTCGATCACATCCTGGATCACACCGGCCAGCTCCTCGGCCTTGAACGGGAGCCCCCGGACGCGGTTGTAGCCGATCACGTCGACGAGGAACCGGCCGCGCAGCAGCAGCGCGAGCTGGCCGAGGTTGATCTCGGGCACCAGCACCTTGTCGTACCGGCCGAGCACCTCGCCGAGGTTGGCGGGGAACGGGTTGAGGTGACGCAGGTGCGCCTGGGCGACCTTGCCGCCGGCCCGGCGGATGCGGCGGACCGCCGCGCCGATCGAGCCGTACGTGCCGCCCCAGCCGAGCACCAGCACCTTGGTGTCGTCGTGCGGGTCGTCGACCTCGAGCGGCTCGATGTCGTTCGCGATGCCGTCGATCTTGGCCTGGCGCAGCCGCACCATCCGGTCGTGGTTGGACGGGGAGTAGGAGATGTTGCCGTCGACGTCGCTTTTCTCGATGCCGCCGATGCGGTGCTCGAGCCCCGCGGTGCCGGGCACCGCCCACGGCCGGGCCAGCGTCTCCGGATCCCGCTTGAACGGCAGGAACGCGCCGTCCTCGCCGTTCGGCTCGGCCGCGTCGGCCACCGTGATGTCCGGCAGCTCGCTCACCTCCGGCAGCCGCCACGGCTCGGAGCCGTTCGCCAGGTAGCCGTCCGAGAGCAGCACCACCGGGGTGCGGTACTTGGTCGCGATGCGCACGGCCTCGATGGCCGCGTCGAAGCAGTCCGAGGGGGACCGCGGCGCGATCACCGGGACCGGCGACTCCCCGTTGCGGCCGAACATCGCCTGCAGCAGGTCGGCCTGCTCGGTCTTGGTCGGCATGCCGGTGGACGGCCCTGCGCGCTGCACGTCCACCACGATGAGCGGCAGCTCGACGGAGACGCCGAGGCCGATCGTCTCGGCCTTCAGCGCCATGCCGGGCCCAGAGGTGGTGGTCACGCCGAGCGAGCCGCCGAAGGCCGCGCCGAGCGCCGCCCCGACGCCGGCGATCTCGTCCTCCGCCTGGAACGTGCGCACGCCGAACTTCTTGTGCCGGGACAGCTCGTGCAGGATGTCGGAGGCCGGGGTGATCGGGTACGACCCCAGGAACAGCGGCCGCCCGGACAGCCGCGACCCCGCGATGAGCCCGTACGACAGCGCGAGGTTGCCGGTGATGTTGCGGTACGTGCCCGGGGGCAGCACCGCGGGCTTGATCTCGTACGAGACCGAGAACGCCTCGGTGGTCTCGCCGTAGTTCCAGCCCGCCTGGAAGGCGGCCACGTTGGACTTGAGGATCTCGGGCTTCTTGGCGAACTTGGACTCCAGGAAGCGCAGCGTGCCCTCGGTCGGCCGGTTGTACAGCCAGGAGAGCAGGCCGAGCGCGAACATGTTCTTCGCGCGCTCCGCGTCCTTCTTGGAGATCTCGAAGTCCTCCAGCGCCTTGACCGTCAGCGAGGTCAGCGGCACCGCGTGCACGCGGAACTCACTGAGGCTGTCGTCCTCCAGCGGGTTCGTCTCGTACCCGACCTTGGAGAGGTTGCGCTTGGTGAACTCGTCGGTGTTGGCGATCAGGTCCGCGCCGCGCGGCAGGTCGCCGAGGTTCGCCTTCAGCGCCGCCGGGTTCATCGCCACCAGGACGTTGGGGGCGTCGCCGGGGGTCATGATGTCGTGATCCGCGAAGTGCAGCTGGAAGCTGGACACTCCGGGCAGCGTGCCCGCGGGGGCGCGGATCTCCGCAGGGAAGTTGGGGAGCGTCGACAGGTCGTTCCCGAACGACGCGGTCTCTTGCGTGAATCGATCGCCGGTGAGCTGCATCCCGTCGCCGGAGTCGCCGGCGAAACGGATGATGACGCGATCGAGCTGCTGTACCTGCTTCGTCACAGGGACGCCGACCTCCTCGACGCGCCCGAGCGCCCGTGGGCCGGGGCGCTGGTTAGGGTTGCCTTCATGTTACGTCCGTATCCGCGGGTAACGGTCACGCGGCGAGGTTGCGAGGTTCGATGTGAGGAACGTCCCAGCGGGCGCCTGTGACACCACATTGCCAGTTTACGCGGCGCCTGTCAGATAGGACGTCCGGGTGTGGACGGCGGTTCACCGTTACCGACCACCGTCAGAGGGAGGCCTGATACAGGGAGCTCGCCGGCCGGCACAGATCGATGTGCAGCCGTACGACGAGCAGTGGGGGCGCGTACCTACTACGGTTCACATTCGCACTATAGAACTTGGTTTACGCGTATCGGTCCCCGGGGGCCGTGCGGAGGAGGCGGAGAGAACGTGCGCGAGGAGGTGAGCCGCGGTCTGGTGGCCGAGGGCCGGGAGGACAAGGCATCGCTGGCCGCGCAGCCCGAGATGACCATGGTCGAGGAGCTCCCCGGCTCCCCGGCGGACGGCTGGCGGCTGCTGCGGTTCGACGCGGTGCCGCACGCCTCGGCCAGCTTCTGCGTCGCGTACGGCCCGGAGCGGCAGGTCTTCTACCTCACCGAGCGGCCGGACCGGTTCGCCGCCTTCACCCGGGCCGCCGGCGTACGGGTGACCGGCCCCGCGGAGGCCGTGGCGCTGGCCCGTACGTATCTGGCGACCACGCGGTCCATGAACGCGTACGCGCAGGTGGTCACGTCCGTGGACGAGCTCGACGTGCTGGGCTACCTGGACGAGGAGGACCAGCGGCGGCTGGACGCCGCGCGGGAGCGGCTGCGGCCCGTACTGAGCGACCCTTTCGCGGTGGTCTCGGCGGACGGATTCGAAGTGACCTTCTATATTCAGCGGGGATCGATCGTGGAGCGGCGGACCCTCGCCGTCGCCGCCGACGGCGCGGTGACCGGGCGCGCCGAAGAGCTGGTGGACGACCTCCCCGCCCCCATCTCGTTGTAGCGATCGGCGCGACCCCAAGCCCCCGTAGCCCCCGTTTCATCCCGCAGGAGAGCCGACCCGTGGCCAACCCCTACAACATCACGTCGACCTCCATACCGAAGCCCGTGAGAGCCGCGCGGGTGCTGATGTTCGTGGTCGCCGGCCTCATGGCGCTCACCGGGATCAGCGCCTACCTCGCGCTGCAGCAGCAGACCGGCGTCGTGTACGCGCTCGGCGCGGCCGCCGGCGTCTTCGGCCTG
>WHSL01000221.1 GCA_009380095.1 Streptosporangiales bacterium | reverse complement strand
TCAGCCCAGGGCGACGCGGAGGCGCTCAGCCGAGGCCGCCGGTGGCGCGGATGTTCTGGCCCGTCACCCACCGCCCCTCCGGGCCCGCGAGGAACGCCACGACGTCCGCCACGTCCTCCGGCCGCCCCAGCCGGCCGAGCGGCGTCATCCGTACCGCCAGGTCCAGGTTCTCCTCCGGGTTCGTGTCGCGCAGCAGGTCGGTGTCGGTGGCCCCGGGGGACACCGTGTTGACGGTGATGCCCCGCGCCCCGAGCTCCACCGCGGCCACCGCCGTGAGCTGCTCGATCGCGCCCTTGCTCGCCACATACGGGGCGTTCAGCGGTACCGGGCGGGCCGTGTTCATCGTGGAGATGTTCACGATCCGGCCACCGTCGCGCATCCTGCGCGCCGCGTACCGCATCGTCACGAACGCCGACCGGGCGTTCACCCGCATCATCGCGTCGAACAGCTCCGTGCTCACCTCTGCCAGCGGCGTCGGCGGGAAGGACGCGGACGCGTTGTTCACCAGCACGTCCAGCCCGCCGAGCCGCCGCTCGGCCTCCTCCATCAGGTGCCGCGCCCCGTCCTGCTCACCGAGGTCGATGCGGAGCGCGTGCGCCCGCCCGCCGGCGGCCTCCACGTCCCGGATCACCTTCCCGGCCGCCTCCCGGCCGGTCGCGTAGTTGAACACCACGTCGAGACCGTCCCGGCACAGCCGCCGTACGATCGCCGCCCCGATTCCGCGTGAACCGCCCGTCACCACGGCCGCCCGCTCGCTCACGATCCCTCCCGCCACACGCCCGCCCGTCCCAGTGACGAACGTAGCCGCCCACGGCGGTATTCACCCCCTGTCGCGAGCCCCCCGGCCGCAAATGAACCAGACCGTGCCGATCACCAGGGCGCAGCCCGCCAGCTGGGTGGGCGTGGGGCGTTCACCGATGGCCATGCCCAGGCCGAGCGCCAGCACCGGCTGCGACAGCAGCAGCCCGGCGCCGATGTTGGGGGACAGCCGGGCCAGCGCCGGGTTGATCAGCACCCAGGCCAGCACCTGCCCGAGCAGCGCGAGCGCCACCATCCACCCCCAGGCGGCCGCACTCGCCGGCAGCGCCAGCCCGGTCCACAGCCCGCCGAAGATCCCCGCCACCACCGCACCGGCCGCGGTGGAGGTGCACACCGGCCCCACCACCTGCCGGCCTCCGCCGCCGAGCCGCATCAGCAGCAGATACCCCGCGTACGCGACGCCCGCCGCGGTGCCGAACACCGCCCCGGCCACCGGGTCCGTACCGGGCATGGCGTGCCCCACGGTGCCGCTCACCAGCGCCACCCCGGCCAGCATCAGTGGCGCCGTGACCGCGAACCGCCGCGGCGGTCGCGCCCCCGAAACCGCCCAGGCCAGCAAGGGATACACCACCACCTGCAGGTTCAGCAGCACCGTGGTGACGCCGGCGCCGACCTCGCCGATGGCCGCCGCCCAGAACACCATGTCCACGCCGAGCAGCGCGCCCGCCGCCGCGTCCAGCGCGTGGGCGCGCCAGGGCCGCGGCCCCGTACGGCGGCGCTCCACCACGGCCAGCGGGATCAGCACCAGCAGCGCGAGCGCGAACCGGAGGAACGCGGCGGTACCCGCGTTCACCTCGGACAGCTTCACGAACACCGCCGAGGCCGACACGCACGCCGAACCGGCGAGGACGCGCGGCACCGGGCCCGACCAGGGGGAGGGGCGGGCGGGGGAGACGGCGGGGGCGGGAGCGTCGGCGGTCACGCCGTCAACTCTGCCTCCCCACACGTGAAAGCAACAGCGGCGATTCCTGAACGGAAACCGTTAGCATTAGTGACATGACTTCGATGGACCGCCTCCTCAACGTCGAACGTCTCCGCGCCCTTTCCGCCGTGGCCGCGCACGGCACCATCTCCGAAGCGGCCCGGGCCCTGCACATGACCCACTCCGCCGTCTCCCAGCAGCTCGCCAAGCTGGAACGCGAGGCCGGCCACCCCCTGCTCGAGCCGAACGGCCGCAGCGTCCGCCTCACCCACGCCGGGCGCGTCCTGCTCACCCACGCCGAGCAGATCCTCGACCGGCTCGCCGCCGCCCGCACCGACCTCGCCGACCTGCACGCCGAGGTCATCGGCCCGCTCTGCGTCGGCGCCGTGGGCAGCGCCGTGCGCACCCTGCTGCCGGACGCCCTCGTCACCCTCACCGAGGCCCACCCCCGGCTCACGCCCACGGTGTGCGACGGCGAGGTCATCGACCTCATGCCGCGGCTGCTCACCGGCGAGCTCGACCTGCTCATCATCGAGAGCTGGGACAACCGCCCCGTCGCCATCCCGCAGGGCGTCACCCTGCGCACCCTGATCCGCGAACCCGCCGACATCGCCCTGCCCGACGCCCACCCCCTCGCCGGCCGCGAAACCATCGACCTGGCCGAGCTCCCCGACACCCCCTGGAGCAGCTGCCCGCCCGGTACGGAGTCGCACGAGGCCCTGGTCCAGGCGCTGCGGGACAACGGCACCGAGCCCGCCGTCCGCTATACCCTGGCCGACTACAGCACCCAGCTCACCCTGGTCGCCCGCGGCCTCGCCGCCGCACTCGTCCCCGTCTCGGGCCGCAACCCGGCCCCACCCGGCGTCACGTTCATCCCCGTGCGCCCCACGCTGCACCGCGAGCTCCAACTCGCCTGGCGGCCCCAGACCGCCACCGCACCCACCCGCGCCTGCATCGCCGTCCTCACCGAAGCGCTGGAACCCACCGCGGCCGCCGCTCCCTCCCTGGCCTCCGCTCCCACCGCCGACGGCGCCTCAGCGGCCGCCGAATGAGTTCCCGCCCGCGAGGAGTCGGCATCGGTATGACAGACGAACAGCTGATCCGCGCCTTTCATCGACCGCTGGGCCACCGCCGAACACGACGGCGACCTCGACACGGTGCTCGCCGACCACGCCACCGACATCGTCATGTACGACGTACCACCACCACACGACGGCCTGCACGGCATCGACGCCTACCGCGACTCCTGGCCGCCGTTCTTCCAGTGGCAGGCCCAGGGCGCCTCCTTCGACATCGTCACCCTGGACGACACCCCGGGCACCGACGTCGCCTACGCGCACGCCCTCCTCCGCTGCGGCACCCGCGAAGAACTCGCCGAACACCCCGAGACCCGGCTCCGCCTCACCCTCGGCCGCGCGACCCCCGCCCCGAAGGCGGCGTGGCGCGGCCCGGCCCCTCCGCACCCGACTCTCTCGCGTCCGGCTGCGAACCACGAAGCCCGGCTCGGCCCGCCGCTCCAGCGGCGCCGGAACCGCTAGCCGAGGGCCGCCTCAACCTCGCGCAGGCGCCTCTGGAGATAGCGGCGCTCCGCGTCCACCGTCACCAGGGCCAGCGCCTCCCGGTAGGCATCGGCCGCCTCACCCCGCCGCCCCGCCCGGCGCAGCAGGTCCGCCCGCGTCGCCGGCAGCAGGTGATACTCCGGCAGCGCCCCCTCCAGCGCACCGACCAGGGCGAGACCCGCCTCCGGCCCGTCCGCCATGCCCACCGCCACCGCCCGGTTCAGCGCCACCACCGGCGACGGCACCAGTCGCACCAACTCCCCGTACAGCGCCGCGATCTGCCGCCAATCCGTCTCCTCGGCCACCGCCGCCCGCGCGTGACACGCCGCGATCGCCGCCTGCACCTGGTACGGCCCCGCCCGGCCACGCCGCAGCTCCCCCTCCAGCGTCTCCAGCCCCTCCGCGATCAACTCGGCGTCCCACCGCGACCGGTCCTGCTCCTCCAGCGGCACCACCTCACCCGACGCCCCCACCCGCGCCACCCGCCGCGCGTCGTGCAGCACCATCAGCGCCAGCAGCCCCGCCGCCTCCGGCTCGTCCGGCATCAGCCGCACCAGCACCCGTCCCAGCCGGATCGCCTCCGCGCTCAGCCCGACCCGGACCAGGTCCGCGCCCGCCGTCGCCGCATACCCCTCACCGAACAGCAAATACACCACCGCCAGCACCGACGGCGTACGCGCCGGCAGCAGATGGGCCGGCGGCACCCGGTACGGAATCCCCGCATGGCGGATCTTCCGCTTCGCCCGAGTCAGCCGCTTCGCCATCGCCGCCTCACCGACGAGGAACGCCCGCGCGATCTCCGCCGTCGTCAGCCCCGCCAGCGTCCGCAGCGTCAGCGCCACCCGCGCCTCCATCGACAGCGCCGGATGACAGCACGTGAAGATCAGCCGCAGCCGCTCATCCGGAACCTCCTCCGCCGCCTCCACCAGCTCACCCGGATCCGGAGCCGAGCCCCCCGCCGGCGCCAACGCCGCCACCTCCCGCAGCTTCGCCGCCCCGGCCGCCTCCCTGCGCAACCGGTCCACCGCACGGTTGCGCGCCGTCGTCGTCAGCCACGCCCCCGGCCGCTCCGGAACCCCGTCCCGCGGCCACACCCGCAACGCCGACGCGAACGCCTCCTGCGCACACTCCTCGGCGAGATCCCAATCACCCGTACGGGCGATCAGCGCCGCCACGACCCGACCCCACTCCGCACGGAACGCCTCCGCGACGGCCGCCTCGACCTCCCCGGTCACCCCCGGCACGACGGCCCGCTCAGGTCACGCCGGGCGGCGGCACCAGCATCGGCCGGACCTCGATCGTTCCGTACCCCGCCGCCGGATGCTTGGCCGCGACCTCCAGCGCCTCATCCAGATCCGCGCACTCGATCAGGCAGAACCCGCCGATCTGCTCCCGCGTCTCCGCGAACGGCCCATCCGTCAGCAGCACCTCCTCGTCCCGCACCCGGACCGTGGTCGCCTCGTCCGCCGGGCGCAGCCCACCGCCCCCGCGCAACACACCACGCTCCAGCATCTCCTCCGACCAGCCCCCGCAGCCGTCGTTCGCGTGCGCCGCGGCCGACTCGTCCCCGCAGATCAACAACATGTACTGCACCGCATCTCCCTTCGCCGGCAATCTACTCGGGCACTACGACAACGAACGCGACCACCGCGAAAGGACACCCCCGACGGTCCCGAAGCTCGCCAGCGAGGGCGCTCAGCGGATGCCTGGGTGGATCGCGTCGCGGGCGGCCACGATCGCCAGCGCCAGCGGCAGGCCCGCGCAACGGCGCACGATCTCCTTGGCCGCTACCGGCTCGGCCGCGACCCGGTCAGCGCCCAGCCGGGCGGCCAGCAACCACCGCGCCTCCTCCGATGACAGCACGTCCAGCGGCACCGGGTGCGCGCCATGCGCCACCACCAGCCCGGCCAGATGATCCCGGCTGGTGACGACCACCAGGCAACCGGGCGCCCCGGGCAGCAACGCCGCCACCTGGTCCGCGTCCCGCGCGTTGTCCAGCAACACCAGCACACGCCGCCCGGCCAGCAGGCTCCGGAACAGCCCCGCCTGCGCCGCCAGGCCCTCCGGGACCCGGTGCGGTGGCACCTCCAGCGCGTCGAGGAACTCGCGGATCGCCGCCCTGCTCCGGGCCGTCCAGGGCACGGCGCAGCCGCAGCACGTTCGTACGAACATTGGCTCCCGGGTCACCGCGCGACTCCGCACCCCACACCGCGTCCGCCAGCCGGTCCGTCGAGACCGTACGGCCCGCGGACATCGCCAGCACGGCCAGCAGCGCACGCAACCGCCCCGCCGGCAGCTCGACCGGCCGCCCGTCCACCGCGACACGCAGCGGCCCGAGCACATCGACGGTCAGCACGCGCATCGCCCCCTCTTCCCAGGCCGGCGGCGGGTTTCACCGAACTGACACAACTCTGCCACCCATCGCCGTCCAGACTGGCGATCATCCGGCACGCGCACGACACACGGAGGAAGGCCATGGGCAACGTCATCTTTGACATGAGCATGTCGCTGGACGGATTCATCATGGCGGCCGGCGCCACCCCGGACGAACCGCTCGGCAAGGGCGGCGAGCGGCTGCACGACTGGGCGATGAGCGGCGACTCCACCAACGACGAGCTCATGGCCGGCACCCTCGCGGAGGCCGGCGCCTACATCTGCGGGCGGCGCACGTACGACGACTCGATTCGCTGGTGGCAGGCCGACGGGCCGACCGGGCCCGCCCGCGTGCCCCTCATGGTCGTGACCCACCAAGGGCCCGAGACCTCGCCCGAGGGCGGCGTCTACACCTTCGTGACCGGCGGAATCGAAGGCGCCCTGCGGCAGGCCCGGGAGGTCGCCGCAGGCAAGGACATCTACATCATGGGCGGCCCGGACATCGGAGCCCAGTACATCAAGGCCGGCCTCGTCGACCGGATCGGCGTGCACGTCGTGCCCGTCCTGTTCGGCGGGGGAGTGCGGTTCTTCGAGCACATCGCGGGCGACCACATCGAGCTCGAGGTGCTGAGCGTCCACGACACGCCGTCCGCCACCCACCTCCTCTACCACGTCGCGAAGTGAGCCTCGTGGCCCGGCCGGACGGGCGCCGCGCTCAGCCGGGCCGCTCATGGGGGTCTCCTCCGTCCTTGAGCAGGGGATGAGCGCGCATCGCGGCCTCCAGCTCGCCGGGCAGTTCGTCGCGGTAGCGGCCCAGGGTGGACAGGTCGCGATGGCCGAGCACCCGTCGCACCGCGTCCATGTCGACGGCGTCGGCCAGCAGATGGGTGGCGGTGGTGTGGCGCAGCCCGTGCGGGGTGACCGAGCGGCGCCGGTCGGGGGAGACCCGGGCCAGCACCCGGTCGATCACCCCCTGTACGTCACCGCGTGCCAGCCGCCGGCCCCGCCAGGACAGCAGCAACGCCTTCTCCGCGCCCAGGGCCGGGGCGGGACGGACCGCCAGGTACGCGTCGAGGGCAGCGGCGACGTCGCGGGGGAGCGGCACGTCACGGGTGCGCCCGCCCTTGCCGAAGATCCGCCAATAGCGCACCCCGTCGTTCACGTAGAAGTCCTCGACGTCGGCGCGGACCAGCTCGGACACGCGCGGGCCGACGCCCGCCAGCAACAGCACGATCAGCGCGTCACGCACCTCCACACGCTGATCCCGGCGGCGCGGCCTCCCGGCCGGGCCCGGGGGCGGCGTGGCGAGGTCGCGGGCCACCCCGACCAGGCCGTGCGCCTGCTCGCGGGTGAGGGCGCGGCGTTGTGGGCGCAGCCCGCCGCGCTCCCGGGCCGTCACCGTGGCCGCGGCCATCGGGTTGATCTGCACCCAGCCGGCGAGCACCGCGTGCTTGAATAGCGCCGACACCGACCTGCGGAAACGTGCCTGGGATGACGGGCTCTGGCCTCCCGCCATTGGTGTCGAACGGCGGCCGTCGGGCTTGCGGGCGAACGCCAGCAGCACCGCGTCGACATCCTCACCGGTGAGGTCGTCGAGGATGCGCCGCGCCCCGGCGAGCTCGGTGAACGTGGCCATGTCCCTGCCGTAGACCTCGGCCGTGGCAGGGGAGAGGCCGCCGGTCAGCGTGCGAGCGCGGATCAGCTCGACATAGCGGCCGGTGGCCTCGTGTACCGGGATCCGGTTCAGCTCTGCGGGGCGCATGCGGGGAACGCTAACGGGTCCCACCGACAGAATCGCCGCCGCCGAATTCGTTCCGTGCTTTATCTCTCGCTCACGCGTACGAACGAACTCATACCGAACAGAATCCACCTTCTGTCTGGTATGACTTGGTTTATGCTCGGCGGATGTCGAGCGCGCGTTTTCCCGTCACCCTGGACGGCCCGGACATGACCGAGGCGGACCCGCGGGTCCTGTTGCTCGGGTATCTGGATCTGTATCGCGAGACGGTGCTCCGCAAGATCGACGGCCTGCCCGACGCGTCGCTACGGGCGCCGGTGCACCCGTTGGGCTGGTCGCCGCTCGCGTTGATCAAGCATGTGGGCTGGGTGGAGCGCCGCTGGGTGCGCTGGGGTTTCGCCGCCGAGCGCGTGGCTCCCGAGCCGCCGGGCGGAGAGGCCGCCGAATGGTCGGTACGCGACGACGAGCCGACGGATAGCGTGCTGGCGGCCTACCAGGACGAGGTTCGGCGATCTCGTGCCATCGTGGCCGCACACGACCTGGCCGACACGGCCCGATACGGCGGCCGGTTCACCGCCGGCGATCCGGCGCCGCCGCTCGGCCGCATCCTGTTCCACCTGCTGCAGGAGTACGCGCGTCACGCCGGTCAGCTGGACGTCGCGCGCGAACTCATCGACGGCGCGACCGGCGAGTGAATCACAGCGATGTGACCCCTCTCGCCCCGGTATATCGCTGGCCGATAATGTACATTATGTCAAGTTAAGCCCTCGCTACCCACCACCCGCTAGCGTGCCCGGTGTGATGGTCGGACGCGCCGCGGAACAGTCGCGGATCAATCGCCTCGTGGCCGATGCGAAGGACGGCCGCAGCCGATCGCTGGTGCTCCGCGGCGAGGCCGGGATCGGCAAGTCGGCGCTCCTCGACTATGCGGAGAGTGTCGCCGGCGGCATGCGTGTGCTGCGGGTCGTGGGCGTCGAGTCCGAGGCCGAGGTGGCGTACGCCGCTCCTCAGGCGGTGGTCGGCGCGGCGCAGGATCTCCTCGGCGTCGTCGACGGGTGGCACGATCCACTTCTGGTTGATCGTCCGCTTGCGGAGCTTGGCGGTGTCGCCGGTGGCGTGCACCGTACGGTCCCAGCCGCGGGTCGCCACCGCACCTGCCGCGCCGAGGTCGAGGCAGGTCACGTACGGGTCCGGGGCGAACGGCACCGGCTCCAGGCCGAGCAGGCCGGCGGCCGCGTTGTGGCCGGCGAAGCGGCCGAGCGGCATGGCGTGCTGGCAGCTCGGCATGGTGACGTGCCCGTCCTCCACGGGCGCCGCTGCGGTGTCGCCGGCGGCGTACACGCCGTTCAGGCCCTTCACGCTCAGGTCGAGGTCCACCCGGAGTCGTCCCAGAGCGTCGCGTCCGCCCGGGATGTCCTTGGTGAGCGGGCTTGCGGCGATACCGGCGGTCCACACCACGGTGCGGGTGGGCAGCCGTGTGCCACCCCCGCGCCCGCTTCGCGGAGGGTCCGTACGGCGGCCGCGGCGCTCCACACGCCGGCGAACCCTCCACCGATAATCAGGATCTCTGACATCCAGGTTCTCCTTCCACCTCTCCCCCGGCGGGGGATCTCGTACGGGGGTC
>WHSL01000317.1 GCA_009380095.1 Streptosporangiales bacterium | reverse complement strand
GCGGACGCGGCGGACGCGGCGCCGGTCGCGCCGTTCTTCCTCACCAACAACCGGGGCAAGAAGTCGGTGACGCTGGACCTGCGCACCCGGCAGGGCCATGAGCAGGCGCTCGCGCTGGTGGAGACCGCGGACGTGTTCCTCGAGGCGTTCCGTCCCGGCGTGCTGCAGCGGCTCGGGCTCGGTCCCGAGCAGGTACGCGCCCGCAACCCGCGCTGCGTCTACGCGTCGCTGACCGCGTACGGCGACGGCGGCCCGAACGGGCGCAGACCCGGCGTGGACCTCATGGTGCAGGCCGAGTCCGGCGCGCTGACCGGACTGCGCGACGGGGACGGCTCGCCGCTGCCCATCGCCTTCCAGTTCATCGACGGCGCCAGCGGGCACGTGCTGGCCCAGTCGGTGCTCGCCGCGCTGTTGCAGCGGGAGCGGCACGGCGTCCCCGAGGTGATCAAGGTGTCGCTGTACGACGTGGCGTGCAGCCTGCAGTCCGCGCACCTCACGATGATGCTGAACGAGACCCCCGCGCCGCCCCGGCCGCGCGCCGAGCCGCCGCGCCCCACGGCGGGGATGCCGCTGGCCGCCAGCCCGTCCGGGATCTTCGCCGCGGCGGATGGGCACCTGGTGCTGGCCGCGTACGTGCCCAAGCACTGGGAGATCCTCTGCGCCGTGCTGGACCGCGGCGACCTCGCCGAGGACCCGCGCTTCACGGACGCGGCGGCGCGCTCGCGGAACAACGCCGCGCTGGCCGAGGAGCTGTCCGCCACGTTCGCCACCCGTCCGGCCGCCGAGTGGGTGGCCCGGCTGCAGGATGCCGGGCTGATGGCCTGCCGGGTGCTGCACTGGCGCGAGGTCGTCACCTCCGACCTGTTCGGGGAGAGCCGCGTCGCCGCCCGGGCCGGCGACGCCACGGTGATCCGCACCCCGGCGCGGTACTCCACGTTCGAGCCCGCCGCCACCGATCCCCCGCCCGCGCTCGGCGAGCACAACGACGAGCTGCTCCGCGACGGCCACCGAAGGGCCGAGGTGGCGCGGTGAGCGACGCCGTCGAGCTGCCCGGCGAGGAGGACGAGCGCCGGGCGGCCGTACGGACCTGGCTTGGGGCGCACCCCTCCCCCACGCCGCGGCAGCTGGCCGAGGCCGGATACGTGGCGCCGCACTGGCCGCGCCCGTGGGGGCTCGAGGCGGACCCCGTACACCAGCTGATCATCGACGACGAGCTGCGCCGGGCCGGCGTACGGCGCCCGGCGAACCGGATCGGCCTCGGCTGGGCCGGGCCCACGATCCTGCACGCCGGAACCCGGGAGCAGCAGGAGCGTTTCCTGCCGCCGATGCTGGCCGGCGAGGAGATCTGGTGCCAGCTGTTCAGCGAGCCCGGCGCGGGCTCCGACCTGGCCGGGCTGTCCACCCGCGCCGTACGCGACGGCGACGACTACGTGGTGACCGGGCAGAAGGTGTGGACGTCCGGCGCGCACCAGTCCGCGTACGGCATCCTGCTCGCCCGCACCGACCCGGACGTGCCCAAGCACCAGGGCATCTCGTACTTCCTGTGCCCGATGGACGTGCCCGGCGTGGAGGTCCGGCCGCTCGTCGGGATGACCGGGCAGCACCTGTTCAACGAGGTGTTCCTGGACGAGGTACGGATCCCCGCGGCCAACCTCGTCGGTGAGCCCGGGGACGGCTGGCGGCTGGCCAAGGTCACGCTCGGCAACGAGCGGGTGAGCCTGTCCTCCGGTGGCGCGCTCTGGGGCAACGGGCCGTCCGCCGGCGACCTGCTCGACGTGGTGCGTGCGCACGGCGGCGTCACCGACCCGCTGCACCGGGACCGGCTGGCCCGGCTGCACGCCGACGCCGAGGCGCTCGACCTGCTGCGGCTGCGCGGTCTCGCCGCGGCGCTCTCCGGGCGGCAACCCGGGCCTGAGGCGTCGGTGCGCAAGGTGCTGGCGGACGAGCACGGCCAGGAGATCATGAACCTGGCGCGGGAGCTGGCCGGGGCCTCCGGGCTGGTGGAGGGCGCCGGGCCGCTCGGCGAGACCGATCCGCAGTGGCACTTCGGGTTCCTGTTCGCACCGGCGCTGACCATCGGCGGCGGGACCGGGGAGGTGCAGCGGGGCATCCTCGCCGAACGCGTGCTCGGGCTGCCCCGGCAGCCGGACCCCGACCGCGGCCGTCCCTGGTCCGAGGCGCGAGGAGGGCGGGCGTGAACCTGAGCGAACGGGTGGCGCTCACCCCGGAGCAGGAGGAGCTGCGGGAGTCCGTACGCGGGCTGCTGACCGACCGGTTCCCCGAGGCGGAGCTGCGCGCACGGCTCGACACGGCGGACGGGTACGACCCGGCGCTGTGGAAGCGGCTGACCTCCGAGCTGGGGGCGACGGCGCTGGCGGTGCCGGAGGCGTACGGGGGCGCCGGGTTCGGCTGGCGGGAGGTCGCGGTCGTGGCGGAGGAGGCGGGGCGCGCGCTGTACGGCGGGCCGCTGCTCTCCTCCTCGCTGGCCATCGCCGCGCTGCTCGCCCGCGGTGACGAGGCGGCGTGCGCACGGCACCTCCCCGGCCTCGCCGCTGGTGAGCCCGGCACACTCGCGGTCGCCGGAGAGGACGGCTCCTGGGACCCGCGGGCGACCACGGTCACCGCCGAGCTGGCAGGCGGCGGCACTGGGACCGGCCGCGAGGGCTGGCGGCTGACCGGTGTGCGGACGTATGTGACCGATGGGCATGTCGCCGGGCTGGTGCTGGTGCCCGCGCGCGGTCCGGACGGGGTCGGGCTGTTCGCCGTCTCCGGAGAAGCTGTCACCCGCGAGCCGCTCCGCCCGCTGGATCCGACGCGCCGGCTCGCCCGGATCGAGCTCCGCGACACGCCCGCGTCGCTCGTCGGCCCGCCGGACGCCGGGTCCGCGGCGATCCGGGCGGCGCTGCGCGTGGGGATCGTACTGCTCGCCGCGGAACAGCTCGGCGGCGCGCAGCGGCTGCTGGAGATGAGCACCTCCTACGCGCTGGAGCGGACCCAGTTCGGCCGCCCCATCGGGCAGTTCCAGGCGGTCGCGCACCGCTGCGCGGACATGCTGCTGCGCGTGGAGGCGGCCCGCTCGGTGGCGCACTTCGCGTCCTGGGCGGCCGCTTCCGGCTCGCCCGACCTGCCGCGCCTCGCGCACGTCGCCAAGGACGTCTGCTCACGGGCGTACACCGAGGTGGCCGCCGCCACGATTCAGCTGCACGGCGGCATCGGAGTCACCTGGGAACACCCCGCCCACCTGTACTATCGGCGCGCGAAGAGCAGCGAGCTGCTGTTCGGCAGCGCCGCGGAGCACCGCGCGCGGCTCGCCGACCTGCTGGAGCTGTGAGTCCGGGAGCCACATCCATGACCGACGACCCACCCAAGCGCCTCGACCCGCTGCTGCGGGCCGTACTCGAGGCGTTCGAGGAGCACGGGTTCCACGGCGCCTCGGTGCGTGACATCGCCGGCCGCGCCGGGGTCACCGTGCCCGCGCTCTACTACCACTACGCCAGCAAGCAGGGCATGCTCGCGGCGATCCTCGTCTCCTCGGTGCGCGAGCTGCTCCGCGTCTGCGAGGCCGCGCTGGAGGTGGCGCCCAAGGATCCGCGGTCCCGGCTCGCCGCGCTGGCCCGGCAGCTGGTGCTGAGCGCCACCCACTCCCGGCACGTGGCGCTGCTCGACCGCGAGTCGCGCAACCTGTCCGAGGCCGACGCGGACTCCTACCGCAAGGCGCGCGGAGACGTCCAGGACCTCGTCACCGCCGCCGTCACCGAGGGCGCCGCCGGCGGCGTCTTCCGCACCGACGACCCCCGCGACACGGCCCGCGCCATCCTCTCCCTCTGCCTCAACGTGGCCAACTGGTACCAGCCCACGGGCCCCATGACCGCCACCGAGATCGCCGACCGCTACGTGATCTACTCCCTCCGCCTCGCCGGCGACCCCGACGCCGACTGAGCCCGGCCCGGGTCGCGGCCGGCGACCTCTCGGCGGTCAGCGGTCCGCGGCCGGGGCGGCGTACCAGCGCCAGCGGGTGAGACGAGGCCTGCCCGGCAGCTCCGTACGGCCGGTGGCCCAGAGGAGGGTGGGCCACGGGGGCGTGTCGCGGGGGGCGTCGGGGAAGAGGCGGTGCAGGACGCGGGCGCAGATGTCCGGGGATGGGTCCCAGCCGACGCCCAGGACCAGCGTGCCCGCCTTCGCCGCCCAGGTGTCGCGCCTACGCCCGTGGCCTGAACGAGATCAAGACCCTCGGCCCGGCCACCGGCTCGACGCGTACGCGTGACCAGACCGAGGCGGCGATCTGGTGGGACGACCCGCGACTGGTGGAGTGGCCGATCAAGCGCCGGCTCGCCACGACGCACCGGCTCGGCGATCTGGGGTCGGCCCGCATGTTCGCGATGGTGGACGTGGCCGCCGCCGACGCGCTGATCTCCTGTTACAAGGAGAAGAAGCGCTGGCGCTTCTGGCGTCCGGTGACGGCGATCCCGCTGGCGGACACCGACGGCAACCCGGCCACCGTGGCCGATCCCGACTGGACCCCGCTGCGGATCACGGCGCCGTCGGCGGAGTACCCGTCCGGGCACGCCTGCTTCACCTCGGCGACCATGGCGGGCCTGCGGAAGTTCTTCGGCCGCGACGACCTCTCGATCAGCGCCTTCAGCGCGGACTCCGGCACGACGCGCCGGTACGACAGCCTGTCCGAGGCCAACACCGAGCTGATCGAGGCCAGGATCTGGGCGGGAGTGCACTACCGCTTCGCCGCCGAGGACGGGAACCCGCTCGGCGCGGCCGCCGCCCGTGAGGTGCTCGGCAACGCGTTCGGCCGCCGCGGCGACTGACGCGAGATCCACTCCGTCGCGCCCGCCCCGCGGACCAGGTCTCCGCGGGGCGGGCGCGCGGGGC
>WHSL01000055.1 GCA_009380095.1 Streptosporangiales bacterium | reverse complement strand
TGGACCGTGGTCGCTGGGAAGCCCGACGGCAGCACCTGCTGCCGGAACCGGCGGGCGGTGACGGAGAAGTTCGTGCTGGTGCTGGTCTCCGCCTTGGGCATGGCCGGCAGGATGAACAGCGGGGTCACGTACTTCGGGATCTGGTCGGGGGGGGAGCGGGTCCGCCACGGCGGCCGCGGCCGACGCGCGGCCGGTCAGCAGCCTCGGCCCACCGAGTGCCACCGCTGCTCCGGCGGCGACTCCGCCCTGCATGACCCGTCTTCGACTTGGCATCGTCGATCTTCCATCCTTTCCTTTTCCGGGGTCGGCGAATAAGCCCTGTTCGGGCTTGAGGGCCCGCGGGATAGGCGTGGCCGGATAAATAATCCGGGGAGGGCGCGGCGACGTGCCGCGTTCTCGCCAATGGTTACCCTCCCCGACGCCGTAGGCAGCGGAATTTATTGCGATGTGGCGGGGCATGACACGGCCGCCCGGTTCCTCGCCTTATTTCGAGGAAAGGGCGGCCGTGTGCTGCGGGGCCGTCGCCGGGGTTGGAATGTCAACCCCGAATTCAAGCCAGAGTGTGTCAGGGGTTCGTGAGGGCCTTCGCGAAGTCGATAATGTCGTAGTTAGAGTTTTCGACGGAACTGGTACCGGCGGCGTGGTTCACCTGTGTCGCCGGGGTCGATGTGTCGGACAGCGCCACGCCCAGCGCCGCGGCCGCGGCCATGACGGCCACCTCCACCACCGCGAGCCGGAAGAACGCCCGCCGGGAGCGCCCCGCGACCACGGCGGGAACGGTCTTCCTCCGGTGCCACCAGCCGAAGATCCCGAGCGCCACCAGCAGCGTCATCTTGCCCGCCACCAGCAGGCCGTACGGCGAACGCCACAGCTCGGCGGGGTCCTCCATGTTCACCCAGGCCTGGGTGGCGCCGGAGAGGGCCACCACGATGAAGCAGGCCAGGGCGATCTGGCTGAACCGCGGCACGGCGACCGCCAGCGACTCCGGTGACCGGCGTACGTAGAGCACCAGGCCGGCCAGCCCGCCGACCCACAGCGCGACCGCCACGAAGTGCACGGTCAGCGAGTACGCGGTGATCGGGCTGTGCTGGCCGTGTCCCTGCGTGGTGATCGGCAGCAGGTTGTAGAGCGCCAGCCCGAGGATGATCAGCGCGCCCTGCCGGCGCTCGGTGACGCTCGCCGCCCCCGCCAGGACCAGGGCAAGGATCACGCCGAACAGGTACGGGATGGCCTCGGGGAACGACGGGTCGATCGCGGTGAACGCCCGCAGCGGCAGTTGCGCGAACGGCAGGCCGCTGGTGTCGGAGAACGTGAAGATCAGCATCACCAGACCGGCGATGCCCCAGACCAGCGCGAACCGGGTGGCGCCGCGCAGGGCGCGCTGTGCCGTCTCGCCGAGCTCGCCGTCGGTGCGGGGAAGCAACTGCACGGTGAGCAGGGCGCCGACCGTGCCGATGGCCGCCAGGTCCGCGATCAGCCGCACCGGCGGCAGCCCCCAGACGGCGAGCGGCTCCCCGTCCAGCAGGACGGAGACCTTGTCCCCGGGCCAGGCGTCGCCGAGCCACAGGCCGAAGGTGAGCATGATCAGGCCGGCGCTCACGATCAGCGCCGTGAAGCTCCGGCTCGTCCTGCGGTCCGCGGACGCGGTGTCCGCGGGCGGAGGAGCGGCACCACCCGCCGGGGGCGCGGTGGCGCCGGCCGGGGGTGCGGTGTCCAGGGGTCTGTTAATCGAGGTCACGGGTCACCTGCCGGCCGATCAAGGTGGCGCCGGTCACGATCACACCGGCGGCCAGAACACCGAGTCCGATGCCCCAGGCCGGGACGCCGTCGTCCTTCCGGTTCGCCGCGGCCCCGAAGGTCGGGGTGGCGCGGATGACCGGCGTCGGCGGCGCGGCCCCGGGCTGAGGGGCCTCCGTCTCCGTGCCGGCCGGTGCGTCCAGGGTGAACTCCAGCGTCCCGGTGAGCGGGTCGCCGTCCAGGGCGACCACCCGGAACTCGATCAGATACATGCCGGCGGCGGTGAGCGGCCGGAGCGGCTGGATCACCTTGTCCCCCGTCGCTCGCGCCTGTGCCGTTCCGAACCCTCCGCCACCTGGGCCACGTACGTCGACTCGAATCACTCCGGGCCGCACCGGTTCCGTGAAGTCCAGCGTGATCTGCGTGGGAGCCGTCTTCACCCGCGAGCCGTCCGCCGGTGAGCTGCTCTCCAGCGCGGTGTGCGCCGCCGCGGGGGCGGCGGTGAGCAGGACCGTGACCGCGCCGAGGAACGACGCGATCGACGCGAGCGCCGGCCCGCCCACTCCGGCCGGTCTCCGGCCGGGGGCCGGCGCCCCTTTTCGTGTGGTTCTCCGTGGTAGAGCTCGTGTCGCCACCACGTCCTCCTCCCGATCGCGTCGCGCCGTACGGCGCCTGAACGACCCGCCTGAGGTATGGCGGGCCGCGGCGCTCCGGGAGTTGGGAGAGGTGCACGCCGCGGCCCTGGTCCCCGGCGGGTCTCCCTGGAATGTAGAGAAAGTCGTTCGGCGCCGATAGCGGCGAATTATCGCGACGCATGTAGGCCGTGATCAGCGGCCATCGACACCGTGCCGCCAATAGAAAGTTGACCTAAAGCGCGCCCCGAAGAGGGCCTGGTACGGGCCGCCGAAAGGGCGTCACGGACTGTCGAACAGCCGTCACGCGATGGATTGTCCCGCCGGCGGGACATCTCCGTACCAGCCGGACGGGAGGGCTCTTCGCATTACCGTCCACAATCGCCCATTGACAAACCCGAAAAGTGTGGCGCCGCAACACAAAGGAAGATCGCAAAGGCGAAAGTTCGACGTTCAACAACCCCCGCTGTAACTTGCTGTCCGTTTTGTAGCTCCGGCGGGAGGCACGATGACGAATCAGCGCGTGGCGGCGTTCGGAATGTTCGGTCTGGGTGTTGGCTATCTCCTGTGGTACGCGCCGTACAGTGCGCTCGCCAAGGCCATTTCCGGAGGCATGATCCCGGGTATCGACCAGACCGTCGGCGGCCTCGTACTGCTGCCGGCCACGGTCGTCGGCCAGCTCCTGGCGATGCCGGTGTTCGTGCTGGCCAGCGGCTGGTGGAGATACGCCGGGCGGCGCCGGATCGGCGGCCTGAGCGTGCCGTTCCCGGGGCGCTACACGCTGGAGTCGGCGTTCTGGATGGCTCTGATCATCGGCACCACCACGCTCAACTTCACGTTCCCCGACGCGTCGATCGTCTTCATGCTCGTGCTGATGCGGATCAGCACGCTGCTCATCGCCCCCACGATCGACCTGGTGCGGCGGGCGAGGATCCACTGGTACTCCGCGACCGCCGTCGGCCTGGCGCTCGTCTCGGCGTTCATCGCGCTCGCCGACGCCGGCAACTACACGCTCACCTTCGGCGCGATCCTCAGCCTCGCGATGTACGCCACCGGCTACACGCTCCGCTTCCGCATCATGGGCAAGCAGGCCAAGAAGGGCGTGCGGACCACCGACCGCCGGTACTTCATCGAGGAGCACATGGCGGCCCCCGTCGTCCTGCTGATCCTCGTCGCCGTGCCCGCGGTGATCGGCCTCGGGTCGTGGATGCAGGCGCTGCGCATGGGCTTCGGGCTGTTCCTCAGCACGCCCGAGGTGGTGCTGCCGGCGATGCTGATCGGCGTCTGCTACGAGGGCCTGTTCATCATGACGACGCTGATCTACCTGGACCGGCGGGAGTTCTCCTTCGGCATGCCGGTGCACGTCTGCTCCAGCCTGCTCGCCGGCATCGTCGCCTCCATCGGACTCAACGCCCTGCTCCAGGCGCCGCTGCCGAGCGTCGCGCAGTACGTCTCCGCGGGCATCGTGATCGTCGCCGCGTTCCTGCTGAGCTACCCGATGGTCATGGGCCGGATCGCCGCCCGCAGGCGCGCCCGGCTGGCGCTGGTGCCGCGGCCACTGCTGTTCATCTGCGGCGGCAACACGAGCCGCTCACCGATGGCGGCCGCGATCGCGCACGCGGAGCTCGCCGCGATGGACGGCGGGGTGCGGTGGCCGGTGCGGAGCGCCGGCCTGACCGTGCACGAGCCGGGCGCGCCGATGAGCCCGGAGGCCGTACGGGCGCTCGTGGAGCTCGGCGTCGAAGCGCCGCTCGGCCACGAGTCCCGTCAGCTCACGCCGGATCAATGCGCGGGCACCGAGATGGTGTACTGCATGACCCGCGCGCAGCGCGACGCGGTGCTGGCGCTGGTGCCGGACGCCGCGGAGCGCACGATCTGCCTGGACCCCGAGTACGACGTGCCGGACCCGGCCGGTCAGCCGTTCGAGGCGTACCTGGACTGTGCCGTACGGCTGCGGTCGCTGGTCCGCGACCGGCTGCAGGAGCAGCGGGAGCGCTATGCGCTGTCCTGACCGGCGGGCGGCGCGCCGTCGTACCAGCGGGTGTACTCCGCCAGCCCGGCGCGCTCCGGATGGAAGCCGTTGATCGGATCCGCCTCGTCCGGGAAGCCGACGGACAGGCCGCACACGACGAGGCGGTCCGAGCCCAGCCCGAGGAACTCGCGGATCACGGAGCCGTACCCGGCGACGCTGTACTGCGGGCAGCTGCCCAGCCCACAGGAGACGAGCCCGAGCATGACGTTCTGCAGAAAGAAGCCCATCTCCAGGAAAGTGCCGGGAACGGCATTCTGCGGGAGATGAAAGATCATCCCGACCGGCGCTCCATAAAAGCAAAGGTTCCTGCGCATGAACTCGTTACGGGACGCCGCGTCCGCACGGTCGATTCCGAGGGCGCCGTAGAACGCGGCGCCCCAGGCGAAGGCCCGCCGCTCGTGCCGGTCGCCCATCGGATCGGGGCGGTTGACGTAGTCCGGGGCGGCCGGCAGGCCCGCGTCCAGCGCCGCGCAGAGCCGCCCGGACAGCGCCGTACGGGCGGCCCCGGTCACCACCGCGACCTGCCAGAACTGGGTGTTCCGCGGCGAGGGCGCGTCGCCGGCGGCGAGCAGCACGCGCTCCAGGACGGGGCGCGGGACCGGGCGGTCCAAAAAGGCGCGCTTGCAGTGCCGAGCGGAGATCACCGAGAGGAAATCACTGGTCACCGGCCCATTGGAATCTGTCACCATCGCCCGTTTTCCCATTTCCCTATAGCGTGATGAGGCCGCCGAATACCGATGGCGGCGCCACCCTCCCGAGGTGAGAATATGACCACGAATGGCGCTATCGACGTGACGTCGATAGCCGATCTGAGCGCCGAGCGGAAAGAGCTCCTCGGGCGAGTGGCCGAGGTCGCGAAGGAGTGCGCCGGGCGCGCCGACACCTACGACCGCACCGCCCGCTTCCCTGCGGAGGACTTCGACGCCCTGTTCGCCGCCGGGCTGCACGCCCCCGCGGTGCCGCGGGACCACGGCGGGCTCGGCATCGGCCCGCACGGCGGCGACGCGCTCACCCTCTGGCTGATGACCCGGGAGCTGGCCAAGGCGGACCTGTCGCTGGGCCGCTGCTGGGAGGGGCACGCCAACTCGCTGGGGCTCCTCGACGCGTTCGCCTCGGCGGAGCAGAAGGAACGCTGGTTCGCCGGCGTCGTACGGCGCGGGGAGAAGTGGGTGGCCTGGAGCGGCGAGCCGCAGGCGCCCAAGCCGGGGGAGCGGCGGCGGTTCGGCACCGGCCTCACCAAGGTCGACGGCGGCTGGGTGCTCAACGGCAGCAAGGTCTTCGCCACCAGCGCCACCGGCGCGCAGTGGGCCATCCTGTTCGTCAACACCGCGGGGCCCGGCGGAGCCAAGCACGCCGAGGCCGACCCGGACGCGCTGCTCATGCTGGCCTGCGACCTCTCGGACCCGTCGGTGACGGTGGACGACTCGTGGTGGGACCCGATCGGCATGCGCGCCACCGTGAGCCACCTGGTGGAGTTCCGGGACACCTTCCTGTCCGAGGAGAACGTCATCGGCGAGCCCGGCGCGTTCATCCGGGACGGGTGGAAGACCGCGTTCGTGCCGCACTACGCGGCGAGCTTCCTCGGGGCCGCCGAGGGCGCGTACGAGTACGCCGTGGAGTACGTGATGCGGCAGGGCAAGGCCGCGGACCCGTACGTGCAGCACCGCGTCGGCTCGATGGCGGTCAACGTGGAGTCCGGGCTGCTCTGGCTGAAGCATGTCGCCCGGATGTGGGACTCCGGCCGGCTGGACGAGGCCCGGATGGCGGGCAGCCGGGCCCGGCACGTGATCGAGCACCTGGCGCTGGAGACCGTGGACAACTGCGTCCGCGCCTGTGGTGCGCGCAGCCTCGTGCGGCCCAGCCCGGTCGAGCGCATCCTGCGCGACCTCACGTTCTACGTACGGCACGACAACGACGACCACGTGCTCGCCACGATCGGCCGCGCCACCCTCGGCGAGACCCACGACGCCACCTTCTACAAGCCCTGAGGCAGGCACGGAAGCAGGCACGGAAGCAGGCACGGAGGCTCGTGCGGTGAAGGAATCGGCACGGCCCACGGAGAGCGGCGATCCCGCGCGTCACGGTGTTCGTACCGGGGCGCGCCTGGATCGGCGGCTGGTCACACTGGCCATGGTGGTCGTGCTCGGCACGCTGCTCACGACCTTCAACGGGACCAGCATGAACGTTGCGGTCCGCACCCTGGGAGCCGAGTTCGGCGTCTCCATCTCGACGATCCAGTGGATTCTGACCGGGTACTTCCTCGCGTTCGCCGCCGTCGTCCCGGTCACGGGGTGGGCCGGCGAACGTTTCGGTGCGAAGCGGGTGTGGCTGGGCGGAGTGGTGCTCTTCGTGGTGGCGTCGGCGTTGTCGGGCGCCTCCTGGTCGGCCGGTGCGCTGATCACATTCCGGATCCTGGAGGGGGTGGCCGCGGGCGTGGTCGTACCGGTCGGCCAGGCCATTCTGGCGCGGGCCGCCGGTGCCGATCGGATGGGACGGGCGATCAGCCTCCTCAGCGTCCCGATTCTGCTGGGTTCCGTGGCGGGCCCGGTGTTCGGCGGCTTGATCATCTCGACGCTGGGATGGCGGTGGATCTTCTACGTCGACGTGCCGATCGGAGTCCTGGCCTACCTCGTGGGACGCAAGATGCTCCCGGAGACGGAACCGCGCCCGGCGACTCCGATCGACCTCCGGGGCATCGTCCTGCTCTGCGGCGGTGTGGCGAGCTTCATCTACGGCCTGAATGAGGTCAGCGCCGCAGGCACAGGCGGGACGGCCGGTGTCACCGTCGGTCTGGCGGGAGCGACGCTGCTGCTGCTCTATCTGTGGCACGCGCGTGCGCGCGCGGGCCGCGCCGTGATCGACCTGGCCCTGTTCTCCAACCGCGGCTTCGCCACGGGGATCGCCGCCCACCTGACGCTCTCCATCACGCGGGCCGGGCTCCTGGCGTTCCTGCCCCTGTACTGGCAGGTCGTCCACGGTGCGAGCCCGCTCGCCGCCGGTCTGCTGGTCGCGCCGCAGGCGCTCGGCGCGGTGGTCGCCATGCCGCTGGCCGGAAGGATCACGGACCGGTTCGGCGCACGGGTGGTGGTGCCGGCCGGGATCCTCCTCGTGCTGGCGGGGACCGCCGCGTACGCGCAGGCGAGCATGCCCGTTTCGTATCCTGCCCTCATCGGGGCCGCCTTCGTGATCGGACTGGGAGTCGGCTCCACCGCGGCCCCCTCGGTGGCCTCCGCGTACGGTGCGCTGCCCCAGGACGCCATGCCGCGCGGATCCAGTGCCATCAACACCGGCCAGCGACTCGGCGCGTCCATCGGTACGGCCGTGCTGGCGATCGTGGTGCAGGGTGCGATCACCACGCGGCTGCCCGGACTCGGCGAGGCGGTGCTGCGTCCGCTGCCCGCCGCGACGCGGGCCCAAATCGAGCCCGCGCTGGCGAGCGCCTTCGGCCTGACGTTCTGGGTGGCCTTCGCTCTCACCGCCGTCGCCCTCGTGCCGGCCCTCATGCTCCCCTACAAGGGCAAGGCCTGAAGCCGGAGCGGCCGGGGGTCAGAGCCGTACCGGGAGCGCGGTCAGGATGCGCCACTGGCCGGGCATCGTCTCGTAGTCGAGGTCGGCGGGATCGCAGTCCAGCGACAGGTTCGGGTGGCGGCAAAGCAGGGCGTCGAAGGCGATCTCACCCTCCAGGCGGGCCAGAGCCGCGCCGAGGCAGTAGTGCGGGCCGTAGGAGAACGTGACGTGCGACTCGAACCGCCCATCCGGTTCGCGCGTGATGTCCAGCCGTTCCGGGGCCGGGAACTCGCGCGGATCGTAGTTGCCGGATACGAGCACCGGCCGTACGGCCTCGCCCTTGCGTACCGGCACGCCGCCGATCTCGAGGTCCTCGGTCGCGTACCGCATCCGCGCCACGTGCGAGGGCGTGCAGTACCGCAGCAGCTCGTGCACGGCCCGCGGCATCAGCTCCGGACGGCCGCGGAGCAGCGCGATCTGATCGGGATGGGTGAGCAGCGCGACCGTCCCGCTGCCGATGAGGTCGGCCGTGTTCTGCCGCCCGGCCAGGCCCACGGCGACGACGAGCGCGATGATCTCGGTGTCGCTGATCCGCCCCGGCATCTCCCGCTGCGCCCGGACCAGCCCGGACAGCAGGTCCTCACCGGGCTCCGCGCGCCGCCGCTCCATCAGCTCTTGGATGTAGCCGACGAGGTCGCGCCAGCCGGCCGTCTTGTCGTGCGCCCCGGCCGCCCAGACCGCCATGTACAGCCCGTGCCAGCGTTCGCGGTCCGCCTCGGGTATGCCGACCAGCTCGCAGAGGACCGTGCCGGACAGGGGATAGGCGTAGTGCGCCATCAGATCCGCCACGCCGTCCGTGGCCGCGCCCGCGAGACCGTCCAGGGCGCTTTCCGCGATCTCCGCGATCCGCGGCCGCAACCGCTCGATCTTGCGCCGGCTGAACTCCGGCGACACCACCCCGCGCAGCCGGTTGAGCTCGGCGCCGTCGAACGCGCCCATCTGCTGCGTCCGGTACATCACGTACTCCTCCGGGGTGCCGTGCACGCCGCGCAGGATCTGCTCACGCAGGCTCGGCACGTCCATCCCCGGCACGTTCTTCGCGTTGATGACGAACCGGGGATCGTTCAGCACCATCTTGATGTCGTCGTACCGGGTGGCCAGCCACACCGGTTCGACGCCCGGCATCACGGCCCGCACGAGCGGGGCCTCCTCCCGGATGCGGGAGTAGCCGCGGTACGGGTCGCGCATCAGCTTCTCGTCGGCCATGTCGACAGGGCCCCGGGCGTCCGCCGGGGTCTGTTCCGTCGTGCCCATGGTGATCTCCCTCGGGGCCGGTCAGAGGCGCACCGGCAGTGTGGTCAGGCGCCATTGGAAGGGCATCGGGTCGCGGCCGAGCAGGCTCGGGTCGGCCGCCAGGGTGATGTCGGGGTAACGGCGTAGCAGCGCCTCGAACGCCACCTCGGCGTCCTGCCGGGCCTGCGCCGCCGCGAGGCAGTGGTGGGCCCCGCCGCCGAAGGCGACATGACTTTCCCGGGGACTCGCGGGTTCGCGCGTGATGTCGAGCCGTTCGGGGTCGTCGAAGCGGGCCGGGTCGTGGTTCGCGCCGGCGAGTACGACCCAGACCGCCTCACCCTCGCGCACCGGCATGCCGCCGATCTCCAGGTCCTCGGTCGCGAACCGCGTCCGCGGGACCACCTGGGTCGGGCCGCACCAGCGCAGCAGCTCCTCCACGGCCCGTGGCATCAGCTCGGGGCGCCGGCGCAGCAGGGCCAGCTGCTCGGGATGGGTGAGCAGGGCGAGGACACCGTTGCCGATGAAGGTGGCGTTGGTGTGCGGCCCGGTGAGGCCCAGCATCACCATCATCGCGATCATCTCGGTGTCGCTGAGCCGTTCACCGTCCTCGTCCTGGGCGGCGATCATGGCCGAGACCAGGTCGTCTCCGGGCTCCGCGCGGCGCCGTTCGATCAGGCTCCGGGCGTAGGGCACCAGCGCCCGCCACGCGGCGGCCTTAGCCTCCGGTGCCGCCGTGGGCGGGATGGCCGCGTACCACTCCTCCCACCGCGGGCGGTCGTGGTCGGGAATCCCGACGAGCTCGCACAGCACGGCGCTGGGCAGCCGGTTGGCGAAGTGCGGGATGAGGTCGACCACACCGTCCTCGGCGATGCCGGGAAGGCGGTCCAGCAGCCCGTCGGCGATCTCCTCCACCCGGGGCCGCAGCTCGGTGATCCGCCTGACGGTGAACGCCTGCGACACCAGTTTGCGCAGCCGGGTGTGCTCGGCGCCGTCGAACGCGTCCATCCGCAGCAGCCGGTACTTCCAGTACTCACCGGGGATCTCGTGCGCGCGCAATACCTGCTCACGCATGTTCGGGACCCGGATCCCGGGCACGTTGGCCCTGTCGTTGACGAACCGGGGGTCGCTCAGCACCCGTTGGACGTCCTCGTAGCGGGTGACGATCCACGCCGGATCCACGCCGGGCATGAGGCCGCGCACGAGCGGGGCCTGCTCCCGGAGGCGGGCATAGCCGGTGTACGGGTCCCGCATCAGCTCGGCGTCGCACATGTCGACCACCGGGCCGGAGCCGGCCGGGCCCGGATTCGTCGCGGTCACGGTGTTCCTCCCTCAGAGCCGTACGGGCAGCGTCATCAGAATTCGCCACATGCCGGGCAGCTCGGCGTACTCGAGATCGGACGGGGGGACGGCGAGGGTCAGCCGGGGGTGACGGCGCACCAGGGCGGTCAGTGCGATCTCACCCTCGAGCCGGGCGAGCGCCGCCCCCGAGCAGTAGCGCGGGCCGGCGCCGAAGGCGAGGTGGGTCTCCGGAGGGCGCCGCGGCTCGCGCGTGAGGTCGAGCCGTTCCGGGTCGTCGAACTCGCGAGGATCCCAGTCTGCGGCGACGAGCAGCAGGGCCACCGCCTCGCCCTTGCGTACGGGCATGCCGCCGATCTCGAGGTCCTCGGTGGCGTAGCGCACCCGCGGCGTCATCACCGTGGGCGTGCACCAGCGCAGGATCTCGTGCACGGCACGCTGCGCGAGCTCCGGGTCGTCGCGCAGCAGGGCGAGCTGATCGGGGTGTGTGGCCAGAGCGAGGGCGCCGCCGCCGACCAGGTGTGCGGTCTGCTGTGAGGTGAGGCCCAGGGTGAGGATCAAGGAGATCATCTCGACCTCGGTGATCCGCTGCGCGTCGTCCGCGTCCGGGCCGGCGCGCTCCGCCTCGGCCTGGGCACGGATCAGCGCGGTGATCAGATCGTCGGCCGGTTCGGCGCGGCGGCGCTCGATCAGGCCGCGGACGTACGGAATGACCTCGGGCCAGACGGCCGCCTTGTCCGCGTCCGAGGTCGGGTTGATCGCCTTGTGCCACTCGAACCACCGCGACCGGTCCGTCTCGGGAACGCCCACGAGCTCACAGGACACGGTCATCGTCAGCGGGTAGGCGAACGCGTGCAGCAGATCCACCACGCCGTCCTCGGCCGCCTCGGGGAGCCGGTCGAGCAACGCTTCGGTGATCTCCGTGATACGTGTCCGCAGCCCCGCGACCCTGCGGGCGGTCAGCGCGTGCCGTACGTGCCCGCGCAGCCGGGCGTGGTCGGCACCGTCGGTGGTGTTGATGCCGACCTTGCGGAAGTCCACGTACTCCTGCGGCATCCGGTGCGTGCGCATCAGGTTCTCCCGCAGGCCGTCCTGGCCGGCCCCAGGCACGTTCGCCGGGTCGACGACGAACCTGCGGTCGGTGAGCACGCCCTTGACGTCGGCGTAGCGGGTCACCAGCCACACCGGCTCGGAGCCGGCCATGACGGCGCGGACCAGCGGAGCCCGCTCCCGGATCCGCGAGTAACCGCGGTACGGATCCCGCATCAGCTCCGGGTCGTCCATGTCGACCAAGCCGGCGGCACCGTTGTGCCCCGTATCCGTCACGGACATCTGTCCCTCCCGTCGGTTCTGTGCTTCTCTGCCTCACCGCGTCGTTCGGGACCGCGCCGTCACAGCCGGATCGGCAGCGTCAGTAGTCCCATTTGGCGTGGTTTGTGCTCAACTCTCAGGTCCGACGGATCGACCCCGAGTGTGAGTCCCGGGTGGCGGCGCAGCAGCGCTGCGATCGCCACCTCCGCCGCCAGGCGGGCCAGCGCCGGGCCCGAGCAGTGATGCGGCCCGCCGCCGAAGGCGATGTGGCTGGGCCGGGGCGCCGACACGTCGAGGCGCGACGGATCCGTGAACCGGCGTGGATCCCAGTTGGCGCCCGCGATGGCGGCCCAGATCACCTCGCCCTTCCGTACGGTCCCGCCGGCGAACGCCATGGTCTGGGTCGCGTGGCGGAGGCGGCCCACCGTGGTAGGACCGCAGTACCGCAGGAGCTCCTCGATGGCCTGTGGCATCAGCCCGGGATCTTCGATGAGGAGACGGAGCTGATCGGGATGGGCCAGCAGGGCGGCCGTTCCGTTGGCGATCAGATGGCCGATGGACCGGTGGGCGTTGTGGTCCAGCAGCATCATCGTGACGATCTCGGTGTCGGTGAGCTCCCCGTCCGGGCCGCCCGCCGCGAGCAGCGACGAAATGAGATCCTCGGCCGGAGCGGCGCGTCGCTGTGCGATGAGTTCCCTGGCCAGTCCCGTCATGGCCCGCCAGCGCTCGGCCCTGGCGTCCAGCGGCAGGCTGGGCCACTTGATCTCGGTGGTCCACTTCAGCCACGCGGCCCGATGCGTCTCCGGGATGCCGATCAGCTCGCACAGCACCGAGTTCGGCAGCTGAAGGGCGTAGTGCCGGAGGAGATCGACGGTGCCGTCGTCCTCGGCCGCTTCGGGAAGCCGGTCGAGCAGTTCTTCGGCGAGACGCTCGATCCGTGGCCGCAGGCGCTCCATCGGCCGGATGGCGAACGCGGGACCCACGAGCCGGCGTAGCCGCGCGTGCGCGGCGCCGTCGTGCTGGCCCATCCGATCCACCCGATGGGTCATGTACTCCTCGGGCGTCTCGCCGATCCGGAAGACCTCCTCGCTCAGGTGTCGCATCGGCGCGCCCGGGACGTTCAGCGGGTTGGCGACGAACCGCGGATCGGTGTAGAGCGCCGCCACGTCCGCGTACCTGGCGACCATCCAGATACGGCCGACGGACTTCAGGTGGGTCGGTGCCAGCCGGGGCATGCGCTCCCGGATCCGGGAGTAGCCAGGGTACGGAGCCTGCACCAGCTCCTCGTCCTCCACGTCGATGATCTCGCTACGGTCTGGGGTCGTCATGTCGTGCCCTTCAGCGGCGGAAGCGGTCGCGGGTGAAGTAGCTCGTCACAGCCGTATCGGCAACGCCTCCAGGCCCCATTGGCGCGGCCGGTGCTCACGTGTGAGGGTGCTCGGATCGACTCCCGGCGCGAGCCCGGGATGGCGGCGCAGCAGCGCCGCGAGCGCCACCTCGGCCGTCAGGCGGGCGAGGGCCGGCCCGGCGCAGGAGTGCGGCCCTTCACCGAAGGCGATATGGGCGTCGCGGCGCGCCGTCACGTCGAGCCGCTCCGGCTCGGAGAATCGGCGCGGGTCCCAGTTTGCGGCGGCGACGGCGGGCCACACCGCCTCGCCCTTTCGGATCGTCGTCTCGCCGATCCGCACGTCCTCGGTCGCGTGCTGCAGGCCGCCTACGGTGCTGGGGGAGCAGAAGCGCAGCATCTCCTCGACGGCCTGGGGCATCATCTCGGGGTGTTTCCGCAGCAGCTCGAGCTGTTCGGGGTGGGTGAGGAGGGCGACCGTCCCGTTGGCGATCAGATGGCCGAGGGCCCGGTGGGCGTTGTGGTCCATCAGCATGATCGAGATGATCTCGGTTTCGGTGAGCCCCTCACCGTTGTCGCCCGCGGCGAGCAGCGACGAGATGAGGTCGTGACCCGGCGCCGCCCGGCGCTGTGAGATCAAGTCCCGGGCGAAGTCCGTCAGCGCACGCCAGCGCTCGGCCCTGGCGTCCAGAGACAGGCTCCCCACCTTCACTTCGGTGGTCCACCTCAGCCACTCGGACTGGACCTCCTGGGGGATGCCCATCAGCTCGCACAGGACGGCGTTCGGCAGCGGGAGGGCGTAATGCCGTAGCAGGTCGACCGTTCCGTCTTCCTCCGTGGCATCGGGAAGCCGGTCCAGCAGGTCTTCGGCGAGACGCTCGATCCGCGTCCGCAGACCCGCCACCACGCGCGCGTGGAAGGCGGGGTCGACCGCCCGGCGGAGCCGGGTGTGGCCTGCTCCATCGCGCCGGGCCATACGGTCGGTGCGCAGCGGCATGTACTCGGTGGGGGTCTCGCCGGTCCGCAGGACCTCCTCGCGGAGGTGACGCATCGGCGCGTCCGGAACGTTCAGCGGATTCGAGACGAACCGCGGGTCGCAGTACAGAGCCGCCACGTCGGCGTATCGAGTGACCATCCAGTGATGGCCCGCGGGATGCTGGTGGGCGGGGGCCACCCGCGGCACCCGTTCCCGTATCCGGGAGTAACCGTGATAGGGATCCTGCACGAGATCGACGTCGTCCAGATCGATGATGTAGCTCGTGGCCACGTGGCCTCCCTGCGCCGGGTCAACGGCGGAAGCAGTCGCGGGTGAAGTAGTCGCGCCGGCCGCTCCCGTCGGTGTACGCGATGTACTGCTGGACGACCAGCACGCCGAGGAAGTCGCGTCCCTGCACGTGCACGCGGCGGTCGTCGAGCTCGAAGGTGGCGAGGAACGCGGGCGGCCCGTCCGGCACGGCCGCGTCGGCGTAGATCGTGGCGTTCGCCGCACCCCAGTTTTCGGTGCCGCCCTCGGGCCCGATCGCGGACGCGCGGACCGTCGTCGCGCCGCAGTCGAGCGCCAGACTGAGCCGCTCGATCTGCGCGTTCTCGCGGTCCAGCACGGTCCAGGTCTCCCACAGCGGGCGGGGGTCGTTCCGGCCGGAGCTCAGGGAGGCCGGGAACGGGCTGGTGGCCGGCAGCGCGTCGCCGCCGGTGACGTAGAACTCCCGGGTGTAGTAGTCCCGCCGTCCCGAGTCGTCTGTGAAGTGGTGGAACGCGTGCACGGCCATCACGCCGTGCGCCAGGTTCGTCTGCAACCGCACGGTGGTCGCCGGGCCCGTGTACGTGGCCGTGAACGCGTACCCGGCGCCGGAGCGCAGCTCGTACACCCCGTCCGCGGGGACCTCGCCCCAGTTCCCGGGCCAGGGCTCGCCGCCGCCCCGGGCGCGGACCATCAGGGTCCCGTCACCCGGATACGTGCGCACGCGCGCGACCCCGTACGGACACCGGGTCACGCTGATCCAGTCGGCGGCCGGGAGGTCGTCGAGCGTGATCGGCTGGGCGTTCTCACGGATGGACGGGTCGGCGGTCATCGTGTTCCTCGCTCCTGTTCGCGGGCTGGTTCCTGTGGCGCCGGCTGTGCCGGCCGCGCCGCGGGCTCGTCGTCGGTGCCGTTCCCACTGATGACCAGGCCGAATTCGCGCTGTGCGCGCCGTATGAGGCGCGCTGGGATGTGCCGCCCGGTCATCCGGTGGAACTGGCGGGAGAGCTGGACGAGAGTCATCTCGCTGCCGTCGACGACGGTGTGTCCGGCCGCGCGGGCCGCCGCCGTCAGTGTCGTCTCCTTCTCCCCGTACGTCAGGTCGAAGATGGCGATGGGCTGGTCGAGGCCGTCGAGGCGGAACGGCATCTCGTCCCGCAGCGGAGTGGCGTGCACCAGCACCTGGTACTGCCGCGGGTCGAAGGTGCGCAGCGGCTCGAACGGCAGGCCGAGCAGCCGCGCGGCTCGTACGCCGCCGGCGATGCTCCGGTTGACGAGCGTGACCCGGGCCCCGGCCGCGGCCAGCCCGGCGGCGGCCGCCCGCCCCCCGCCACCGCAGCCGATCACCGCGACCCGGCGGTGGTTCACCCGTACCCGCCGGTTCTTCAGCGTGGCCACCACCCCGGCGGACTCGGTGTCCGCCCACCAGCCGTCACCGCCGCGCACCAGCAGGCTCGCCGCGCCGGCCCGGAAGGCGAACGGTGTCGCGCCGGCCGCGAGCGCGAAGGCCGCGTCCTTGTGCGGCGCGATCACGGCCAGCGCCTCCAGCGGCAAGGCCAGCGCGTCGAACCCGGCGCGCAGCTCGGCCAGTGGATTCGCCAGCTGGTCGGTGCTGAACGGCAGGAACAGCGCGGGGATGCCGAGCGCGGCGTACGCGGAGTTGTGCGCCATCGGGCACAGCGACCCGGCGGTGGCGGAGCCGATGATGCCGTACAGCCGGTCCGCGCCGGTCAGCACCTGCGGGGGATAGTCGGTGAGCAGCCGGCGCAGTGGGAGCTCGCCGTCGGCGCCTCCGGTCGGCCCGGGCGGGTCCTCCGGGATGCGGCCGAAGATCAGCGGAGCGCCGTACCGGGCGGCGAGCAGCCTGGTCCAGCTCGCGATCGGGCCCCGGGCGTAGGCCGTGACGTCGTCGCGGCCGAGCGACCTCAGCAGCAGCAGCGGGACCAGCGCCTGCGCCATGGTGTGCGCCGCCGGGCCCAGCCGGTAGAGCCGCGCGCCCACCGTGGTGAGCGCGCCGAACCGGTGGCGCAGCCCGTCGAGCGTGGTCGCCGGGCCGTGCCAGGAGATCACCCGTCGCTCCGGGGAGATCCGGTCCAGCACCGCCGGGTGCAGGTCGCGGGCGGCCTCCAGGTCCACGTACGCGTACCGGTCCGCGGCGGCGATCAGGCGTTCTCGCCGCCGGACCGGAGGGTCGGCGCAGCCACCGCCCTCGGCCGTGCTGCGCAGGGTGTAGATGGTGCCGCCGGGGACGTCGCCCGGCTGTGGGCCGACGTCCCCGGCGAGGTCCGCGCGCACCTCCACGTACCGCACCTCCGCGGGCAGCCGCCCGTGGGCCGCGGCGGGGGCCGTGAGCGGGCCGGCCACCGAGGCCACGAGGGCGGGAGGTTCCGCGATCATCGCCGTCCCGTCCCCGTCCGGGCGTCGAGGATCGCGCAGTGGTGGCGCTCCGGCTCCACCGGCGGACGGATCTCCGCGTTCGGGTGGAGCCGGTTCATGGAGTAGCGGTCGGAGAAGACGAAATGCGCGTCCGGATGGCGCCGCCGCGCCTCGGTCACCGCGTCGCGGGAGACCTCGATGCACCAATAATCGCTGGGCTCGATCGCGCAGTTCCGATCGAGCAGGACATTTCCGACATTGCTCCCGAAATCGAGCGCGCCTTTGCCGGTTCGCTCCGGCTTCCCGAGCCGGTGGTGGAAGCACGTGAACTGGCCCATGCGACCCGAAATCCACGTCGTCATGGTCGCTGCCTCTCCTGCCGGCCGGTTTCGGAAAGCCGTGCCGACCCTCGATAATGCGGCGCCTACCTCGATAACGGTCCGCACTAGACGCGGGCCGTGACGATGACCCGATCGCGCGGACCGGAGACGGGGCGTGAGTAGGTGAACCAGGTCGTCCAGATCTCGGTGAATCCGGCGGCCTCCGCCTGCTCCTGCAGATATCGGCCGGACAGCCAGGTGAATTGCGGAACCTCGGTGTGGGTCTGGGTGTCGGAGTCGGTCTTCGGGTCGTCGTTGGAGATGACCAGGACCGCGCCCTCCGGGAGCCAGGACCGAATTCGCTCCAGCGCCGGGCGGATGCCCTCGTCCGGATCGAAGACGTGGCCCAGGAAACCGTCGGCGTAGGCCACGCTCCAGTCCGCGGACGGCGGCGTCCAGGTGAGGATGTCCGCGCACACCGCGTCCACGCCCTTGGCCTGGGCGAGCGCGACAGCCTCGGTCATGGCGTCGACGCCGAGCACGCGGTGGCCCTCCTTCACCAGGCCCACCTCGACGGCCGCGTTGCCGCAGCCGATGCTCAGCAGCCCGCCGGGGCCGGTCTCCCACTCGCTCAGGAACTTGCGCAGCAGGTCGCGCATCCAGATCCGGTACGACCCGCTGTACGTGGACGGCGTGACCGAATCACCGACCGGGTCCCCTCGCTCCCAGATGTGGAAACGGCTCGGTTCTCCATCGGTCTTGCTCAGATAGACGGCGCGAAGCGACTGGATGTCTGTCACGAAATAACCCCTTCCATGCATGTGATCGCCGAGGCGAATACCGGGTGAGGGCCTGCGGGATCCGTGTCGATAACGCGATGAACTGATTCAATCGTCAACAAAAGTGCGGGCGCGGCGCAAGGTTCGTGAGAAGTGTTCGGCGGTGCTTAGAGGATAAGTGCAGGTCAGCGGCAATGGTCATTTCAAAGTGGTGGCCATGCGAAAGTCGCAGGAGCTAAATTTGCGCTATGCCAACTGCAAGCACGGAACACCCCGTAGATCGCAGACAACAGATCCTCGATGCCGCCCAGCGCTGTTTCATGCGCAATGGACTACACGGAACGTCGATGGCCGACGTGGCGCGCGAGGCGGGATTGCCGGAGCCCGACGTCGATCGCTACTTCACGGACCGAGACGACCTCGTACGGGGCATCGCGGAGAACATTCTGGAACTCGTCACGGACTTTTTCGAGGGGGTTCTCAAAGAGGAACCGATTCCGCCCTTGGGAGAGGTCGTCGAACGGTTCGCGGACACCGTCATCGCCATCAGTGATGCGGACGGCCCGGGCCGTCTCGCCCCCATCTATTGGGCGTCCGCCCTGTACAACGAGCAAATGGCGGACCGTGCCCGGGCGCCGATCCACCGCGGCCGCGCCGGATGGACGGAGATCGTCGAACGGGAGCGCGCCGCGGGGCGCGTGCCGGCCGGCGCGGACCCGGGCGCGGTGGGATCCCTGCTGGTGTGCCTGCTCCCGGGCATCGTGCTGCAGCGCGTGCTGTTCGGCGACGTCGACCCCGAGACCTTCCGGCGAGGCGTCCGCGACCTGCTCCGCTCGGTCGCCGAGGGGCCCGGGGCGGGGGCGTGACGCACGAAGGCCCCCTCCGCCGGCTGGAGGCCGGTTGAGGGGGCCGGGATGTGCGTACCGGGGGAGGAGGGAGGGTCAGGCGCCCGGGATCTCCCGCTCCGGCTCACCGCCGGAGTGGGCGAGCTCGGCGGCGGAGTCCAGGTTGACCACGATCCAGCTCTCGAGGGTCATCTTCATCTGCTCCGCCGTGGCACGCCATCGGGTGATGCGCTCCTGCGTCACGACGATCCTCGGCAGCGCGCTGGCCGCCACGCCGTTCTTCGCGGCCGGTATCCGGCTGTTCCGCAGCTCCTGCCGGAGGCGGTTCCGTGACCAGCCCTGATCCTCCGCGCGGTCGAGCCAGTCGTCCTGCTCGCTCGCGGGCAGTGCGGCCACCTCGGCGTGGTGCTGGAAGCTCAGCGTGTCCCGCCGGCGGGACAGCTCGAACCTGCGAGCGACCCAGGCGTAGTTCCGCACCGTCTGGTAATCGAGTCCCACCGCCTCGATTACCTGCTTGTACCGGTCTGAAAATCGGGACTGGCCGACGATTATCCAGTCACCCAGGCACCAGGCCGACGAGCTCACGATTCGCGAGATCTGTTCCCCGGCGCGCTCCCACCCCTCGAACGTGAGCGAGCCGGCGAAGCGGAGCCCTATGCGGGTCGCGAGGACCTGGTTGGTGATTCTTTCGCCGTTCCTTGCCTGCCGGTACGAGCTCATGTTGGCGAGGCCTGGGCCTGTGTCGCTTCTGGCCACCATGAGTTTCACAACTCCTTCGACAACCCCCGGTTAGCTAGTGAGAGCCCAATGCAACTCTCGGTCGGGTCCGGACCGAACGCAAGTCTTCTTGTCTGCTATCACTCAGTTCACAGAATGTCCAGTGGTTACCATTTTGCCGAGATAAGGAGACGCCCGCGTGACGCACACGAATTCCGCATGAAGATTGTCGACGGAGCGTGACGCCCCGGTGACGGTGGATTACAGCGCGCGCCTATTTAGGGATTCTGCTGATCAAGCGATGTCCCCCAAACGGATACTATGGCGCACCTGCGCCGGATGCGCACTATTCGGTGCATCGCGTATCCCTGGCGAGAACATGATCGGAATGCCCGAATCCTCCGGACAATTCGTATAGACGACTATACGTTTATGCGTTCTGTCTGGATTCAGTAAGGCCGGTCACGGCGTTTTCCCAGGCAGTCGCGTCGGGTCAATGATCCTTTTGTCCGTCGCGCGATGCGACGGAAGGACCTGCGGGTTCCGGACGTCGATTCGGTGCCGGTGATCCGCGACTTTCCGTCGAAATGCGCGACTTACCTGCAAGTTCCCATGGGAACGGCGTTACCTCTTGAGTACGCAGCGTGCAGGGTCGATGCTTGATTCCCCCGCTCCCGTGGGGCCACCGCGCAGACTTCACCGGAACCTGTGGGTCCGTACTCGGGCCGGCGAAGTCACCACCGCCGAGTGCGCGGTCGCGGCCGGGGCGGCGGCGCCCAGTTGGGCGAGCACGGCGCGGGAGGACCGTCCGCGACCAGCGGATTCCCGGGATGTATCACACCGAAAGCGCAAGAGCGGAACGGCAGGTGAGGACCGGCCGTACGGAAGCGTCTTTCGGCCCCTTCGGTGTGAGCGTCGCACGGTCTAGCGTCGGGTTCAACGCAGGACGGAGGGCATGATGATGTTGGAACCGATCAGTGGGGACGAGTACCTGGACGACCTGGCAGACCCCGATCGGGCCCGGGGAGCCTTGGACATGCGGGCGTCGCGCGCGTCCGATATCGATTTAGAGCTCGACTCGCTGGACTTCCTCGCCTTCGTGGAGATGGTGCGGGAGTCCCCGGCCGAGCGGCGCACGAACCCCTGACCCGTAGGACGGATGCCGGGTCAAGAAGGTTCACCGGTCGATCATCGAAATCACATCCGCGATGGAGGGCAGGACGTGCGAGGGGCGGAACGGGAAGCGTTCCACCTCCTCGGCCTTGGTCACGCCGCTGAGCACCAGGATGGTCTCCAGGCCGGCCTCGACGCCGGCGACGATGTCGGTGTCCATCCTGTCGCCGATCATCACGGTGCTCTCGCTGTGCCCGCCGACCCGGTTCAGCGCGGTGCGCATCATCAGCGGATTCGGCTTGCCGACGAAGTACGGCTGCACGCCCGTCGCCCGGGTGATCATCGCCGCGACGGCGCCGCAGGCGGGCAGTGAGCCCTCGGGGGAGGGGCCGACCGGGTCGGGATTGGTGGCGACGAACCGCGCACCGCCCTCCAGCAGCCGGATCGCCTTCGTGATGGAGGAGAAGCTGTAGGTCCGGGTCTCGCCGAGCACCACGTACTCCGGGTTCAGGTCGGTGAGCACGAACCCGGCCTCGTGCAGCGCCGTGGTCAGCCCGGCTTCGCCGATCACGTACGCCGAGCCGTTGGGCCGCTGGTCCGACAGGAAGCGCGCGGTGGCGAGCGCGGAGGTCCAGATCAGGTTCTCGGCGACCTGCAGGCCGAGGGTGGCCAGGCGCGCGGACAGGTCCCGCGGGGTGTAGATCGAGTTGTTGGTGAGCACGAGGAAGGGCCGCCCGGAGGCGGACAGCCGCTCGATGAACTCGCCGGAGCCGGGGACGGGGCGGCCCTCGTGCACGAGCACCCCGTCCATGTCGGTCAGCCAGTACTCGACCGGGCCGCGATCATGGGTCATGCGCGCCATCCTGCCCGCGTGGTCCCGGCGGCGTGTGCTGTTCTCATGGTGAGGTGGATGCCCGATGATCCGGTACGGAATGCACCGAGCCGGGCCCCGTTCCGTGAGAGGAGCCGCGATGACCCCGCGACCGCCGTTCCCGCCGTTCGACGAGGCGAGCGCCAGGAAGAAGGTGCAGGCCGCCGAGGACGCGTGGAACACCCGCGACCCCGAGCGCGTCGCGCTCGCGTACACGGAGGACTCGGTCTGGCGCAACCGCGACAGGTTCGTCACCGGCCGCGCCGAGATCGTGGCCTTCCTGCGGGAGAAGTGGGACCGCGAGCTGGACTACGCGCTGCGCAAGGAGCTGTGGGCGTACCAGGGCGACAGGATCGCGGTGCGCTTCCAGTACGAGTGCCACGACGCGTCCGGTCAGTGGTGGCGCAGCCACGGCAACGAGCTGTGGGAGTTCACCGCGGAGGGGCTGATGCGGCGGCGCGAGGCGAGCATCAACGACCTGCGCATCACCGAGGCGGAGCGGCGGATCCTCGGCCCGCGTCCGGAGAGCGAGCACGGGGCGCTCATCCCGCTCCGCTGAGCGGGCCGGGTGGAGTGTGACGGGGCGATGGCGTACCGTCACCGGTGACCCTCGGCGATCGGGACATCGATGGAGACCTTCTTCCCCGTGGAGCTGATGTGCCTGACCTGCGACGAGCCGCGCCGCTTCACGGACGTCGCGGGGGAGCCCCTGCGCTGTGTGAGCTGTACGGACCCGTACCGGAGGATCACCGTCGGGGGTGAGATCGTGGCCCCGCGGCCGGCCGCGCGGCGGCGTACCGACCATCCGCGGCCGTCCATCCCCGAGCCCCGGCTCAGCGCGTTCTTCCCGGCCGAGCTGATGTGCGTGACGTGCGGGGTGCCGCGCCGGTTCCGTGACGCGGGGAAGCGGCCGCTGCGGTGCGAGGCGTGCGACGACCCGTACCGCCGGGTCACCGTCAACGGGGAGATCGTGGAGCCCGGCGCCAGCGACTACATCCGGTACCTCGGGCCGATCCCGGAGCAGCGCACGGGCGAGCACGGCGGCATGTGAGCGCGGGGCCCGTCACGCCGAGGCGGGGCGGGCCGCCTCGATGACGCCGTCGATGGCCTGGGACACCCGGGCCGCGGCCTGGTCGGGGTCGGGGCTCCCGGCGTCCAGCCAGGCGATCACGGCCTCCACGGTCAGCGCCGGGATCAGATCGGCGGCCCAGTCGAGCCACGGCCCCTCGGGGATCAGGCGCGCCAGGTTGCGCCGCGCGACGTCCCGCGAGGCGGCGGTGAGCTCGTCGATGAGGTCGCGGAACTCCGGCTCCCGCGCCGCGTGCCGGAACAGCAGCCGGAACCCGTCGGGCTCGGCGGAGGCCGCGCCGAGCAGCGCGGGGATCGCCTCGTCGCCGAAATCGTCCACACCGGTCGCGGACGCCAGGCGGGTGCAGGCGCGATCGAGGACCGCCCGGTAGAGGTCGGCCTTGGAGTCGAAGTGCCGGTAGAGCAGGGCCCGGGTCAGCCCCGCTTCGGCCGCGACGTCCCCGAGGCCGGTGGCCGAGTAGCCACCGCGGGCGAAGGCGCGGGTGGCGGCGTCGAGGATCTGTTCCCGGCGCTCGCCGCGCCTGAGCCGGCGCACCGGCCGGCTCGCACCCGTCGCCCACACGTCGCGTGCCATGCGTGTCCCTCCACCCGCTTGCCCTTGCCCGGTCCCGTTCGAGCCGACTTGTTGACAGCAGTGTCTACAAAGATTTAGCTATACACGCGAGTATATAAACGAGCGTGTACTTGGAGGCTCTCATGGCCGAGACGACCCGGCTTCCGTTCGACCGGCCCGGCCCGTTGACCCCGCCCCCGTCGCTACGAAGACTGCAGGGCGAGGGCCCGGTCCACGCGATCGAGACCGCGGTCGGCGACCCCGCCTGGCTGGTCACCGGCTACGCGGAGGTGCGCCGCCTGCTCGACGACGACCGGCTCGGCCGTTCGCACCGCGAGCCCGAACGCGCCTCCCGTACGGGGGAGTCCGTCCTGTTCGGCGGTCCGCAGGGCGACTTCGACACCGAGTGGACCGACCACCGGCGGATGCGGTCGCTGCTCCAGCCGCACTTCTCCCCCCGCCGGATGAAGGCGCTGCGCGGCCGGGTCGAGACGCTCACGGCCGGTCTGCTGGACGAGCTCGAGGCGGCGGGCCCGGTCGCCGACCTGCACGCACGCCTCGCACTGCCGCTGCCGATCGCGGTGATCTGCGAGCTGCTCGGGGTGCCGTACGAGGACCGCGAGCGCTTCCGCGGCTGGACCCAGGCCGCCTCCGACGTCACCGACCGCGCCCGCTCGGAGCAGGGCCTGGCGGAGCTCTTCGGGTACGGACAGCGCCTCGTCGCCGCCGAACGCGCCGCGCGCGGTCCGGCGGATGAGGAGGCGGGGGGCGTCATCGCACGGCTGGCGCGTACGGAGGGGGTGAGCGACGACGAGGCGGCCGCGATGGGGATGTTCCTGCTGTTCGCCGGGCACGAGACGACGGTCGTCGCGATCGGGATGGGGGTGCTGTGGCTGCTCGCGCACCCCGGCCAGTGGCGGGCCCTGGCCGACGACCCGTCCCGGATCGATACGGCCGTCGAGGAGATCCTGCGCGCGCCGGGCTTCGGGGGGCGCAGCGGCATCCCCCGGTACGCGCGGGCCGACTTCGAGGTGGCGGGCACCAAGATCCGTGAGGGGGACCTCGTGCTGCTGGACATCGGGGCCGCGAACCACGACCCGGTCGGCTTCGACGACCCCGACCGGCTGGACATCGCCCGGCGCGGCCCGGCTCACCTGGGGTTCGGGCACGGCGCCCGCTACTGCATCGGCGCCCCGCTGGCCCGGATCGAGCTGAGCGTGGTCTTCGCCCAGCTGGCCGCGCGTTTCCCCACGCTGCGCCTGGCCACCGCGGTGGAGGAGCTGCGGTTCGACCAGCGCACGCTCACCGGCGGCCTCACCGCCCTCCCGGTCACCTGGTGATCACATCGCGTGCCGCAGCGCGAAGTCCTCGCGGACGGTGATGCCGAGGCCGGGGCGATCGGCACGTGCGTGAACGCGCGGAGCTCCGATGTGCTCGGCGTCCGCCCAGCCGCCGGAGCCGTACGCGGGCATGCTCGCGGCGCGGCGCCCGCCGAGCAGCCGCCACACCGGCACGCCGAGCGCCTTGCCCAGGATGTCCCAGAGCGCGACGTCCACCGCACTGATCGCGGCGACCGACAGCCCACGCCGGCTCATCTCCGGGAAGACGTGCCCGCCGGCCCGCGCGTAGTGCGCCCGTACCCCGTTGTAGAGATCGTCCGCGATCACGCTCGGCTCGCCGGCGTCCCGCCCGATCAGCCGCGGCCCGATCTCCTCGTTGAGCAGCGCGACGACCCCGGCGTAGAAGTCGCGCTGCAGGGCGATCAGGTCGAGCGGGATCGCGTGCCCGTCGACCTCGTGCGTCTCCGCCTCCGCCGCGGCCTGCGTGTCGCCCATGGTCCCGTCCCCCCGGATGAAAGCGCTCGATCCGGGTGATCCCGGTCATGCGCTGCTGAGCATCTCATGCGGGTTCTTCCCCGGCTCCGGCGCCTCGACCTGCGGAGTTCGGATCGGCGGGGCGAGGGGGATTGACCGGCGCCGCGAGCTCGGCGTAAAACCTCATCGTGGCAACGATGACCACGATGTGGCAATTCACGGTGCCGGCATGGGTGGCGGCGGGTGCCGCGGGTGCCGGTGTGCGGCGGAGGGAGTCGGAGGGCGGATGACCCAGGAGCGTGCGGCCGCGGACGGCGGCGGCTCGGTACAGGTGCTGCAGAAGTCGGCGCGGATCCTCGACTGCTTCTCCGCCACCCGCCCCCGGCTGCGCGCCGCGGACATCGTCCAGTTCACCGGCATGCCGACGTCGACCGTCGCGCGGATCCTGCGCACCCTCGTCGGAGAGAACCTGCTGCAGCGGCACGGCGCCGAGTACAGCATCGGCCTGCGGGTGACGGTCTGGTCGGCCGCGGCCGGCGCCGGGTCCGACCTGATCGCCACGGCCGCCCCGCTCGTCGCCCGGCTGCGCGACCGGAGCGGGGAGAGCGGCGGCCTCTACATCCGGCAGGGCGAGGCCCGGGTCTCCGTGGTCCAGGCCGAGTCCAACAAGTCGATCATCTTCCGCGGCTACGTCGGGCAGATGATGCCGCTGCACGCCGGCGCCGCGGGCAAGGTCTTCCTCGCGTACGACCCCGCCGCGCTGGACGCCGCGATCGCCACCGGCCTTCCGCCCAGCACCCCCAAGACCGTGGTGGACAAGACCGTGCTGGAGGAGCAGCTCGCCGAGGTACGCCGCCGCGGCTGGGCGTTCGCCGAGGAGGAGCGCGAGGAGGGGCTGAACTCGCTGTCCGCCCCCGTGTTCGGCGCGGACGGGGGGCTCGTCGCCGCCGTGGCCATCGGCGGCCCGTCGTTCCGGCTCACGAAGGAGGCGGCCGAACGCCTCTCCGGCGTCGTCACCGAGTGCGCCACCGAGATCTCCCGCGGCCTGCTGTACGGAGGCCCGCCCCCACCCTGACCCTGGCCGGCCACCGCGGATCCGAGCGGAACCGAACAGAGGAGACCCAGATGTCCGATGTCCGTGCCCGACTACGCGAGCTCCTGGCGGAACGCTCCGCGGTGATGGCTCCGGGGGTGTTCGACGGCCTGTCGGCGAAGCTGACCGCCGCCGAGGGCTTCCGCGCCGCGTACATGTCCGGCGCCGCGGTCGCCGCCTCCGCGACCGGCATGCCGGACATCGGCCTGGCCACGCAGACCGAGCTGGTCCGCCAGGTCGGCCTGATCGCCGGCCTCATCGACGTGCCGCTGGTGGCCGACGCCGACACCGGCTTCGGCGACGTCACGCACACGCACCGTACGGTCCGCCTGTACGAGCAGTACGGCGCCGCCGCGATCCAGCTGGAGGACCAGGAGTTCCCGAAGCGCTGCGGCCACCTCGACAACAAGCGGGTGGTCCCGCCGGAGGAGTTCGCGCTGAAGATCGAGGCCGCGGTGGCCGCCCGCCTCGACCCGGACACGGTGATCATCGCGCGGACCGACGCCCGCGCCCCGCTCGGCTTCGACGAGGCCCTGCGCCGGGTCGGCCTGTACGCGGAGGCCGGCGCGGACATGGTGTTCCTGGAGGCGCCGCAGACCGCCGAGGAGATCCGCCAGGTCCCGAAGGCGGTCGGCGTACCGGCCCTGTTCAACCTGGTGCCGCGCGGCAAGACCCCGGCGATGGAGGTCGCCGAGCTCAGGGAGCTGGGGTACGCGCTGGTCATCCTCCCGGGCCTGAACATCGGCAGCGCCGCCGCCGCGATGCGCGACGCGCTCCGCAGGGCGGCGGACGCCGACGTCGGCACCGGCGGGCAGGACTCGCCGCGCGGCCTGTTCGAGGCGGTGGGCCTCGAGGAGTGGGAGGCGCTGCGCGAGCGGTTCGACCCGGAGGCGCGCCGTGCCTGACACGCTCATCGCGAAGGTGCTGCGCGGCGCGTCGGGCGGCGGCCCGGTCGAGCCCGGCGACATCGTGGTCTGCGACGTGGAGATGACGGTCCTGCTCGACCTGCAGTTCGGGCACGACCGGCTGGGTGACGTGGTGGCGGTGCACGACCCCGACAAGATCGCCGTGGTGATGGACCACGCGGTGCCGGCCCCGTCCATCCGGGACGCCGAGTCCGGCCGCCGCGCCCGCGCCTTCGCCGCCGCGCACGGCATCAGCAGGTTCTTCGACATCGGCAACCACGGCATCGTGCACCAGGTGATCGCCGAGCAGGGGCTGGCCCGCCCCGGTACGGTCCTGGCCTGCACGGACTCGCACACCTGCGCGGCGGGCGCGTTCGGCGCGGCGGCCCGCGGGCTGGGCCCGGCGGAGGTGCTGCAGATCGTCTGCACCGGCCGTACCTGGCACCAGGTCCCGCCCACCTACCGGTACGAGCTGACCGGCGCCAAGCACCCGTGGGTGAACGGGAAGGACGTCTTCCTGCACGTGGCGGGCGCGTACGGGGAGGCCACCGGGCACGCGCTGGAGTTCGGCGGGCCCGGTCTGGCCACCGTGCCGATGTCCGACCGTCGTACGATCGCGACCCAGGGCGCCGAGGTGGGCGCGGACTTCACCATCTTTCCCGCGGACCGGATCTGCCTCGACCACCTGTCCGCCACGGCCCCGGAGGCGACGCCGCTGGAGCCGGACGAAGGTGCCGCGTACGCGGCGGTCCGTACGGTCGACCTCGACCAGGTGTCCCCGATGGTCGCGCTGCCCGGCACGGTGATCGGCAACGCCGGCCCGGTCGGCGACGTGGCGGGGACCAAGGTCGACCAGGCCTTCATCGGCTCGTGCGCGAACGGCCAGCTCACCGACCTGGAGACCGCCGCCCGCGTGCTCAAGGGCCACCGCGTGGCGTCCGGCACCCGGCTCATCGTCACCCCGGCGAGCCAGCGCATCTACGCCCAGGCCTCCCGCCTCGGCTACCTCGCGGACCTGGTGGAGGCCGGCGCCACCGTCACCAACCCGACCTGCGGTGCCTGCTTCGGCTACCACATGGGCGTGCTGGCGGCGGGCGAGGTCTGCATCACCGCGAGCACCCGCAACTTCAAGGGCCGGATGGGCAGCCCGGACGCGGAGGTGTACATGGCCTCCCCGGCCACCGTCGCGGTCTCGGCGATCCGCGGCGTGATCAGCGACGTACGCGAGCTGGACGGAGTGCCCGCATGACGGATCCGCTGCTGGTGGAGGGCCGGGCCTGGGTGTTCGGCGACGAGGTCAACACCGACGACATGTATCCCGGGTTCGCGATGCGGCTGCCGGTCGCGGAGGCGGCCCGGCACATGTTCGACGCGAGCCGCCCCGACTGGCCGGGCCTGGTGGAGCCCGGGGACATCGTCGTCGGCGGGCGGAACTTCGGGCTCGGCTCCAGCCGCCCGGTGGCGCTGCTCTTCCGCGAGCTCGGCGTCGGCGCGCTCGTCGCCGAGCGGTTCAACACGCTGTTCCTCCGCAACTGCGTGAACTACGGGCTGCCCGCGCTCACCGTGCCCGGCATCGCCGGGGCCGTACGGGAGGGCGACCGGCTCCGCGTCGACGTACGGGCCGGCGAGCTGACCGACCTCGCCACCGGCACCACCCACGCCGGCACCCCCCTCCCGGACTTCCTCGCCGACATCATCCAAGCAGGCGGCCTCATCCCCCGCCTCGAAGCCTCCGGCCACCTGAGACCCACCCTCTGATCAACAAATTGGGCTTCAGGACCTGTCGCCGAGCCATCGGGGGATCGGGGGATTCGGGGGATCCGCAGCAGCCCTTCGAACGAAGGAGACCCAGATGATCTCGCCCCAATCCGTGACCCGGCTCCTCGCCGCCGGCACCGCGTTCGCCGCCCTGCTCGCGGCGGCCGCCTGCGGCGGCGGATCCGGCAAGGAGGTCACCGCCATCCGGGTGACCGTCACCAACGCCACCGAGCCGTACGTGATCCCCTGGCTCGCCGCCCAGGAACAGGGCTTCTTCGAGGCCAAGGGCGTCGAGGTGGAGGACATCATCGCCGGCAAGGGCGGCTCCACGACCCTGCGCAACCTCGTCGGCGGCAAGCTGGCGATCGGCGAGGTGGCGCTGCCCGCCGTCATCGAGGGCAAGCTCGCCGGCGCCAAGGTGACCGCCGTGGCCGGCGCCACTCAGGGCGTGGCCGGGCTCGACTGGTACGCGTCCAAGACCGGCCCGGTCAAGCAGGTCAAGGACGCGAAGAAGTGGGCGTTCAGCAACCCCGGCTCGGTCACCGAGTCGCTGGCCGCGCTGCTGCCCGAGGAGGCCGGGCTGCCCAAGGGCAGCGTCACCCCGGTCGGCGCCGGCGGCATCGGCGAGGGCATCGCGATGCTCGAGTCCGGCGCGGTCGACCTGGCCACCGTGTCGCCTTCGGTGCTGGCCCGGGACGCGAGCAAGTTCCGGCGGGTGCTCACCACGTCCACGGTGTTCCCCAAGTTCCAGCAGACCGTGCTGACCGTACGGGACCAGTACCTCAAGGAGCGTCCCGACGTGGTCAAGGCGGTCATCGCGGGCTACCAGCAGGGTGTCACCTGGGTGAAGGAACACCCCGCCGAGGCCGCCGAGCTCTACGCCGGGCACATCGGCGTGGAGCCCGAGGCGGCCAGGAGGATCGTCGACGAGGCCATCGCCGGGGACCACTGGTCGGCCGGGCTGAGCGGCGAGGCGCTGGACACCGCGGTACGCGCGATGAAGGCCACCGGCTTCACCGGCAAGGTGCCGTGCGGGCTGTTCGAGCTGAGCCGGGTCCCGCCGGGGCTGCCCCGCGAGCTGCCGGGCTCCTGCCCGGGAGGCGGCAAGTGAGCGCGCTGATCGAGGTCGGCGGGGTGGGCAAGGAGTTCGGGGCCGTACGGGCGCTGAGCGACGTGTCGCTGACCGTCGGCGCGGGCGAGTTCGTGTCCGTCGTGGGCCCGAGCGGGTGCGGCAAGTCCACGCTGCTGGAGATCA